>QKCP01000112.1 GCA_003246855.1 Ilyobacter polytropus
TAAGTATAATTAATTTCTGTTTATCAAACTTGATTTTTTAAATTTTATTTAATATAATAAGTAACAATTTATAATTTATTTTGGGAGTTAATTAAAAATAAGCTATGAAATTACTAATAATTTATTTATTGGTTATAAAATAAGTAGATTGGAGTGGAAAAATTTGGCTAAGAAAACTCTTGTAATAGTGGAGTCACCTGCGAAAGCAAACACTATAAAAAAGATACTTGGGAAAAATTACGAGGTGACAGCTTCATACGGGCATATAAGAGATCTACCAAAAACCAAAATGGGCGTTGATGTGGAGGATAATTTTAAACCTTCTTATTCTACAATAAAAGGAAAAGGTGAGGTCACAAAAAATTTAAGAGCTTTAGCCAAGAAATCTGATAAAGTATACCTTGCATCGGATATGGACCGCGAGGGGGAAGCGATAGCGTGGCATATCGCTCAGATTTTAAAATTGGATGAAAGTGATTCAAACAGGATAGAGTTTAATGAAATAACTAAAACTGCCATACAGGATGCTGTAAAAAATCCGAGAAAATTGGACATGAACAAGGTCAATGCACAGCAAGCTAGAAGGATACTTGACAGGCTTGTTGGATATAAGATAAGCCCACTTTTGTGGCAGATTATATCATCAAACACAAGTGCAGGAAGAGTGCAGTCGGTAGCCTTAAAGCTGATCTGTGATCTAGAAGATGTGATAAAAGAATTCATACCAGAAAAATACTGGGAAGTAGCCGGTAGATTCGAGGAGCAATTCAATTTAAATCTATATAAAATAGGAGATGAAAAGGTAGCTAGGATAAAGGAGGAGGAAGTAGTAAAAGAGCTTAAAAGTTCAGTACCAGATAAGAGTTTTCAAGTTGTAGAGACCAAAATAGCCAAGAAAACAAAAAAACCGCCGCTTCCACTTAAAACTAGTACTATGCAGCAGTTGGCGTCATCTTATATAGGTTTTACTGCCTCTAAAACTATGAGAGTAGCACAGGCACTCTACGAAGGCTTAGAAATAGATGGCAGCCTAAAGGGACTTATAACTTATATGAGAACCGACTCTACCAGGGTCTCGGAAGAAGCTCAGAAAGCTTCTAAGATATTCATAGAAGATAAATACGGCAAAGAGTATATAGGAAATTACAAAGAGAAAAAAGAAAAAGGGAAAATACAGGATGCCCACGAAGCCATAAGGCCTACTGACATATTCATGGAGCCGGACAAAATAAAAGACTCCCTGAGTCAGGATCAGTATAAACTTTATAAACTTATATGGGAAAGATTCATAATATCTCAACTGGCACCGGTAGAGTACGAGCAGTTCACAATACTAGCCGACTACGATAAATATGAGTTTAGAGGAGTTGTAAACAAGGTTACTTTTGATGGGTACTACAAGGTGTTCAAAGAAGAGGATGAGATAGTAACCGGTGACTTTCCTGAGATAAAAGAGGGAGACCAGTTAAAATTAAACAATCTGGATATAAAAGAAGGGATAACAAAACCTCCTGCAAGATTGACAGAGTCTTCACTTGTTAAAAAGCTTGAAGCCGAGGGAATTGGTAGACCTTCAACATACGCCACTATAATAGACACTCTTAAAAAGAGGGAATATGTAGTGCTTGAGGGTAAAAGCTTCGTACCGAGTGAATTAGGGTATGAGGTAAAAGAGAAATTGTCCAAGTATTTTCCGAAAATAATGAATGTCAAGTTTACAGCAGAGATGGAAGAAAAACTAGACAACATAGAAGAAGGGGAACTAGAATGGGTAGCCGTACTTAAAGAATTTTATGACGACCTAAAAGGATACCTGGAGAGCTTTGAAAAAGAGGTAGAAGAGTTAAAAAATAGGAGAATAGAGTCAGATGTAATTTGTCCTGTTGAAGGATGTGGGCATGTTATGCTTCTTAAAACCGGAAGGTTTGGTAAATATCTTGAGTGTGACGATTACGAAAACTGCAAGGGAAGAATATCTTTAAAAGGGGTAAACATATCCAAAGAAGAGATAGAAAAAGGTAAGATCTACATAAAAGAGGTCATAGAGGAAAAAGAAAAAGAGAGACGCGGCAAGGAAACTGATGTTTTTACAGATACAGGCAGCAGACTTTACTTAAAGTGGGGAAGGTTCGGCCAGTATCTGGAGAGCGAAAATTATGCCGAGGATAATATAAGGCTATCTCTGCCTTCAGAAGTAAAAAAACTTTTGAAAGAAGAAAAAATACAGGAAGAAAACGACATAATATTGCTTAAAGATATACTAGACCAGATAAAAGAAGAGGAAGACGAGATTTTAAGGAATGCCGGGGTATGTGAAAAGTGTGGGAAACCATTTGAGATCAAACGTGGAAGATGGGGTAAGTTTCTTGCGTGTACAGGTTATCCTGAGTGTAAAAATATTAAAAAGATAGAGAAAAGTAAAAAGTAATAGTGCGCGCACTATTACTTTTTTATTAAGCTCTTCCTAATGCCTAAGTCTTAACTGGATTATTTGGAGTGTAAAATCTAATTGCAGAAAAAAGGTGGAGACAGCAACTTATATCGAAGTTGTAAAAAACATAGATGAAATGTTTCAATATAAATAAATAGTGGACATTTTTAGATAAAAAATGTAAAATATAATGTCAAATTTTTAGATGGGAAGGAATTAAAATAGATGAAAAAAGAAGTTGTAGTAGTTGGAGCAGGTCTTGCTGGAAGTGAAGCTGCCTACCAGCTTGCCAAAAGGGGAATAAAGGTAAAACTTTATGAGATGAGGCCAAAAAAGAATACAGAGGTTCATACAGGGGATAAGTTTGCAGAGCTAGTTTGCAGCAACTCACTTGGGTCAAACCTTGTATCAAATGCTTCTGGACTTATGAAAGAAGAGCTCAGGAGAATGGGCTCCCTTTTGATTGAGATAGCAGACGAAACCAAAGTCCCAGCCGGACAAGCTTTGGCAGTAGACAGAGAGGGATTTTCTGAACTTATAACAAATAAACTAAGAAATATGGAAAATATAGAGATTGTAAACGAAGAGTTGACAGAGCTCCCGAAAGACAGCTACGTCATAGTGGCTTCCGGACCGCTATCTTCCGAAGGTATAGCCAAGGAGATACAGAAGCTGACGGGGGATGATTACCTCTATTTTTATGACGCAGTTGCACCAATTGTTACTCTAGAATCTATAGACATGGATAAAGTTTATTTTCAGTCTAGATATGATAAGGGCGATGGGGAGTACATAAACTGCCCGATGAATAAAGAAGAGTATGATGCCTTTTATGATGCCCTTATAAATGCAGAGAGGATGCCTATAAAAACGTTTGAGGAAGAGAAACTCTTCGAGGCCTGCATGCCGGTTGAAAAGATGGCCGTCAGGGGAGAGAAGACACTTCTTTTCGGGCCTCTAAAACCAAAAGGACTTACCAATCCTAGGACAGAAACTAGAGATTATGCAGTTGTACAGCTGAGACAGGACGACAAGGATGGCAAACTTTATAACATGGTCGGATTTCAGACGAACTTAAAATGGGGAGAGCAAAAAAGAGTATTTCAAATGATACCTGGGCTTGAGAAGGCTGATTTTGTAAGGTACGGGGTCATGCATAGAAATACATTTATCAACTCAACAAAACTTTTAAACGATGATCTGAGCTTAAAGGAGCACCCGAATGTCTTTTTTGCTGGTCAGATAACTGGATCCGAAGGATATGTAGCAGCCATTGCAACGGGGCTTATGTCAGCAGTTAACCTGTACAACAGAATGGAAGGCAAGAATAAATTTGTTTTGGAAGATTTGAGTTCTACAGGTGCTATAATAAAATATATAACTGAGGAAAAAAAGGACTTTCAACCTATAGGGCCAAATTTTGGGATAATTAGGAGCCTTGAAGGCAAGAAGATAAGGGACAAAAGGGAAAGGTATAATAAGCTAGCAGAGAGAGCGCTTGAGTATTTGGATAAAGAGTTAGAGAACATAAACATATTCTGATAATCCAGAGGGTGATTGCATGGAAAAGGCTATAAAAGATTTTATATACTATGAGAGATTTGCTCAGAATAAGAGTGAAAACACGTTAAAGTCATATAAAAAGGATCTTTACCAGTTGAGGGAATTTTTGGATGGAAGTGAGAATATCGTTGACTGGAACAGCGTAGAGGAAGTACACTTAAGGGCTTTTGTTTATAGTTTAAACAGTGAGGATAAAATCTCAAAGAGGTCTATAAACAGAAAACTCTCTACCATGAGGAGCTTCTTTAAATACCTGAAAATCCATAACTTGATTAAAAAAAACCCCAGTTTATTTCTGACCAGCCCAAACTTTAAGATAAAACTGCCAGAAGTTCTTAACACTGAGGAGATAAAAAAGCTCAGAGAGGCAATAGATACAAAAAAGATAAATGGCATAAGGGATAGATTTATAATAGAGTTACTATATTCTAGCGGTATAAGGGCAAATGAACTCTTGAAACTGAGCGAAAAACTTTTTGACCTGGAAAAAAGAGAACTAAAAATATTTAGTTCCAATAAAAATGAGAGAACAGTATTTTTTAGCGAAACGGCAAAAGAGTGGTATTTGAAATACCGGCAGGCAAAAATTGAAAAATATGGCGAGGAGTACAACAGAGACATACTCCTTATGAACAGCAGAGGGACAAGGTTAGGTGATAGGTCACTTAGGAGACTTATTGAACGGTACGCCCAAAAGGCTGGGATAGAAAAAGAGGTAAGCCCACACACTTTTAGGCACAGTTTTGCGCTGTATATGCTGAAGCATGGGATGGATATATACTATCTGCAGGAGTTAATGGGGCATATAAGTATAGAGAGCACCAAAATATATACAGAATACGACGAAAATCTAAAGATAGACTACGACAAAACGTATTTTTACAAAAATGATTAGGAGGCTGAAATGAACGGATTTAAAGCAACCACCATACTTGCAGTGAAAAAAGGACAGGAAGTCGCCATAGCCGGTGATGGGCAGGTCACTTTCGATACAATTGTTGTAAAAAATTCTGCTAAAAAAATAAGGAAGTTATACGATGATAAAATACTGGCTGGATTTGCAGGGACTGCTGCAGATGCATTTGCCCTTTTCGATAAATTTGAAAGCAAATTGGATGAATTTGGTGGTAATCTAAAAAAAGCATCTGTAGAACTGGCAAAAGAGTGGCGTAACGATAAGGCTTTAAGAGTGTTGGAGGCTATGCTGGTTGTAGCGGATAAAAGCAGCATCTTGATAGTGTCCGGTAATGGAGACGTATTAGAGCCTGATGATAATATTGCTGCTATAGGTTCTGGAGGGTCATTTGCATACGCTGCTGCTAAGGCTTTGTATGTGCATAGCAATCTAAGTGCGGCTAAAATAGCCGAGGAGGGGCTTAAAATAGCCGGCTCTATATGCATATATACGAACCTTAACATAAGTGTGGAAAAATTGTAAGGAGGATAAATTTGAAAAAGAAATGCATTGGTTGTGGTATTGATATACAAACACATGACGACAAGGCTCCTGGATATTTACCTGAAAAGGTTTATATAGAGAAAGGGGACCCTGTGTGCAAAAGGTGTTTTAGAATAAAAAACTACGGGTCATATGTTCCTGTAGACATAAAAGATGAGGACTACAAAAATGAGGTAAGGAAAACTTTAAAAAAGATGGATGCGGTACTTTTTGTAGTCGACATAATAGACTTTGAAGGTTCTTTCGACAAAGAAGTGTTAGACCTTATAAGGGACAAAAAGATAATCATTGCTGTTAACAAGATAGACCTTATCCCGGACAAAAAACATCCGTCTGAAGTGGCTAACTGGATAAAAGAGAGGGCAGACAAGGAGAGACTGAACGTACTGGACTACGCGGTGTTAAGTGTAAAGCAAAATTACGGTGTTAATGGTGTGGTAAGAAAACTGAAATATTTTTTCAAAAACGGCGGAGATATAGCCGTAGTCGGGACTACTAACGTAGGGAAATCAAGCCTTATAAATGGACTTTTTGCCGGGAAAAACTTTGTAACAGTATCAAAGTATCCTGGAACGACCCTTAAGACCATTAAAAATAAGATACCTGGTACGGAGCTTACAATTTACGATACCCCTGGGATAATCCCTAGAGGGCGTATTTCCGATATGGTGTGTGAGGAGTGTAACCTGAAGCTAGTACCTTCAAACGAGATATCCAGGAAGACTTTTAAGATGAAAAAAGACAGGGTGCTATTTTTAGGGGGGCTAGTGATGCTCAAAGTGCTGACAGATGACGAGCTCAAGCCGATATTTTCAGTTTTTGCTGCAAAAGACGTGAATTTCCATGAAACCAACGAAGATAGGGTAGAGATGCTTATGGGAGAACATGTAGGGGAAATCCTGGTCCCGCCTTGCGGAGAGTGCAAGGATGAATACCTAGCACTGGAGAAGAAAACCGAGGTGTGGGAAGTAGAAGACGGGGAAGAACTTGTATTTAAGGGACTTGGCTGGATATCTGTGAAGAGGGGACCTTTAAAAGTTGAAGTTACCCTGCCGAAACAGGCCGTCATAGTAAAAAGAGCAGCATTTATAATGCCCAAGAGGTAAAAGGTTTGTGAACAATTTGATAGGTAAATTTGGAACATAGTATAATAAGGTTAAGAGTAAAGTTAGAACTACAAGTTAAAAACATACAGGGAGGACTAGAATGAAAAAAAGAGGATTTACACTGATTGAACTTATGATAGTAGTGGCTATAATAGGTCTTTTATCTGCAATAGCCCTGCCTAAGTTTGGAGACGTAAACGAGTCTGCGAAGGCCGCTAGCGTACAGGGTAACCTGGCAAACATGAGGACAGCCATAGCCATGTTTTACGCAAAAACCGACGAGTACCCAGATTTAGTAGGTAATGAAAATTCATTAAATAGCGTCGCAGCTGATGGTGTATCTTTCACAGATTATTATTCGAAGTCGAAGTCTCCAATAACACCTGCATTTACCAGTGGGACAAGTGTTGTTGTTAAAACAAATGAAATAACCGGGGTAGCAACTGTCGGATTGGATAACAGTGATGGAGGATGGGCTTATTATTCAAGTGACGGAAGTATAAGGGCTGACCTTCCTACGACGGCTTACGACCAAGGAATTGACTGGTCAGAAGAGTAGAATAGATTATAGGGCGTGGTTACATGCCCTTTTTATTTTGACAAGTTACAAGGGGCTGTAGTATAATTTTATTGCTAGAAACTTTTGATAGAGGCGGATGTGTATGAAGAAGGGGTTTACTGTTATAGAACTATTGATAACATTTGGAATAGTGGCAATTGCTATTGTACTTGTGGTTTCTAAGGTGGACTACGTAAGCGATGCCTCCAAGATAGCCAGCTTGCAGGAGGAACTAGGTAAACTAAGGAAATCCATTGCGACTTATTACTCACAAACCGGTGAAAATCCGGATCTTGTCGCAAATTACGAGGCTTTGGAAAAGGCCAGTTCTTCTAGAACAACCCTGAGTTTTAAAAACTTCTACACAAAAGACAAGATGCCATATACCCCCTCTTTCGGCCAATATGAGAAATCGAGAGAGGTCACAGGCGTAGATTATGTGAACAAACTCGCAACGGAAGTACAGGGGGAAAATAACGGAGGTTGGAATTACGACATGAATAACGGAGAGATACATGCCGACGTAGAGGATAATGCTTTTAACTGCAATATAGACTGGGACGGGGAGTAGAAAAATCTTGTATAAACCTGTCTTCTATGCTAAAATTCCTTTTGGTTGAAAAAAATAATTTGGAGGAAAACTATGAGTCGTTGGTACGTTTATCAGGAATCAAAACCAATATGCAGTTTTGTTTTAACCTTATACCATGGAATAACTGTACACTGCGAGCAGATGAAAAGACAAGATGGAATAGATGAAATTATAAAGATCTAAGTATATACTTTGGAGAGGGTATATGCTTGGGTCTTTTTAATTTGTTTTGAAAAGATGTGGAGAGAGAATGAAAAAGAATGGAGGAAAAATTTATGTTAAGGCATGATATCATCATTGTTGGGGCGGGGCCAACAGGCATATTTACAGCTTACGAACTGGTGAAGAGTTCTAGCGACCTGAACATACTTATACTAGAAAAGGGGAGGGACATATATTCGAGAAACTGCCCCAAGCCTGAAAACAGCGGTGAATGCGTATACTGCAAGCCGTGCGGGATAACTACCGGCTGGGCCGGAGCCGGCGCATTTTCAGACGGTAAGCTTTCCCTGTCGCATGAAGTTGGGGGGCAGTTACCTGAGTACATAGGTATCGAAAATACCAGGGAAATGATAGGGTATGTAGACAAGGTGTACCTTGAATTTGGGGCTGATCTAAAGGTGCACGGCGAGACGGAAAGCTCGGAGATGAAAAAAGTGAGGAAGAGGTCTATAGAGGCCAATCTGAAACTGATACACTGTCCGGTGAGACACTTGGGAACGGAGAAGGCACAGGAGCTCTACAGGGAACTGTACGAGTACGTGGTTGACAAAGGGGTAAAGGTAAGGTTTAATGAGGCTGTAGAAGATTTTATAATTGAAAACAGGGAGATAAAAGGTGTAAGGACAAAAAATGGGGAGTACCTTGCCGAAAAAGTGGTTGTTGGTGTTGGAAGAGAGGGAGCTGACT
>QKCP01000044.1 GCA_003246855.1 Ilyobacter polytropus
CACGTAGACTGTCCAGGCCATGCTGACTATGTAAAAAACATGATCACTGGAGCAGCTCAAATGGACGGAGCTATCCTAGTAGTATCAGCAGCAGACGGACCAATGCCTCAAACAAGGGAGCACATCCTACTTTCTAGACAGGTTGGTGTACCTTACATCGTAGTATACCTAAACAAATGTGACATGGTAGACGACGAAGAACTACTAGAACTAGTAGAAATGGAAGTAAGAGAATTACTATCTGAATACGGATTCCCAGGGGACGACGTACCAGTAATCATGGGATCTTCACTAGGAGCTCTTAACGGAGAAGCTGAGTGGGAAGAAAAAATCATGGAACTTATGGGTGCAGTAGATTCTTACATCCCAACTCCAGCAAGACCAGTTGACCAACCATTCCTAATGCCAGTAGAGGATGTATTCACAATCACTGGAAGGGGAACAGTTGTTACAGGAAGAGTAGAAAGAGGAGTAGTTAAAGTAGGAGAAACTATAGAAATCATAGGTATCAGAGACACTCAAACAACTACTTGTACAGGAGTAGAGATGTTCAGAAAACTTCTTGACCAAGGACAAGCAGGAGACAACATCGGAGCTCTATTAAGAGGAATCAAGAAAGACGACGTAGAAAGAGGACAAGTACTAGCAAAACCAGGATCAATCACTCCTCATACAGACTTCACGTCAGAAGTATACGTACTAACTAAAGAAGAGGGTGGAAGACATACTCCATTCTTCACAGGATACAGACCACAATTCTACTTTAGAACAACAGACATCACAGGATCAGTAAACCTACCAGAAGGAGTAGAAATGGTAATGCCTGGGGATAACATCGAGATGACAGTAGAGTTAATTCACCCAATTGCGATGGAAGAAGGACTAAGATTCGCGATAAGAGAAGGTGGAAGAACAGTAGCATCTGGAGTTGTTTCTAAAATAGTTAAATAATAATTTAACATAATGGGGGGAGATGGAAGTGTCCCCCCTTTTTTTGAGCTGATATTAGGAAGAGAATGGTGTAGATATGGAGAGTTTTGTTATAAACTTGGAAGATATAAGTAAAACAGGTATTATAATAGGGATATTGACCTTTCTGATCGGAGTGAAGTATCCTGACTGGGATTTTAAATTGAGGCTTAAGCACAGATCCGCATTCACTCACAGCCCATTTATTTTATTCCTTTTATACGCAGTCTATCAAAATGGCGGCGGCGAGGAATACAGGTATTTTCTTATCTCTTTTTCAATGGCTGTAGTGATACACCTGGCATATGACTACTTTCCGCAAAGATGGGTAGGAGGTGCACTAGTGTACTTTCCTTTTGGAATGTCTATGGGAGAAGGATTCAGCAAGGTATTTTTTTTATCCTCAATATTTTTCAGCAACTTCATTGCAGTAAAGCTTATGCAGACCAGCAGTGAATACCTTGTTTTTTTAATAATAGGCTTACTTATATTTTTCAAAGAGGCAAAAAAGGAGAAGAGGCTTTTTAGGCCACTGACTTTGTATCTATTAGTATACTTTGGAACAGGTTATTTTAAATATGACGAACTTTTTAATTGGGCTGTTGAACCACTTGCAGAAGCTATAAAACTCTGGCTTAAAGTGAATAATTGAACTTGACAACATGTTTAAATATTTAATATAATTTGTCCGTTAAGTAATATATTTGAAAACATTGAAAGGAGAAAATAATGTCAAATATTCAACTGTTAAAAGAGAAGGCGAATGAGATCAGGAAAGACATTGTCCAAATGGTATGTGCGGCAAAATCTGGTCATCCTGGGGGGTCACTTTCGTCTGCTGATATAGTGGCGACGCTATATTTTCATGAAATGAACATCGATCCTAAAAATCCTAAAATGGAGGAGAGAGACAGGTTCGTTTTGAGTAAAGGGCATGTAGCACCACTTTTATATGCAGCACTTGCTGAAAGAGGTTATTTTGACAAGAGTGAGCTTTGGAACCTAAGAAAATTTGGAGCTATGCTTCAGGGGCACCCTGACATGAAAAAAGTTCCTGGTGTGGAAATTTCAAGCGGTTCACTGGGGCAAGGACTTTCGGTAGCAAACGGTATGGCATTATCGGCTAAAATATACGGAAAGAATTACAGGAGTTATGTACTTATGGGAGATGGAGAACTCCAGGAGGGGCAGGTTTGGGAAGCTGCTATGACAGCGGCGCACTATAAATTAGACAATGTCGTTGCTTTTGTAGACTCTAACAACCTTCAAATAGATGGGAATGTAGAAGACATAATGGGGGTAGAGCCTCTAGATAAAAAATGGGAAAGCTTTGGGTGGAATGTAATAAAAATCGATGGGCATGACTTTGAACAAATAATAGCTGCTCTTGACTCTGCTAGAGAAACAAAGGGTAAACCGACACTAATACTAGCAAAAACCACTAAAGGTAAAGGGGTTTCCTTTATGGAAAATGTATGCGAATTCCACGGCGTAGCTCCGACAGAAGAAGAAGCTAAAATAGCCATAAAAGAATTAGAATTAATTGAACAGATAGATAACTAAGAAAAAAATTGGAGGTTAATATAGATGAAAAAAGCTACAAGACAAGCCTATGGAGAGGCTTTGGCGGCTCTTGGGAAAAAAAATGAAAATGTAGTGGTCTTAGACGCGGATCTTTCCAAATCCACAAAAACTGCGATATTCCAAAAAGATTTCCCTAACAGGCATATAAATGTGGGGATATCTGAGGCCGACCTTATAGGAACCGCATCAGGTCTTGCTACAACAGGCAAGATAGCGTTTGCATCTACATTTGCTATATTTGCTTCAGGAAGAGCCTATGAGCAGATAAGAAATACAGCGGCATACGGTAATTTAAACGTGAAAGTGTGCGCTACGCATGCAGGGATATCTGTAGGGGAAGATGGGGGATCGCATCAGTCTATAGAAGATATAGCTCTTATGAACGTTATACCGGGTATGACGGTTATGTGCCCTGCTGACGCAACAGAAGCTGAAAAAATGGTATTTGCTGCGGCTGAACATAACGGACCTGTATACATAAGATTTGGTAGATTAAATACACCTGTACTTTTTGACGAGTCGTATGACTTCAAAATAGGGAAGGCGAGCACACTAATGGACGGATCTGATGTGACCATAGCTGCTACAGGTATGCTTGTAGCGGAAGCCATGGATGCTGCTGAGAAACTGAAGGAAGAAGGAATATCTGTAAGGGTTATAAATGTAGGGACTATAAAGCCGCTAGATGGAGAAACAATACTGAAAGCAGCTAAAGAAACCAAGTTTATAGTGACTGCAGAGGAGCATTCAGTAGTAGGAGGGCTAGGAAGTGTAGTGGCTTCATATCTTTCTGAAATGCATCCGACAAAAGTTGTTAAGATAGGTATCAACGACGAGTTCGGTCAAAGTGGGGACGGAGCTGAACTGATGAAGGTGTACGGACTTAGTTCTGATAATATAATTAAAAAAATAAAGGAAAATCTATAAGGGGGTTTAAAAAAACTCTTAAATATTTTATAATATAAAGGCGGCTTACAGTCGCCTTTATATTATAAATGTATAGGAGGACAAATCCTTTGCTAAAAATAGTGGAAGTAGATTATAAAAAAGGGTTAAAAAAAATATTTAAAAAATTAAACTTAAGAGTTTCTGCTGGGGAATTTTGTTATCTGCTTTATTCGGACAGTAGAGAGAAGGAGTTTCTTTTAGGTTTGGTATATAATCAAAACAGACTAAAAAACGGTTCTGTGATGATAATGGGCCAAGATATAAATAGGATGAGCGAAAAGGAGTTCGCCTTGTTGAGGAAAAAGACTTCAATAGTATACGGCGACTTCAAGCTTATATCATCTAAAAGTGTCTATGGAAATTTGAGTTATGCATTAGACTTATCCGTAGGGAAAAATAGTCTAAGTGAAGAGAAGCTTGATAGGGTTTTGGATTTTTTTGGACTTTTACACAAAAAGCATGATTACCCTGAAAGTCTAGATAATAGGGAGAAACAGCTTTTAGCTATAGTAAGAGCAGTAGTTAGGGGGAGTGATTTGTTTATCTTGGAAGACCCCACAAAATTTTTGACTAAAGACGACTGCGAAAAACTCATGCTTTTTTTGGAAAAGCTAAACAAAAGGGGAAAAACCATATTTTTTATAACAGAGGATGCACCTTTGATAGCAGAGCATCAACATAGAGTTCTTAAATTGGAAAAAGGAGCCATATATGATTAAAAGAGTTTTGAATTTTTCTAGAGAAACCGAAGAGATATTTTATAAAAAGAAAAATTATTATAATATGAACCTGGTTAGTCTAGCCTTGATGATTTTTGTCTTGAATTTTTTTCTTGCTTATTCATTTAATATAGTCAAGCTTAACGAAAAAATAAAAAACAACTACAAAATAAACGTATATATTGAAAAGGGAACTTCCGACGTTGGGATAGAGGAACTTGAGAAAAAGATACTCGCATATGATGACGTTAGGTATGTCAAGTTTAGGTCGAAAGAGATGGTTTTAAATGAGATGGAAAAGGAACTGGGGATGTCTATAAGAAAGGGTGAGAATCCGCTTTATGACTCTATGCTTATAACATTTAGAAATCCAGAAAATTTAAAATCTTTGGAAGAGAAACTGTTGAAAGAAAATAATATAATAGAGGTAATGTATAGTGAACAGAGCATTGAAGGTGCAGTAAATAGGATAGAGGAAAACAGAAAACTTATCATGTACGTGGGTATCTTTGCTATACTGCCTATACTTGTAACCGTATATAACCTTATACACGGGGCATTGGTAAGTCAGTTAGAGGATATAAAGTCTAGGGTGTACCTTGGTATGAAGAAAAGTCAAGCCCTGAAGCCATATTACTTTATAAACATCTCTAAAGTATTCGTATCCTCTCTGCTAGGGGGGCTGCTATTTTTAAACCTTTACGAAGCAGTGAAAAATAAAAACTTGCCAATAAATCTGGAGTCAGTACTTTTGAGCAATCTTGAAGCTGTGGCCGTGACGGGTATATTAGTCGCATTCATGACGATTATTTTACCTTACCTATCGGTTAAGAGCATAAATATAAGTGGGGAATAATACTTTATGAAATTGATGTTATATTTTGTCATAATTTTTAGTTTTGTGTTTGGTGACACAATAGACGATATGAAAAAAAAGATGGAAAAGATAAACCAGGGGATAGAGGATAGTCATAAAACCATAAACAAAATAAGCGTGCAGCAGAGTAGTGTTTTACAACAGATAAAAGATATAGAAAAAGACCTGGAAGGGATAAGGGCGGAGCACTTTCAGCTGCAGGAAGAGTATGAGAAACTAAGGAAAAAGACGGCGTATGGTGAGAAAAATTTAGAGTTCAGCTCGAAAGAGATAGGGCTGATGGAAGAGGGGTACCGCCAAAAATTGGTAGCCTGGCAGAAGATGCGAGACGAGAGGATGCTTTCTGGTAAAAAAGGGGGCTCTATGCAGGTGGAGCTAAGAAGCATCTTAGGTGAAGATGAAAAAAGGATAAATTCCATAAAAAACGTACAAAATGAGATTAAGGCAAAAAAGATAGTATTAGAGAGTGAAAAAGAGCAGCTAGGGCTATTAAGGAACAAGCTTAGGATTAAACAAGATCAGATAAACAGAAAAATGGAAGAAAAAAACGTCCTCGTAGGTAAGTTGAAAAATCAGAAAAAGTATTACGAGGGGCGTATTGTAAACCTGAAAAATGAAAAAATCAAGATGGAAAAAGAGATAGATAGGATTATACGAGAGAGAGCCAAGGCTATGAAGGGTAAGGTAGACATAATAACAGCCAAGAAGTATATTGGGACACTTGTAAAGCCGGTGAAAGGGCTTATAAAGATCTACTTCGGCCAATCAACTGTAGGCGACGTAAAAAGTACTGGGATAGAGATAAACTCGCCTATCGGAAGCCTTGTGAATGCATCAGCTAACGGCGAGGTGATATATGCCGGTAAATTTGGGAATCTTGGCAAAATGGTGATGATAGATCACGGCTACAGCCTTATAACCATTTACGGGAACCTTATATCCACAAATGTGAAAGTTGGGCAGCAGGTAGATAAAAACGATAAAATTGGTATATTGGGGCTTTCTAAAGACGGGGACTCAAATCTTTATTTTGAAACCAGATTTAATCTTAAGTCGGAGAATCCGAATATATTTTTTTAGAGCTTTATTTTGGGTGCTTTAAAGAGGGGAAATAGGTGTTTAACTTATGAAAAAAGTGTGTATAGTTTATAATACCGACAAGAATGCGGCTGTGGAATTTTATCTGAAGTCGCTTAGCTACTTCGATAGCAATGAGATAGAGGTAGTATCTGATGAGGATATAGATAAAGCGGATTTTGTGGTTGTCATAGGAGGCGACGGAACTCTGCTCAGAGCGAGTAAAAAAATAGCAGTAAGCAAAAAGGATGTAGTGGCAGTGAACTTAGGCAGCCTTGGATTTCTTACGGATGTAAAGCAGGAAGAAGCTTTTGACATGTATGACAAGGTCATTCGTGGGGAATATTTCGTGGAAAAAAGAAAAATGCTTAAAGTAAAAATAAACAATGATAAGACCTACTACGCACTGAATGATGTGGTCATGAGCAAGGGTGGTGGGTTCAGCAGGATGCTCAGAATAAGCGTATTTTCGAATTCGGAGTATGTGAACACCTACAGGGGGGATGGAATAATACTCTCGACTCCCACAGGTTCTACCGCTTATTCGCTTTCTGCCGGAGGCCCAATAATCAAGCCAGGACTAGATGCCATGCTTTTGACCCCAATAGCTCCGCATACTCTCAGCATGAGACCGATAGTACTTGGAGGAAATGAAGTTATAAACTTCAAATTAGAGGACAAGGATAGAAAGGCATATGTGATGGTGGACGGGCAGGATTATGTAGGTATAGGTATATATGACGATATAGAGATAAGTTATTCTGATAAGGTGCTCAGACTGGTAAAACCGGAAAAAAGAGATTATTATTCAGTACTTCGAGAGAAATTAAAATGGGGAGAGGACTATGTTAAAGGAGCTTCGAATTGAAAATCTTGCAATAATAGAGAGACTTGAATTGGAGATAATGGACAGCTTTGTAGTACTGACAGGGGAGACGGGTGCCGGTAAATCCATAATACTCGACGGGGTAAACCTCTTAATAGGGGAGAAACCCAGCGTGGATATGATAAGAGATAATGCTGACTACCTAGTGGCAGAGGGGATATTTGAAATAAGTGAGTTGCAGTGTGACAAGCTAAAAGATATGGGAATCGAGGTAGAGGATTCAGAAATAATTGTCAGAAGAAAATTCGAGAGAAGTGGCAGGGGTAAGGCATTTGTAAACGGTAGAAGGGTACCTGTGAACAGCCTGAAAGAAATAATGGGGACTCTAATTGACCTGGTTGGACAGCATAGCCACCAGATGCTCTTAGAAAAAGAGAATCATATGCTGCTTTTAGATAAATTCTTAAGTGACGAAGCCTTAAAGATGAAAGAGGACTTAGGTATACTGTCGGATAGATACAAAAAGATAGATAGAAGAATATTTGAAATAAAAAAGACTAGAGAGGAACTAAAGGAAAAAAAAGAACTTTATGAGTTTCAACTCTCTGAAATAGATTCTGTAAAGCTTGTTCCCGGGGAAGAGGATGAGCTAGAAGAAGAGTACAAAAAGCTTTTTAACGGTGGGAAAATAAGGGAAAACTTGAACAACACATACAGCATACTTAAGGAAAATGAGCAAAATGTTATGTCTATGATGTCTGGCGCCCAGAAGAGCATCGAGTACATATCAAAGTATGGGAAAGAGTTTGAGGATGTAGTCGGAAAATTTGAAAAGGTATACTACGAGATAGAAGAGATTGTCTACAGTGTGGAGAATTTGATGCAAGATGTGGACGTAGACGAGTACAGGTTGAACAAAGTTGTGGACAGATTAGATAAAATAAACAGCTTGAAGAAAAAGTACGGTTTTACTATAGAAGAGATACTGTCTTACGGTGACAGGTTGAGGGGGCAGCTGGACACCCTTGATTCCAGTGGCCTTGAAGAGAAAACGCTTCTAAAAGAAAGGGAGCAAGTTTCGGAGGAGTATGCTAGAATAAGTGATAGGCTCAGCCTTGAGAGAAAGGCATTGGCCCAAAAAATAGAAGACAGGCTGATAGGTGAACTGAAAGACTTGAATATGAAGGACGCAAAGTTCAAAGTGAATTTTGAAGAAAATGAGGGGATATTGCCCACGGGGAAAGACAACCTGGAATTTTTGATAGCCCCAAACATCGGGCAAGAACTAAAACCCCTATCAAAGGTAGCATCCGGAGGGGAGGTCAGCAGGATAATGTTGGCCCTAAAGTCAATCTTCTCAAAGGTAGACAACATACCGATACTGGTTTTCGATGAGATAGATACCGGTGTAGGTGGGGAGACAGTGAACAAAGTCGCCGATAAGCTGAAAAGCATAGGAGACAATGTGCAGGTCATCTGTATAACCCATTCCCCTTCGATAGCCTCGAAGGCCCAACAGCAGTTTTA
>QKCP01000138.1 GCA_003246855.1 Ilyobacter polytropus
GCAGACAACCTCAGATATGGATACCCACAAATGGGGTGGGATAGTGGTAAACGAAGAGACTATGGAGACCACAAAAGAGGATGTGTATGCAGGAGGAGACGTAGTAAGCGGAGCCGCAACTGTAATACTTGCAATGGGAGCAGGCAAGAAGGCTGCTGCCGCCATACATGAAAAGTTAAGTGATAAAAAATAAAATCATTAGAAAAAAGAGGCTGTTGAAAATCAACAGCCTCTTTATCTTCTCTCGAGATTTTTAAGTGTAAATATGTCTTCGGAGATGTCTACATCTATTTTTATGTTTTTCAAGATTAGCCTCGTGTAAGAATCTAGCCTTATTTTGTCTTCCATTACAAAGCTTGTTATATAGTATCTGTCCCCTATATGCTGAATCTCTTCTACTGTCAGAACTTTCAACAGTTTTCCGGAGTTGGCGTACATACTGGAGTTTTTTATGGTATAGGTATCCTTTGCTATGTCGATTACCCTCCTATAGTAAGAGGTCTCAATCCCCTCTTTAGCCAACAGTTCAAGGGTATATATTTCATCTGTTTCTGAAAGTATAGAGGAATCGTATAGTTCGTTCAGCTTGTTCCTGTCGGTTTGATCCTCATAGGATATATCGCTCCCCATCATACTTTGTCTTAGCATATGGCCGGATATTTTTATAGTTCTGTTTGCCTTTGGGAAATACATCCAAAGGTTTTCGTTGTTTCTAAGGTAGCGCGTTCCCTTGTCCCTGGGTGGAGAAGTAAATTCTATAAAAGCTTTTTCAGCCCCTATCGCCTGTATCTTCATCTCCTTGTGATAAATTTTATCCTTTTTAGTTATGATCATCTCCCCGTCATAAACCACTTTATCTGGCGTCATATTGTAGTCCACCTTGTCCAAAATCTCAGTGGCTGTTTCTGGGTAGATACACGTAACGATTAAAAAAAAGAGGGAAAGAATCAGATTTTTCATAAGATCACCCTATTCATTTCTAAGATTTTCAACAGCTGATTTTTTAAGTTCTGGATTCACGGATAACAGTGTGGACAAAATAGCTGCAGTAAATCCAACTGTAAAAGATCTTAGCAATATTTTTAAAGAAAAGCTCATATATATTATACTCTTTACGTTTATTTCATCTGAAATATTCTCAAGGGCTGAACCAAGATTTACCCCTATAATCGAATAGTAATAAACGATGCCTCCACCTATAAGCATTCCAAAAAATGAACCTATCAACCCGATTAACCCTCCCTCTATGCAGAATAGAGTCCTAATTTCCGGAGTTTCCATCCCAAGTGATTTTAATATACCGATTTCTTTTCTCCTTTCGAATACTACCATAATCATGGTGTTGGAGATGCCGACGGCGCATAGTATTGCCAATATGCTTACAAAAATATTCCTGACAATCGGAATAACAGCTGAAATGTACTTATTTATTCCTATTTCATCCCAGCTTTTTATTAAAAAAGCATCCCCGTAATTATCTTTCAAAAATTGTAATGTTTTATCAGATAAATCAGGCTTGTCCAAGAAAATCAGGTATTCTGTACAGTTTTCTCCTAAATCTAGTAGGTACTGGGCATCAGATAAAGTAATATAAAAGCTGCGATTCAATCTGCTGTTATCCATTTTGTAAAACCCCACCACCGTATAATTAAATGCGGAGATAGATCCGTTCTGGGTAGCAGTCAAAAGGGTGACTTCATCCCCTAATTTTAGGTTCAGCTTTCTTTTCAGTTTTTCTCCTACCAGGATTTCATTCTGAGAATTAAAATCCAAAAATCTGCCTTCATACATGAAATAATCAAATCCGACTATACTGTAGTCCCCCTCTTCTATACCAAATCCCAGCCCCTTTTCATCTTCGTCGCCATAAAACATGGCGGCACCGAATTTTATTCTCGCAACTCCACTTATGCCGTCACTAAAATTGTTTATTTTTTTTGAGAGGGTGATGTATTCGATATTCGATGAAACATCAAGAGACTTTTCCTTTATTTCAAAATCTTTGGCGGTTATCCGGATATCCCCAGTTATCCTTTTGCCTTCTTCTGTAAACATGGATTCAGCCCCTATAAGCCATCCTTGCCCAACGGTCATACCAGCTATACCTATAATTACTATAAGGGTCGTGAGGAAGCTACGTTTTTTGTTTCTGAATATATTTCTTAATGCCATCTTCAACATACAATTCACCTAGTCCCTTATGACTTCGATAGGATTCAACCTTGTTGATTTTATTGATGGATATAATATCGCTAGAATAGATATTAAGATTCCGATAAGCATAAATACTATAGATCTGGTTAAATCAAAATATGTGTATAATTTTTCAGAAATAGGAATGCTCATACCCAGACCAGCTGCATCTAAATTTATAGCTATACCGTTTTTCTGATAGTATAAGACAAAAGTCGTCCCTAAAATAAACCCTAGAAAACTTCCGACAGTTCCAACTATGGTGCCTTCGCCTAAAAAAAGAAGCAGTATATCCTTTCTAGACATACCATTTGCCATCATTATTCCTATCTCTTTTTGCCTTTCCAGCATGGCCATTATCATTGTGTTGGCGATCCCCACTCCTGCCATGAGAAGTATAGTAAAGCTTATTATAGCAAAAGCCTTTCTCCTGATTCGAGCTATCTCTAAAATTCCTTTTACCTCATCGTGCCAGCTTAGCACATCTACGCCAAGTTTTTTTAATTCCATTATCTGCACCGGACTTAACTCTCCCTTTATGGCGATATCATTTATTGACTCTGTGTCTGCAAATTTTTTAGCCAAGTCCATGTTGATGAAAACAATCCTACTATCCAAAAGTGGGTTGCCGGTCTTAATGACTCCCTCTACAGACAGATCATATGCGTTTATGCTGTTTTTAGATGTTCTGGCTATAAGGGTTACTCCATCGCCTAATTTGAGGTGAAGAAGTTGAAATAGGTCGCTGCCTATGACTACCCCTTCAGGCTCGTTCAGAAATGTCCCGGAATCCATATACCCTTTACGATTGAATACTGAATTTTCCATATCTTTTTCTACACCGAGTATGTCAACAGAAAGTTCTTCTAAACCGTTTGTGATGCTCCCCTTAAAGCTTATTCTGGGGGAAAAATTATGCCCCTTTAACAATCCCGCAATAGAGTCCGATTTGCCTATCGGGAACTCAAGTTGGTCATTATCTTCTTTATCTTCATAAAATCCGTTTGCATACAGCTTGTAGTCTGCAGTCTCAGTATTTATATAGATATCCTTTACCTGCACTTCTAAACCGCTGTTTATACCCTCCCCTAATAAGGCCAAGAATATCCCGACAATCATGGTCACCATGGTAAGGACCGTTCTTATTCTGTGACGAAAAATATTCCTGAACGCCATTTTAAGTATCATAGTAACCTACCTCTCTAATTTGCCGTCTCTTAAGTCAATCACTCTATTAGCCCTCTCTATTATCATGTGGTCGTGGGAAGAAAAAATAAAGGTGATATTTTTTTCCTGATTTAGCTTTTTCATCAGATCTATTATATTTTCACCGGTCTGGGTGTCGAGATTTGCTGTCGGTTCGTCCGCTAATATTATGTCAGGTTTCTTTACAAGCGCCCTGGCTATAGCTACCCTTTGCTGCTGTCCGCCGGATATCTCCGAAGGCTTCCTATTTCTCAGTTCAGAAATCCCAAGGTCTGCCATTATTTCTTCTACGAGCTCCTTTTTATGAGATTTATCATGTCTTTTCATCAAATCCAGTGAAAAAATTATGTTTTCATAGACTGTCAAAACCGGTATCAGGTTGTAGTTTTGAAAGATGAACCCGATTTTTTCTTTCCTGAAATTAGAGGCTTCTTTTCTGCTAAGTTGGGATATATCGTGGCCGGCAACTACCACTCTGCCGCTGCTGGCGGTGTCCATGGCACCTATTATGTTGAGAAGGGTTGTCTTACCGGAACCTGAAGGTCCTGCAAAAACTGTAAACTCCCCCTTTTCTATAGAAAGAGTTATGCCCTTTAATGCTTTTACACTTACCTTTCCATTTATATAATCTTTTTTTAAATCATCCAACTCCACTATTGCCATGTAATCCCCCTCCAATCAAAAGAATAACTTCATTTCCAAGAATAGCTCGTTGTCTAGCTGTTTTCCCTCGCTCGTCTCAAACCCAAACTGCTCCATGTCGCTATAAAAATTAACGCCGGCCTTTGTGGTGATATAGTCGTTGAATATATAGCCCAGGTAACTGCTTATGAAAAATGAGCCACCCTTTGGGTTTATCAGTGCACTCTGATTGAATGAGGCTAAGTCGCTGAAATCATACCTGTACATAAGGTAGACTGCCGCTGCTTTTTCGCCAAAATCATAGATCCCTTCTGCCAGGGTGTAGAGTGTCTTCTGCATGACATCGAAGGTATAGTCGGTTCCGACTACAGCTGTACTGCCGCTGTCTGAATCTTTCCAGTACTGCTCCAGCTGGGCCCATACTCCCACTTCAACATCACCCTTGAACTCGAATATAAGGTCGTTTCTACGGCTTTCTTCATTATCGAAAACCGATTCCTTATAGTTGAGGTAGTTTAGCATGAATTCGAAATCCCCAAACAAAAACGTATACCTTGAACCGAAATTATTATTCGACAAGTCGTTTTTAAAAATCACAGCTTCGAGACGCGACATGTCCGTGGTATTATATTTTAGACTGATGGAATCGGTGCCTATCTTTTCGGACCTGGGATCTTCTATATCCACAACGTTGAAAACATCTGTCAAATTGAATATAAAAGCCGATCCCCAAACTAGCTTTTGTCTACCCATGGCAAGTGTCAGCTTGTCGTTGTACAGCTCCACGTGAGCCCTGTAAACGTCCACACTCTCATCAGAACCGGTGCTTTTCCCTATTATGGCGAACTCCGAATAGAAATCGTCCCCCGAAAACTCTGTTCCAAGTTTTGCCTCTAGTGGGAAGCTGCTGTCCTCTAAGTTTTCAATGCGGTATTCTGATTTCACTTCACCCCAGAATTCCGCTGAAAAACTATCTGTAGCTGTGACTAAGATAAATATTAGAAGAAAAAAAATCCGCATTTTATCCACCCTCGATTTCAAAATTTCTCTATATTATAAGATATTAAAATTATGCCCATAAATCCTCTATAAAAATTTGCTTACTAGGAAATTTTAATTGTTTTTGTTAGGGTGCCGCAGGAAAGTTAATTTGAAGTATTGAATAGATTTAAAGTCATAAAAGGAAAAAACAACTATTTTAGTCACGAACCGCCCAAATCGAAAGATAAATGAAATTATAAATTATTTTTATTTTAGAGTGTTTTCTCTGTGCTCAAAAAAGTTTTTAAATAGCTTTAATATAATATTAAGTAAAATAAAAAAGGACCGGTTAAACCGATCCACTTATATCCTGACACCCCATTTGAAAGTGTTTTTATAAAATTTTGAAAGCTCTGATATGGTAACCCTTTTTTTACTCCTTGCCGAAGAAGCGTGTATAAACTTACCGTCCCCTAAATAGATCCCAACATGATTTACTCTACCCTGTTTCGAGGTATCAAAAAACACAAGATCCCCTTTCTCCAATTCCGAGAAGTCCAGCTTGTTGTCCAATCTACTTTGCAGATATGATGTCCTAGGAAGCTCTACACCTATGGCGTTTTCAAATACGTATTTTACGTAGCCCGAGCAGTCAAATTGGTTTGGACCGTTTGCTCCCCACACGTACTCCGATCCAAGTTTTTCCTTAGCGAACTCTATAACGGCAGAAATGCCCTCTCTAGGTGATTTTGCTGAAAATACTCCATCTTCATTTACACTTACATATTTTTCAAAAACATATCCTATGACATCGTTATATTCCACCTCGTACCAGTCTCCGAATTTGTCGAGTATTTCAAGGGCTGTCCCTTCGTGAAGCTTCATGAGTAGATTTCCGTCCTTGTCCGGGGTTTCCCTCATATTTAGCGTAGATACAGTTACGTTAGCGAACTCTATAACTGGAGCTATCTCCTCTATTTGTGATAATGATGGAATTATTTCTTCTTCATTTATACTTACATATTTTTCGAAAACATATCCTACGACACCGTTATATTCCACCTGATACCAGTCTCCGGATTTGTCGAGTATTTCAAGGGCTGTCCCTTCGTGAAGCTTCATGAGTAGATTTCCGTCCTTGTCCGGGGTTTCCCTCATATTTAGTGCGGATGCAGTTACGTTTGCCGGAACGGATTCGCTTAAAACTTCTAAGTAATCTTTGCTTGCCCAGCCAGTTTCTTTTCCGAGATTGACTTCTAACCAGTCATCGCTCTCGCCGACAGTATAAAGGATGGAATCTTTTATGGATTTTCCGATTATTTCTGAATCAATATTGTCAGCTGCCCTGACGTTTAGGACGTCTGCGCTTACTTTCACAGTGTTAAAATTGCTTGCAGATACGCTTGTAGCTAAAGCAATAAAAGAAAATACAATGATCTCTTTAATGTTCTTCATAGTATGACCTCGCTTCAAGTTTTTTATTTTCCTCATATTAATTTTAGCATTTTTGTTTATATTTTCCAAAATTTTGAGCAAAAAATATCAGTATTTTATCAATTCCAAGTATTTGACTTAAATTATAAAAAAAAAGTCTAATTTTATAAAAAAATAAAATTTTTAAAATGTAGGATTTTAATCTCAAAGGAGTATTTTATTATATTAGAAGGACAAGTAAAAGGAGGGATGAAGTAGTGGAACTCGGGAAAACTATTTTAATATATTATTCTTTTGAAGGGAATACCCATTTTGTAGCTACCGAGATCGCTTCTAGGTTGGGCTGCGATATGTTGAGGATAGAGCCTGCACAGGAGATAAAAAGTCACGGTTTTATGAAGTATGTTTGGGGTGGCAGGCAGGCTTTTATGAAGAAAACTCCGCCTCTTAAAGAATATGATTTGGATACAGACGCTTATGATACGTTTATAGTAGGCAGCCCGGTATGGGCGTGGACATATTCCCCGCCTCTAAGGACATTTTTCAGCCAAAATGACATAGAGGGTAAAAACGTTGTGGTCTTCTGCTGCCACGAAGGTGGTATGGGAAATACTTTAAAAGAGATGGAAATGGCCATGAAGTGGAATAAGTTTTTGGCAGAAGCTGATTTTAAGGCTCCTCTTAAGAACAGGGAGCAGACTATAGCAAAAATAGAGAAACTCGTATCAGAATTGAAGTAAAATCAGAAAAGTTTGGGGGTGCCTTATGAAGATAAGCCTTTTTACAATACACGTTTCCGATATGGCGAAATCCATAGGATTTTATAAAAAAGTTTTTGGTATGGAGATAGCAAGGGAACTTAGACCAAATGAAAATCTGCATTTGGTTTTCCTGAAAAATGAAGGGGAAATAACTGTGGAGCTGGTGGATGACGGTGCCCACAGTGAGAGGGAGGGCTGTAGATCCAACGTTGCAATGGGTGTGTTTGTAGAAAACATGGAAAAGGTAGTCGGACTTCTCAAGGAAAACAAGGTGTCTATAAAAAATGGGCCTTTTGAGACTCCTAATGGGACAAAGCTCTTGTTTGTAGAAGACCCTGACGGAGTCGTGATAGAGTTCGTCCAGGAAAAGGCATAATATAAGGATAAACTTAGGTGTAAAATTAATAAAAGTGTTCTAAAGCTCTCAAGGACCTTATAGCAGTTACTGTAGATTCTATAATATAGTGAAGGATTTGATTTATAAGATGATAAAAACTAATCTGTACGATAAGATATATATATTGGGAGCCGGTTTTTCCAAGGCATTTTGCAGTGATATGCCGACGATTAAAGATTTATTTTTAGATAAGGAGAAAAATAAGTTTCCAAAGTTGTTTGATATGATTGACAGAATAAAGGAAAATGGAAATTATTATTTTGATTTCAAAAATGTGGAAAGCCTGGTAAGCTATATTCTTTCAAAAGAGATATTTTATTCTTTTGAGGAAGAAAAGAGCTTTGCCGAGATAAAGTATGAACTTTTAAAGTATATACATGCGTCTGTAAATGAGTACGAACCCAACGAAAAAACCTTTGTATTATTGAAAGAGTTTTTGAAATACTGTGCGGAAAATAAAATTTTGATAATCACTTTTAATTATGACCTGTTTTTAGAAAAAGCAATAGACGATATTGGAGAAAATATAAGGTATGATTACGGAGTTTCGCTAAAATCAAGTCCCTATGAAACAGAAAAAATAAATATTGGGAGCTATGCTGATGAAATAAAAATGGAAATATTAAAGCCGCACGGCTCTTTTAACTGGTTTTCTTTAAAACAGTTGGAAAATTCAAATATAGAAGATATCATACTAGTTTCTCAAAAAGATGAGTACATAGAGTTATATAATGAGATCCCTTTATATGTTCCAATGACGAATACAAAACACAAATATTTTAATGGAAATTTCTATAAAATTATTTGGAAAAAAATGAAAT
>QKCP01000040.1 GCA_003246855.1 Ilyobacter polytropus
TTAGAATCATTTTTATAAAATATATTTTTTTTGATATGAATTTTAAAGGGATAAAAGAGTTGTCATAGAATGGATTTTTTTGAAGGAAAAAACGATGTAAAAATCTGTATTTTAGAACGCTATGTTCTGAAAATGAAGAAAACATAAATTTTGTTGATTTTAAGTAAAATTAAAAATCCCAGGTTTAACTGGGATTTTTTAAAAGTTCTATTATTTTTTGTTTGGCAATGCAGATAGCTGACGGTGTATAAGATAAAGCTCGGATTCCACTATATCGTCGTTTGAATCGTATTTGTCTATTCCCCTTAAAATTATAAGCGAGTCACCTTGAGTCCAAATTTTTTCATTTCCTATAAAATTAAACCCGCCTTCGGAATACTCTACTTCCTTGCTTTCTGAAATTCCGTAGGACTCGACAAGGTCGCTGTAGATACTTTCCAGGTCTTCGAAGCTGATATTGTTGTCATATTTTAATTCGATCTGGTAAAGCTTGTCGTTTTGGAAAGAAAACTTGTACCAGTCCACGTCTTCTTCCGGATAATCTGAAGACAACACCGTGATTCCGGATTCTGATTTTATCTCTTTTGCAGCTGGGTAGGTAAGCTTAACTTGAAAAGCGGAATCCCCCCAATTTAGTCTATCAAACCTCTCTGTTGCAAATGTCAGTGAACTTAATACTATGAATAAAATAAATATTTTTTTCAATTTTCCACCTCTTTTTTCATCAAAATTTGCGCTAGTCACGTTTGCTCGCATAAGCCACACTGCGTTTTTTTAACTCTTCTGACAGAAGACCTTTTTTTGCAAGTGATCTAACTGTTTCTTTTATTTTTTTCTCTTCATATTTTTTGAAAAGGTGCCCTGTTATTTTCTCCATTGTTCTTGGAGTGTTGCTGCAGTAATCCAAAATATCGTTTTCTAAGATATCTTTTAGTTCTGGTAGAATTTTCTTTGGTAGCACCAATGTGCAGCCTTGATTTATCCCTTTTGAACTTGAGTTGAGCTCGAAATCTAGGTAATCGCGGTGTTCTTTGAGGTAAGCTTGCAGCCTCCTCTTGATTACCCCGCCCTTGCCGCTGGCGCCGTAACCGTGAACGACTTCTATTAACTCTGTCCTACCGCTTTTCAAGAGTTCGTTATATCTTCTGATAAAATATCTTATGGCCTCGTAATAGTTCATATTATGAAGGTCTATCAGCATGTTAGCGATCCTCCTTTTTCTGTATTTAGGGTTAGCGCGTATCATACTTTATTATACTATTTTATCGAGAAGTTTTACATATATTTATTGAGTCGTTTTAAAGTTTTTAGAGTATCAATCCATTATTTAGACTTAATATCCTTACGTAAAGTTACATTTTAGCATAAAAATTTTCCTAAGCTATTTATTAAAGGGGCGAAAGGATTTTATCAAACAGAGCCATAGGATAGATAAAAGCGATTTATATGGCATGAAATATTATTTTGCACGAGGACGGTTTTTAAGATATAATGTCTTATGAATAAGAAAGAAGGAGAAGGTCATGCAAAAGGGATTAGGAAAGGACAAACCCCGTGGAAAAGACAGGGGGAAGGTTAAATCTAAACTAAAAAAGAATAGGTGTTTAGAAGAGAAGAAGAATAAAAAAAGGGCAGAGGTAAAAAGGTTGAACTCGGAAAAAAGGAAAGAAAAGGAGAAGGTTGAGGAGTTAAAAAATCTCATTTCTCAAGTTGAGGTAATCGGGTTTGAAGGCGGCATGTTTACGGTAAGGGTTGAAGGCAAAGAGGTAAAAAGGGCCCTAAAAATTGGTAAAGATCCCAGTGTGGGCATTGTTGGAAATTTAGAGATAAAGCTTTTTGGTGTCTATTCCAAAGTTTCTGAACTTAAAGGCTTTGAAGATGTAGCGGCAGACGTAGAAGAGTACCTTGAAAAGTAGGAGGTAGGTTGTGAGAAAGATAGTTTTAAAATGCCCTAAATGTAAAAAAAAAATGAAGATATCTGATAAAGTGGCTAAGTATAGATGTCCGAATTGTGGTGAAGTATATAAATATACAAAACTTAAAAAGGTTTATTTTTCAGTGGCTTTAGTTGCAAGAGATTTTTTGGTAACAATAAAGGAGTTCTCTAGTGCTATAAAAGGAAAGTATGCTGCGTTTAAGAATACGTACAAGTATATGAAATCTTTAAAGAAAAATCAGAAAAAAGCAAAAAAAGCAAAAAAATGGAAATAGACCACGCACACCATGTGCGTGGTTTTTTAATCTTTGCATATAGATGAAAACTCGCAAAAATTGCAGCTTTTGATAGGAACTTTTTTACAGTTTTCGAAATCGTAGGAATCTATGGTTTCGATCAAGTTCTTAATATAAGCCTTGTTATCATTGTGAGATTGCGAGGAGTATTCTATTTTTATGGGGGAGTGCGGAAATTTAACCTGCCAGTATGTCATGGATATATTTTTAAATTTAAAGTAGTTTATGTTGAAAAGGTTTAAATTTTCAGTAAGGAGAAAAAGGTATATTTTTGTCTGTAGGGAATCCTCTACTACCTTTTTATCAAACTCTGTTTTATTAGTTTTCCAGTCAAAGATCTCTATTTCTCCAGTGAATTTAAAATTAATTAGATCGTATCTGGCCATCATGTTGATCCCTTCTTTTCTCTGTCTTATTTCATATTCGCACCTGTAAATATCTTCTGTTTTTAATGGGAAAGCTTTTTTTAAATTTTCCATCCAGATCATAGTCTTATCCCTGTTTTTGTAGTAGAAGTCATCTTCTATTCCCAGAAAGTACCTTTCAGCCACAGAGTGCAGAGTTTCCCCATCTTCTATGGCCTCCTTGACCAGGTCGTCTGACCTGCTCCAGCTTATACCCTCAATATACCTATATTTAAACTTTTTGGGGCATTCCAAAAAAGTTTTTAGAGAATTTTGGCTGTAAAAAAATTTTTTTTTCTGTCTTATATCCAAATTAATCACCTTTTTTACTTTCTACATACCTTTTAAATTCACTCAGGTAAAAAAGTTCCCTTTCTTTGCTTCCGCTAATGACAAGTGCTTCCTTAGCCCTGGTCATGCCTACATAGAGTAGCCGTATACTTTCGCATATTTTCTCTATTTTTGCACTGCTGACATGGTTTTCGTAGTCATTTTTAATGAATAGTTTTTTAAATTCGTAGTTTGCATAACTTTGTGGGTATTGAAATTCCTTTTTAAGGTAATCCTGCTTGCCGTATTCGTTGTCCCCTAAGTATGCAGGGAAATTATGTGAGTTTACGCCGAAGAGATATACCATATCCCACTCCATCCCTTTGCTTTTGTGGTATGTGGATAGAAGAAGCTTTTCTTGGCCTGTGGTCCTCACCCCGCTTTCGAGCTGCACGGCTTTTGCTAGATAAGAAAATTGGTTGTTCCTGGTTTTTTTTAAGTCGTTGGCTAGGTCCCTTATTGTCCACTTAGGGTTGAGTTTTATAACTCTCTTGAGATCCTCTGACACCTTTGTTGAAAAAAGCAGAGCCTCCCCCTGGAAAGAAAAAATTTCAGCAATGAAAAGTACAAGCCTCTCAAGTGAATTTTGCGGGTATTCCAAAAGAGCCTTGATTTTTTTTGTGAGTACTTTAAAATCTTTCCAATACGGCATTTCCAAGAATTTTTGAGGAATATCCAGAGAGTGCGCGTGGAAAAAGAATTTTTCTAAAGCCACCCCTCTTAGAAATGCCAGAAAATTTTCCTTTTCGTCAAAATCCTCGTCGGGGATAGACTTTGCCACAATGTCTAAAAACTTCCTGTTGTCAAAAGGCCTGGCCAGATAGTCTAATATGCTTCCTAAAAAATCCATTACATCTGCTATTGAATGTGGAAGATCGCTTAAAATCTCACATTTCAATCCGAGTTTTTTGAGCTGATTGAAACCTTTCTCCACTTGATAATTCTGAGGGAAAAGTACTGCAGCTGTTTTTTGGGGATAGTTTTCAGAGTATTTTTTCATGAAATTTCCCATGACCAAAAATTCTTCCTCTTCGGAGCTGCATACATACGTTTTTATCCCGAAAAATTTAGGAGTTGGATTTTCAGGTAGTTCCCCATTGGGCACCGGTTTTATAATTTGGTTTTCCAGAGCCTTTCTAGCTTCCATTATAGGATGGTTTTTTCTGGTGAAATCCACAAAATTATTTGCAAAATCAATAATGTCCCTAGAGCTCCTGCCGGCTGTAAACATTTCGATTCTGCAAATCGGACCTTTTGAAAACTTTTTAAATAGTTCTGGCGAAGAGGTCGTGAAGCTGGCTAGTATACTTTGATTGACGTCCCCTACTTTTACTAGATTATCTTCTGCTATGAGAGAAAGTATTTTATTTTGCAGGTAGTTGCTATCCTGTGCTTCGTCTTCGAAAACATACCTGTATTTTCTAGAAACTTCATTCCTCACGGACTCGTTTTCTCTCAAAAGTTTGTAGGCGTTGGCTAGGAGATCATCATAGTCGAGATAGCCTTCCTTGTTGCAAAGCTTTTGGTACGAGTCGTAAAACTCGGCTACTATTTTTAGTATGCTCTCTCTGTGGAATTTTTTTGTTTTAGAGAGCAGAATATCTGGTGAAATACCATAATTTTTGCATTTAGATATGAGGTTTAGAGAAAGTTTCACTAGTTCGTCCTGCCATGCTTTGTGTTTATTTCCGCTTTTGCCGGACTCGTCCACAAAAAATTGAAATTGCTGCCATTTTTCTTGCCTCCAGCCACTCACAACCAAGTTCATAAGGTAAACCCGGTTTGAAGTCTCTATTAATGTGTAACCCTCCTGTATATTTAGGTAATCTAAATTATTCTTTATTATTTCCGAAGCGAATTTGTGTATGGTCATGACCTCAAAGTGTTCTTGGTCTAACTCTGACGGCAATAGTTCGTCTATCTTGTCTTTGAAATTTTGAACGGCTGAATTCATATATGTCAGTATCAGCAGTTTTTCATTATCCTCTAACTCCTGGCGAACTAATTTAGCTGCCAGATGGCTAAGGACAAAGGTCTTGCCTGCTCCCGGTACTGCCGGTATGGCCATCTTTCCGTGTCTATACTTTAATATATTTTTTTGTTCCTCTCTAAACTTTATATCCATAGCCCACCTAACCCATAGTTTTTTAAAATTATAAGACTATACCGGTATAATTTCAACCAAAAATTTTAGAGGAATTTGGGAAACTACTTGTAGAGCTTATATTGTTGTATTAGATTTTATTTTAGGATAGGGGGTACCTAGTTATGTTGAAAAAGATTTTCTTAGCAATTTTAATTATTATAATGTCGGTTTCCATTTTTGGAAAAGAAAAATTGGTTGTGGGAATGGAGCTGGCTTACCCGCCATTCGAGATGACTGATGAAAAAGGAAACCCTGAAGGGTTCAGTGTGGACTTTGCCCGTGAGCTTGGGAAATATATGGGGAGGGAAGTAAAAATAGAGAACATGTCATTTGGTGGCTTGATACCTGCTTTAAAAACCAAAAAAATAGATATCATACTGTCTTCTATGACGATAACGGAGCAGAGGAAAAAATCAATAAATTTTTCAAGCCCCTACCTGAGATCGTACCTGACTCTTCTTGTGAACAAGAATTCTCCTGTGTACAAGCCCATGGACCTAAATTCTGAAGGCAGAGTTATAGCAGTTAAAAAAGGGACGACCGGGCATGTGGTGGCCAATGAGTACTTTCCGAAAGCAAAAATTTTGGTATTTGAAAAGGAAACTGCATGTGTGCTCGAGGTTACCCAGGGGAAAGCGGACGCTTTTATATACGACCCTCTGACTATATTTAAAAACTGGAAAAAGAATCCTGACACCACCAGGCCTATCTTTGATCAGTTTCAAAAAAACGTGGAGTACTGGGGGATAGGCTATAGGATAGGTGAAGATGAGCTTGGAAAAGAAATAAACAACTTTATAATGGAGTTCAGATCCAACGGGGGCTTCGACAGGCTGGCTGAGAAATACCTTTCAGAGGAAAAGAAAACTTTTGAAGAAATGGGGATTCCGTTCTTGTTGGCATTTTAAAATAAACTGCTTATATTAACTTGTATAAGTTTATGCACTTTGCTTATTCGATAAAATTTAAGAGCTGCACGTTTTCGTGCAGCTCTTAAATTTTATCGAATAAGCACACTATAGAGTATGAGTGTGTTTTAGAAACCGAAAGTTTTGCATATGCTTGAAAACATAAAGCCATATCAAAATGAAAACTTACAACCCTGACTTTACAGGGGGTAAATACCAATACAGAACAAAAAGAAAGATTTGAGATTGAAAAAAATCAAAAAAAAACAAAAGTTGATTATTTTTTCCTTGACAAGAATCTAAGTTGGGTGTATATTAAGTCTATAAGGCAAAATGAAAACGTTTCTAATAATACAGCTGGATGTCTTTATCGCTATAAATCCAAATGATACAGAGGGATTTAGGATTCATAGCACTTTGTTTTAACTATATAAAAATTGGATAAAGTGAAAACGTTTCTAATTTTATAGTTGCTGGTTTACTTGTTTTGCATAAACACGGTACTTAAGTTGAAAATTTTTAAATGGATGGGCACTCTATTGCCCTATATAAGAGGAGGAGATTGATTTATGTCACTAAGATTTGGAGTTATCGGTACTGGTGCTATTGGAAGAGAACACATGAACAGAATTCAATATATTCTTTCAGGTGCAGAAATCGTTGCAGCTGCAGACTACAAAGTTGAGTTCGCTCAAAAAGCGGTTGAAGATCTGAAGATAGACGCAAAGGTTTATGAAAATGCTCATGACCTAATTAAAGCTGACGATGTTGATGTGGTTCTTATAACTTCTATAGGTTCTACTCATGAAGAGTATGTTTTAGCAGCGATCGAAGCAGGGAAATATGTTTTCGTTGAAAAACCACTTGCTACAACTGCTGATGCTTGTAAAAAAATAGTTGATGCTGAGATCAAAGCTGGTAAAAAACTAGTTCAAGTTGGATTCATGAGAAGATACGACAAAGGGTACGTTGCTCTAAAAGATGCAATTGACACTGGAAAAGTAGGAGAACCTCTAATCGTATACTGTGCACACAGAAACCCTGAAGTAGGAGACAGCTACACAACTCCTATGGCTATCCATGACACAGCTATCCATGAACTAGACGTTCTACGTTGGTTGTTAGATGACGACTTCACTACTGCACAAGTAGTATATCCTAAAAAGACTTCTGCTGCTTCAAGCCACTTAGCAGATCCTCAATTAGTATTGTTAGAAACTAAAAAAGGAATCAGAATCAATATCGAAATATTCGTTAACTGTAAATATGGATATGACATTCAGTGTCAAGTAGTTGGAGAAACTGGAACCGCTAACCTTCCAGAGCCTCAAAGCGTACTTTTCAGAAGCGAAGCAAAGCTTTCAACTGACATACTTATGGATTGGAAAAAAAGATTCATTGAATCTTACGACATAGAGCTTCAAGCTTTCATCAACGCAATCGCTAAAACTGGTGCGCCTAACGGACCAACTTCTTGGGATGGATACGCAGCTGCGGTAGCTGGAGATGCTTGTGTAGCGGCTCAAAACACTACTGAAATAGTTCCAGTAGTTATGGCAGAATGTCCTGCATTCTACGCTAAGTAAGAATAAAAGAAAAAAACTTCTTTTAAAATTAATTAAAATTTAGCCTAGTTGTGTTCTGCGTATCATTTTAGATAATGTAAGAACCAGCTAGGTTTTTTTAAAAATACAAAAATATATATGTAAAAAATTAACGATTACCCTTGCTAGAAACCAAAAAAGGAGCTAAACTAATAGAGGAGCATTTAAGAGCTTTAAGTGCTGATATGAATTTAAATGTTCTATTATAGCAAGAAACTAAAGTTTGTTATATGAATGTAACTTTAGTAAATACTAAGGTTAGAGCTCGAATAGGTGGAGAGCGGAATTAATATTTTACGTTTAAGATGAGTAAAAAAATAGGGAGGTATCTATCTAATGAAAATTGCTTTCGATCCAGATGTAATAAGGTATATGTCGATAACTGATATGGTTCATCAAATTAAAGAGTGGGGATTCAATTATATTGAGCAGTCTCCGCATCCTCAAATACTGCCATTCTACAAACATCCAAAAGCAGGGAAAGAGATTATTGATGAATATAAAAAAGTTTTAAAAGAAACTGGAGTTCAAATATCTTCAATGATACCAATCTACAACTGGTCACACCCAGAAGAAAACCGTAGACAGGCTGCAGTAACAAACTGGAAACGTGCTATTGAAATTGCAATAGACCTAGGAGTTCCTGTTATGAATACTGAACTTGCTGGAGATATAAAAAGACCTGTAGAGTC
>QKCP01000014.1 GCA_003246855.1 Ilyobacter polytropus
ACTCGAACTCGCGACATCTTGCGTGACAGGCAAGCACTCTAACCAACTGAGCTACACCCCCATATGTATGGTGGTCGCAACAGGACTTGAACCTGTGACCCCCTGCTTGTAAGGCAGGTGCTCTCCCAACTGAGCTATGCGACCTTATTTGGTAGCCCGTAGGAGAATCGAACTCCTGTTGCATGGATGAAAACCATGAGTCCTGACCACTAGACGAACGGGCCCTTTTTGGTGCGCCATACAGGATTTGAACCTGTGACAACTCGATTAAAAGTCGAGTGCTCTACCAACTGAGCTAATGGCGCATGGAGCGGGAAACGAGGGTCGAACTCGCGACATTCAGCTTGGAAGGCTGACGCTCTACCAACTGAGCGCATCTATTTATCTGTTCCTTGCGACAGAATTAATGTTACCATATTTAAAAGCTTGTGTCAATTATTTTTTTTAATATTTTTTATTTAATTCCCCTATTTCAAACTCTCGTCTATCCAGTTTAGGTAAGTCTCCAAACCAGTTTCTATATTAAGTTTCACTATTTCCGGAACCTCGTAACTGTGCAGCTTCATTATTCTTTCTTCTACAGCCTGATAGTGACTGTCACGGGTTTTTATATAGAAAAGGTATTCCTTTTCACACTGCAGTTTCCCTTCCCATTTGAAAAAACTCTCCACCTGCTTTATCTGTACGCATGCAGCCAGCCCCTCCAAAACAAGTACTTCCGCTATTTTCTGGGCTTCTTCCCTATTAGGGCAAGTAGTCATAACCAAACAATACATAAAGCACCCCTCCTAATAGGCCATAAGGTCTCCGACCTTCATATCAGTTACCTTTATAAGATCTATTGGGGAAAGCTCAAATTGCTGCCCCCTCACGCCAGCACTTACGAATATATTGTCAAAATTCAGTGCTGACCGGTCTATATATGTGGGGTAACTTTTCTTCATACCCAAAGGCGAGCATCCTCCCCTTATATATCCGGTTAATTTCTGTAGATCTTTTAAGTTTATCATTGCCACCTTTTTATTTCCGCTCAAACTAGCAAGTGCTTTCAAATCCAGCTCCCCATCACCAGGTACGCATGCGACAATAACCCCAGTTTTATCTCCCGTAAGCACAAGCGTCTTAAACACCTTCCTTATATCCTGACCAAGTTTAATCCCTACACTTAGTGCACTCAAGTCGTTTTCGTCAACCTCATAATCTACTATAGAATATTTTATTTTATTTTTATCCAAAATCCTGGCTGCATTTGTCTTTTTCAAGTCTATGTCCTCCAAAATAGTATTTTGCCTAATTTTACCTTTCTAGCCATCCCAGTTAAACCTCAATAAATACGAAAGACAGGTTTTGCCTGCCTAATGTTTTTTATCTTTTTGTTTCAGACCTTACAGGCTCTAGAGTTCTGTCACACTTACCGCATTTTACCTTGCCGTTGTCCAGCCCATGAAACTGCTCTTCAGAGTTATAAAGGTATATCTCTTCTCCACAAATATCGCAAGTTTTCTTATGCACCTGTTTATGGCCGAATAAAAAAAGTATCTTAATAATAAAATTATAAAACATAAGCAATCCTCCATTTTCTTCTTCAATAAAATAATACCATAAAATAAAATATTTATAAAGAAATAGAAAATATTCTCCGAAAAAACAAATGCTTTACAGTTTCTAAAATGCTTCTACGGCGATAAATCCAGCCTATTAAATCCAAAAAATTTACCTAGCTTATACTACATCTTATCGCAAAATTTTATAAACAGATTTTACAGAAACAAATCCCAAGGATGCCGCCAAATAAAGTATGATTTCCAGATTTTATTTGGTATAATTTATATTATAGAGTAACTATATTAAATTAAAAAAACGGGGGTAATCACCATAAAACTTATTGTAAATGCCGACGACTTCGGCTACTCAAAAGGGGTTAACTACGGTATTATAGAGGCCTATAAAAACGGCATCGTCAGATCCACCAGCATAATGATGAACATGGACTATGCAGAACACGCCCTAAAGCTCTATAGAGACTATCAGGACTTAGGTCTTGGAGTACACTTTGTGCTGACAAGCTTTAAGCCTCTCACAGCAGCTGAAGAGCTCATGGGAGACAATGGCTATATGTCTCCTGATTTCAAAAGAATAGAAAACTGCAGCGAAAAGATAATAGAAGCTGAGCTCAGAGCACAGCTAGAATCACTTCTGAAGTGGGGATATAAAATCACTCATGCCGATAGTCATCACCACGTTCACAGGATTCCCAAGGTTTTAAAAATCATGAGCAGTATCTGCAAAGAATACGGACTGGCCATGAGAATGGTCCCAGTTCAAAAAAGTCTCCCGGAGTTCGACCCCGGGATAAAAACAACAGACTCTTTTGCTTGGGATTTTTACGACGTAGATGCCACCTTTGAAGTGCTGGAGAAAATATTTAAAAGGGAGCTTAACTGTAATAGCTTAGAAATATGCACACATCCCGCTTTCATAGATTCACACCTAAAAAATCACAGCAACTACGTAGAAGGCAGGATGAAGGAGCTGGATATACTTACCTCAGACAAAATTAAAGAGCTAGTAAAGTTTTACGGTATAGAACTCACAAACTACAGCAGCTTATAGCAAAGAATATCAATAGCAGTCCTTTGTTTCAATTCTATTCCACAAGGGGGAGCCATGAAAAAGGTAAAATTCATATACAACCCATTTTCCGGTGAAAACACCGTACTAAAGGAACTAGACACCATTATAAATATACATCAAAAAAATGGATACACCATAGAGCCATTTAGATTTACTCTGGACTCAAACTATGAGGATGTTTTTGGGGAGAGTTCAGAACTAGACTATGAATACCTGCTGATAGCAGGGGGAGACGGCACCATAAACCAGGTAGTCAATCTCATGAAAAAAAGCGGAAAAAACTTCCCCCTGGCGGTGCTTCCAACTGGAACGGCCAATGATTTTGCCAATTTTATAGGTATACCAAAAAATATAGAAAAAGCGTGTGAACAGATAATAAATTCAGATACCAAACCAATTGACATAGGGAAGGTAAACGACGATTATTTTGTTAATGTAGCTGGGGCAGGTCTTTTTGCCACTGTATCACACAAAACTGATGCCAATCTTAAAAATACCATTGGAAAGTTGGCCTATTACTTCAGCGGAATCAAAGAACTCCCCAAATTCAGAAAATTAAAAATAAAAGTGCATTCAGAAGAGTACAATTTTAACGGTAATATACACGTAATACTTGTTTTCAACGGCAGGACCGCCGGCAACCTGGACTTAGCATATAAATCCAAAATAGACGACGGCCTACTAGATGTTATAATAGTCAAATCTAGCATGTTTCCGTTTACAAATACTATAGCCTCATTTCTCCAGCTGCTCCGCAGCGAGCACCTGGAGAAAAACAGCAGCATAATACACTTCAAAACAAAATCACTTCATATAGAGTGCAACGAGGGCATATCAACAGATATTGACGGGGAGAAAGGACCAGATTTCCCTCTTAATATAAGATGCATAGAAAATGGTTTAATTATAAGGGGCTACGGCGCTTAAAATAGAGGTTTTTTACTTTTCAGGCATATATACTTATTAACAGTATTCTGCATCTAGGAGGGATTGGCATGAAAGATAAAAAAGAATTTGATAGAAAAAAATACGAAGAAACTTTAAAATTTATACTTATAAAAGCTACAAACGACATTTTCCCAGGGGCAGAGGTTGTCATAGCACACTCCTTAAGTAAAGGACTTTTCGGAGAGATTTACAAGGGCACCCCTCTAACTTTAGAAGATATCGACCTCATAAAAAATCGTATGTCAGAAATTATACACGAAGATAGGTCAATCAAAAAAGTTACCATGCCTATAAAAAAATTGGAAAAGCTGGGCTGTATAAATAATCGTCCAGATATGATGAGGTTTATCGAGTACGTGGATAAAGAGTTTCTAGATGTTTACGAGCTTGACCACTTCTACGATTACTTCCAAACCGATCTTTTTCAAAGTACCGGACAAGTAAACTTGTTCGACCTCGTTTTGTATGAGAGAGGATTTATACTGCTTTATCCAGAAGAAAATGCCCCCTATAGGCTCCCTTTGTTTGTGGAAAATAAAAAGCTTGCAAAAATATTCCACGAAGCTGAGACCTGGGGGAAAATTCTAGAGGTAAATGATGTAGGAGCTCTGAACAAACTTATTAGAGAAAATAAAATCGCGGATATGATACGCGTCAACGAAGCTCTTCATGAGAAAAAGATCGCCATTATCGCAGATGAAATTTACCAGAAAAAAGAGGTCAAACTAATAACAATAGCCGGTCCTTCCTCTTCCGGTAAGACTACTTTTACCAAACGTCTTGCGATACAGCTTAGGGTAAACGGATTTAATCCCACAATCATATCTGTAGATAACTACTATAAAGGCAGGGATATGGTACCGCTAGACGAAGATGGTGAAAAAGACTTCGAATCCATATATGCCCTCGACCTAGAACTTTTTAACGCACACTTAGAAAAGCTAGTTTCCGGAAAAGAAATAGAGGTACCCACATATAATTTTCACACAGGTATGAGGGACAAAAAAGTTACCAAAGTAAAATTGCCTGAAAACGGCATCCTTCTAATAGAGGGTATCCATAGTCTAAATGAACTTTTAACAAAATCAGTTTCTAGAGAACATAAATTCAAGATATATATCAGCTGCCTGACACAACTGAATATAGATGACCATAACAGGATCCCTACAAGTGACGTGAGAAAAATAAGAAGGATAGTCCGTGACAGCCTTTTTAGGGGGGCTCCTGCAGAGATAACTTTGAAAATGTGGCCTTCTATTAGAAGAGGGGAAGAAAAAAATATTTTTGTATTCCAAGAAGAAGCTGACGCCATGTTCAACTCTAACCTGTCATATGAACTTGGGGTTCTTAAAAAATGTGCTCTAAAAGAACTTGAACAGGTGAAGGTAGAAAGCAAAAATTACGACGAGGCTCAAAGGATAATAACATTTTTGGAGCATTTCCAAGAGATAGACACAGATTTAGTCCCTGACATCTCTATATTAAGAGAATTTATAGGCGAAAGTTATTTTTATAAATATTAAAAGGAGCCTAGGCTCCTTTTTTAATCCCTTAATGCTAGCGGCATAAGTATGTATGTATATCTGTAATTATCCAGCTCATTAATTATAAACATGGAACTGCTGTTAGTAGCAGATAGGACAACATTATTATCTAGTTTTCCTATATAATCCATTATAAATCTCACATTTAAGGAGCACTTTAAATCGTCCCCCTCTTTTATAGTCTCTATCTTCTGTGTTATTTTGGCATTACCCGAAGATACAGTTACACTCAATTTATTCCCCATAAACTCAAAAAAAGCCCCGTCTTTTGTCTCCTGGTTTCTTTTTGCAACCGTAAGCACTTTTTTCAATGCCGACTCAAAATCACTTTGATTCATCTCTATTTTTTTGTTGGAACTTAAGTTTTTAATTATCCCATCATAATCCGGAAAAGCCATGTCCACAAGCCTTGTCCTCAGCGTCATCCCCTCTGAATAAAACTCCATCTGGCTACCCTCAATGGCTGCCCTCAATGGAGCGGCTGCACCTTTAAAAAGTTTTGTTATTACATTTACCGTTTCAAAAGGTACTGACACTTCGAACTCTGTTCCCAAACTTTTTTCGCTAAAATAGTATGCCATTCTGTAAGAATCAGTCCCTATGAACTCAATCCTGTCTGCCTTTGAAACAAACCTAACACAGTTCAGGGCAAGGTTATCACTTGTTGATGCAGAGGCCATCTTTACCTTTTCAAGACACTCTATAAACTCATCAGCTCCAATGCTAAATTCTTTCTCAGCAGATAACTCCGATACATTTGGGTAATCCTCAGAATCATAGATTAAAAATTCAGCATTATGTATATATAACTTGCTTTCGTCAGCCCTTATCTCTACCTTTTCCTCTTCTATGAGCTTAATGTATTCTAAAATCATATTTATCTTAAAAACTACTCTTCCATCTTCTACAACCTCTCCCTGCATTTTGCTCCTAAGAGTGAGCTCCAGGTTGGTCCCAACAAACTCTATCTCCCCATCTTTTGCAGTAAGACAGGTCCCAGAAATTGCAGGCCTTATAGAATTTTCTTTTATGACAAGATTCAAGTCTGATAAAACTTTTACAAGTTCCAAACGATCTACTAATACCCTCATTACCAGCCTCCATTTTTGATAATCTAATTAATTATACAATAATTGACCCCCTTAAACAAGCTTTTTATAAATGACTATTCTAATTCTGGAAGTTTTTTGATAATATTATAATAGCCTAAGTTGCTGACTTAGATGAATTCGGTACAATTGCTGGAAAATTTCTATTAACAATCAAAAAATAACAGTTCGAGCTATATTTAAGAGACCAGATTACAAATAATTCTAAAGGAGGCCCACATGAATAAAATACTGATTATTAATACAGGTGGTACCATAGGGATGGTCCACAAGGAAAAAGGAAATCCGTTAAGCCCTTTAATTCCTGCAAAAAATTGGAACGAGATAGCTGGTATATATCCTGTTCTGGAGACTTTTAACACCGACTATGTACAGTTGAAAGACCTTATAGATTCCTCCAATATGAATTCAGAAATATGGATAGAGATCGCTGAAATAATAGAAAAAAGTTATTGCGACTATATCGGATTTGTAGTGCTGCACGGCACAGACACCATGGCATACAGTGCATCGGCACTATCCTTTATGCTCAAAAACTTAGAAAAACCAGTTATATTCACGGGCTCACAGGTGCCCATGCAGTACCCAAGAAGTGACGCCCTCCAAAACCTAATAACTGCTATACAGATAGCCTCTGCAGAAGATTTAGGGCTGCCTGTCGTCCCAGAAGTGTGTATATTTTTCAGGGACAACCTCTACAGAGGAAACCGGGCTAGAAAGCTCGATGCAACCAACTATTTCGGTTTTTCCACACCAAACTATCCCGTTCTAGCTACTGCAGGGTCAGAACTTATGTTTGAAACCAAATATATAAAGAATAGGCCCACAGGAGAGTTCTACGTGGAAAAATCCCTTGAACCTGACGTCATGATAGTACAACTTTTTCCAGGGTTCAACCATAGCATACTCAAATCTCTTTTTTCTCAAGGCAACTGCAGTATTAAGGGAATTGTCCTAAAAACTTACGGGAATGGTAATGCTCCAACCGGCAAGGATTTTTTAGACACGCTGAAATGGATATCTGAAAAAGGCGTACTCATAGTAAATGTAACCCAATGCAGTACCGGGATGGTCAAGTTAGGCCTTTATGAAGCCAGCGCCGGACTTTTGGACACCGGAGTTATCAGCGGTACTGATATGACACCAGAAGCTGCCATAACAAAGCTCATGTTTCTATTGGGAAAATACAAGGATCCAAAAAAAGTAAATGTACTCATGCAGGAAGAACTAAATGGTGAACAGAGCCTAAGCCACTATTTAATAAACGTAGAAAGTGAAAACCTTTTGGAGAAGAAACATAAAATTCATATACAAATCCCAGAAAGGTCAAATCTTAAGAAACTTAAAAATGCGGTGTTCTACATAAAAAACATCTATTTTGGAGAAAAATTTGACAGAAGCGCCGTCATCAGCATAACCGTAAAATCCACTGACAATTACCTGTCAAAGTCTTTTGAAAAAACTGTATTCTCCAATGGCGAGGATATGATACTAGATATCTACGAGTTTTTAAAAAAACTGGCGAAGTTCGAAAATAATTTAGACATAGTGGTAGAGTCCGATCATGAGATAAGTTGGGACAAGATAAATCTTTCAATATATACAGGCGTTTAAAAAGGATGTATATTAAACCCTGCCATTTTTTATATAAAAAATTAGTTTCTATAAGTTAAAGATATGAGCCCTGGATATTAGTGATTTAAAGATAGAATTTAAAAACAAGCTCTCAGGACATATGTCTTGAGAGCTTGACGATTGTTTCGACATTCAAAATTATGAAAGAATATAAAATTTCTTGCATACCCCTTACATATACTTTTAAGTGTCTTTTAAATTAATTTATTATAACTTTTTTAAAAACTCAAAACTCTTGCTTATTTCAAAACAAAATCATTTAATCCTTTATAAAATAGTACAGCGTCCTAACAATCTGTCCCGTCCCACCATAAGCATAATAAGAGTATGGGCTGCTTGCCCAAGAAGTCCCTGCTATATCAAGGTGAACCCAAGGGACGCCTTTTGTGAATTCTTCTATAAAGAGGGCGGCTGTTATGGTTCCAGCGTGTCTTCCGCCCGTATTTTTTAAATCCGCTACTTTTGATTTGATCAGTTCTTTGTACTCTGGAAAATTAGGCAGCCTCCACACCCTCTCATCTGCAGCTACAGACGCCTTTTCCAGTTT
>QKCP01000082.1 GCA_003246855.1 Ilyobacter polytropus
AAATTGATAATAAAGGTAACCGGTTCGGAAGAGGAACTGGACTATATACTAAGGTAAATTGGGGCTTTCGGGCTCCTTTTTTTAATTTTAAAAGGATTTCCCAAGATATTCCGAATGTCTTTTTTAAGGTATTTAAATGTCCGTACACCGGAACAATCAGCGTTACATATTTGCTTGGCAAACTATTACAGCATAGATAATGAAAACATTTATTTTTTTATAAGTCACACTGATTAAACTGAATATAGAATATTATATAAAAAATATAATGGACACATAACTGCAAAGAAAAAAATAACGAATCTCTCAAAATCAGTAAAATATTACTTAAAGATTTAAAATAATTTATGTGCTCTGTAAAAACTTGTGAGTAAAAAAATTATTTTTATTTTAATATGTTTTTGATTTCAAGTTCATGTTTGAAAGCATCATAAAATTCTGTGAGCATTGATAAAAGTATACAAACCAAGTAATTCAGCGATAGTTTCAAGTAGCATCTTAGAATAAAATATAAAAACTTCATGCTGCTTATTTTTATAAGGGGGATTTTACATGAAAAAAATTATTTTTATCGGTGCCGGCCCGGGAGGACTGAGTGCGGCCATGCTTTTAGCACACAGGGGTTATAAAGTCGAGATATACGAAAAAAAAGATAAAATCGGAGGCAGAAACTCTCCACTTGAAATAGGGGAGTTCACATTTGACATGGGACCAACCTTTTTTTTGATGAAAGATGTCCTGGAGGGTATCTTCAAAGAGACTGGGCGAAATTTAGAAGACTATGTCTCCCTAAAAAAAATAGAACCAATGTATAGACTGGTGCTGCCAGAAGGAGAGTTTTTCCCATACAGCTCTGCTGAAAAAGACAGTATGAAGCTAGAACTCGACAAGGTTTTCCCCGGAGAGTACAAAAATTACTTAAGATATTTAAAAAAAGAGGATAAAAAATACGAAAGATTGATTCCCTGCCTAAGGGTTCCATACTCAAATGCCGGATCATTTTTTACAAAAAGATTTTTAAGAGCCCTTCCTTATCTCGATGCACACAAAAGCGTATACAGCGTGCTCGGAAAGTACTACAGCAACGAAAACCTGAAACTCGCCTTTACCTTTCAGTCAAAATATATAGGCATGTCACCTTGGGAAGCACCCGGGACTTTCAGTATAATCCCTTACATTGAGCATGGACACGGCATATTCCACGTAAGCGGAGGGCTACACAAACTCTCCCAAGCCATGGCAGAAGTAGTTAAGGAACTAGGGGGTGAAATACACCTGAGCACATCCGTACGAAAAATTTTTGTAGAAGATAAGTCTGCAAGGGGAGTAATCTTAGAAGATGGGACAAAAGTACTCAGTGATAGCGTTGTCATAAACGCCGATTTCGGTACCGCAATGGCAGAATTAATCTCGCCAAAACACCACAAAAAATACACTGATGAAAAAATACGCGATAAAAAGTTTTCTTGTTCCACATTTATGCTATACCTCGGTTTGGACAAGATTTACACAGAATTTCCGCACCATAATATAATTTTTGCAAAAGATTACAAGAAAAACGTCGACGACATAACTAAAAGAAAAATCCTTTCTGAAGATTTCTCATTCTACGTACAGAATGCAAGTGTAACAGATAAAGAGCTGGCTCCAGAGGGCAAATCAACTCTTTACATACTTGTACCTGTCCCAAACAACAAGTCAAGCATCAATTGGGAAAAAGAAAAAGATGGGTTTAGAGACTGTATAATAGAGCACCTCGAAAAAAACGGCAGCTTCGTCAATCTGAGACATCACATCGTGGAAGAAAAAATAATCACGCCAAAAGATTGGCAAGAAGAGATGGGGGTTTACCTTGGGGCAACGTTCAATTTAGGCCATCAAATGAGCCAGATGCTCCTGTTCAGGCCGCACAACAAATTTGAAGAACTGGAAAACTGTTATCTTGTAGGCGGCGGGACGCATCCAGGCAGCGGCCTCCCAACCATATACGAGTCAGGAAAGATATCGGCTGATTTAATAAGTAAAAAATTCCAAAGGAGAAAATAACCATGGGACTAATAAGGACTCTTTACTTTTTAAAAAATATATACGCTAAAAAAGTCCCCGACATAAAAAAAATCGAGAATATAGGGCTTTTAGCCGTCAAAATAGGCCAGCACTACGCCCTCAGAGTGGACTTCTTAGATGAAAAAGTATGTACAGAACTTAGCAAACTCTATACACACAGCTTCAAGTCAAAATCTGGCGAGGACTTTGAAAAGCTGATAACCTCTTACTCTGGAAAAGATTATTTTAAGAACTTTTCATATGTAGAAAAAAAACCTTTTACTTCTGCCTCAATAGGCCAGGTTCATAATGCCACATTGAAATCCGGCGAAAAAGTGGTCATCAAAGTAGTAAAAGAGGATTTTAAGAAAAAATTTTTAGGTGACCTTAGAAGAATGAGGATACTATTTGATCTAGTGAGTATTTTTTATAGAAAATTCAAAAAAATATTTAACCCTATGGGAATTTTAAAAAATATAGAAGACTACACAATGAAGGAGCTAAATTTGCTAAATGAGGCAAGCGGGCTCATTTTTTTAAAAAACGGGTACGAAGAAAACAAATCAGCTTACGGACTATATGGATTTTCGTTCAATAAAATTTACAGGGAGCTCTCAAACGAAAATGTCCTAGTATCAGAGAAAATAGATGGTCAAACCTTTGATGAACTTCTAGACCTTGGAGCCTTGCCCTACTCTAAATTGCTGAATCTATTTTACGTCCACAGCTTCTATGTTTTTGAGCTAGGAGAGTTTCATGGGGATATACATCCAGGAAATATAATACTTGGCTCCGACAATAAAATCTATTTTGTGGACTGCGGAGCCATATCTAGGATATCTAAAAGGGTCAGAGACAGTCTTTTTAATTTTTTCGATAAACTCAGCTTTTACGAATATGAAGAGGCTGCTTTTTTTCTAAATGAAATGGCTGCCAGTAAGATATCCGGGGAAAATTTTGAATCTTTCAAGAAAGATTTCTTAGAGCTCTACTCGGATTTTACAGATTCCAGCGTATCTAAGATAAGCTTGACAAAAAGGATGATGGAAACCATAAAGCTCGGAATTAACCACGGTATGGAATTTGACGAGGATATCTTCCCAATAATAAAAAGTTTTATGTACATGGACGGAATGGTATTAAAATGCAGGCCGGAAGCCGTTCTTATGAAAGATGTAAGGGAGTTTATAAAAACACTAAAAACCTTAAGGGAAAGAGGGATAAAGCCTCATTTTATAACTTTTAAGGGGGTGGACAATGAAAAATAAGAATAGCAAAGTGTATTTTGTAACATTTTTATTCATAATGTCTATATTGCTTTTATGGAGGATAGGTGCCTTTCGTTTTATAAGTATAGAAAACCTAAAAAATCTAAAATCCTGGATTGATAGCTTCGGACAGCTTGGTCCACTTGTATATATACTGCTCTATATTTTCGCCTGCTTGTTTTTCCTGCCCGGTCTTCCGCTAACAGTTCTTGGGGGTGTGATTTTTGGTCCTGTAAAGGGCACTATATACACCGTAATAGGTGCTGGGATAGGCCTATCTCTTGCTTTTTTGGCAGCCAGATACACTTTCAGAGGGCTTATAGAAAAAAAATTTGGAGACTCTCCACTATTTAAAAAACTGGATGAAGGTGTAAAAAAACAAGGTTGGAGGATACTTATAACCACCAGGCTGATTCCTATATTTCCGTTTAACGTACAAAATTACGTCTATGGACTTACCAGCATAAGCTTTCTACAGTATTCGGTACTCTCTACGATTTTCATAATACCCGGTACCTCTGCGTATACCTTCTCTGCAGGGGCAATAGCCAGCGGCGAAGGTTTTTCACCTAGAAATCTCACTTACCTCGGAATAGGAGCTTTTTTCTTTATACTTGTAAGCCTGCTTCCTAAATTAATAAAAAAATGGAACAACCCTAAAAAAGACAGATAGTTTATTAAAATTTTAAAATAGACAGAATTAAAAAAACTCTAAGTATATTTTCAAGAGCACTTCATATTGAAATATACCTCAAAAAGTGAATCAAAATTAAATAGTTTTTATATTATTTTTAATTTTATTTAATTATAAGCCTGGATAGCTTGTTGACAGTTACTGCATTAAACGTTATAATTATTGAATCGAATTATACAACGTAAAAATTTTTTAAGGAGAAGAAGACCTTTGAGAAAAATAAGAGTTGAAGAAATAAAAGATGTGGTAACAAGGCTTTGTATAGATGCCAATCACTTCATAGGTAAAGATGTAATGGAGATGCTTGAAAAATCTCTTGAAAAAGAAGAATCGCCTGTGGGGAAAAACATACTTGAACAGATTATAAAAAATGATAAGATAGCGGCAAACGAACTGGTACCTATGTGCCAAGACACCGGACTTACAGTTGTCTTTTTAGAAATAGGTAATGAAGTATTTCTTGAAGGGGATATTTATGAGGCTGTCCAAGAAGGCGTTAGAAAGGCTTATAAGGAGGCTTTCCTCAGAAAATCTATAGTAAGACACCCACTTGACAGGGTAAATACCGGCGACAATACCCCTGCAGTTATATATACAGAGATAGTAAAAGGGGATAAAATAAAGGTAATCATAGCCCCAAAAGGCGGGGGCAGCGAAAATATGAGCCTAGTCAAAATGTTGAAGCCAGCCGATGGAATAGAAGGTGTAAAAGAGCTTGTTGTGGAAACCGTTAAAAACGCAGGCGGGAACCCTTGCCCTCCTATAGTGGTAGGAGTAGGTCTAGGAGGAACCTTTGAAAAAGCCGCCATCCTAGCAAAAAAAGCTCTGCTTCGCGAACTTGACGATAAGAGTGAAAATCCTATAGACAGAAAATTAGAAGAGGATCTGCTCGATGACATAAACAAATTAGGAATAGGGCCTATGGGATTAGGTGGGACCGTAACCGCTCTTGCTGTGAAAGTGGAATCTCACCCGTGCCACATAGCATCACTACCAGTGGCAATAAATATAAACTGCCACGCCGCTAGGCACAAAGAAGCTATAATCTAACTATCAATTTGGGGGAAATTATGAAATTAAAAACACCTTTAACTGAAGAAGATTTAAAAGCTCTCAAGGTGGGAGATATGGTTGAGATAAGCGGAGTAATCTATACCGCAAGAGATGCCGCACATGCCCGCCTTGTTAAGCTTATAGAAGAAGGCCAGGAGCTGCCTTTTGACTTAAATGGTCAAATCATATATTATGTAGGACCTACTCCTGCAAAGCCTGGAAAAGTAATAGGCTCTGCAGGTCCTACTACCAGCTACAGAATGGATCCTTATGCGCCACTCCTTATTCAAAAAGGCCTTAAAGGCATGATAGGAAAGGGTGGGAGAGGTGACAATGTTAGAAAAGCTATAAAAGAACACGGTGCTGTCTATTTTGCCGCTGTTGGTGGGGCTGCAGCCCTTATTGCAAAATGCATAAAAAAATCAGAGGTTATCGCTTATGAAGATTTGGGACCAGAAGCTATAAGGCGTCTTGAAGTAGAAGACCTGCCTGTTATTGTGGTAAATGACATCTATGGAGATGACCTGTACGAAATAGGACAAGAAAAATTTAAAAAATAGATTGGGAGGAGTAAATATTGGATATTTACGAAAGAGCACTTAAATTACATGAAGAAAACAAGGGGAAAATAGAGATAAAGTCCAAAGTAAAGGTTGAAAACAAAGAGGACCTTAGCTTGGCATACTCTCCAGGTGTAGCTGAACCTTGCAGAAAAATAGCTGAAAACAGAGAAGATATTTATAAATATACTTCAAAAGGAAATCTAGTGGCTGTTATAACCGATGGTACAGCTGTACTTGGACTTGGCGACATAGGCCCGTACGCAGCCTTGCCTGTAATGGAAGGAAAATCAATACTATTTAAAGAATTTGCCGGGGTCGATTCTTTCCCAATATGTTTAGACACGAAAGATGTAGACAAAATAGTTGAAACTGTAAAACTGATTGCACCTGGAATAGGTGGAGTAAACTTGGAAGATATCTCAGCTCCAAGATGCATAGAGATTGAAAAAAGACTAAAAGAACAGTTGGATATACCTGTATTCCACGACGACCAACATGGTACAGCCATAGTTGTTGTAGCCGGCCTTATAAATTCTTTAAAGTTGGTTGGTAAAAAACCTGAAGATGTAGTGGTTGTAATAAATGGAATAGGGGCTGCCGGTAGCTCAATAGTTAAAATGGTAAAAAATTTCGGAGTAAAAGATATCCTAGCTTGCGACAGACATGGCATACTTTATAAAGGCAATCCTGAAAACAGCGACCTCCACGAAGAAATTGCAGGTATTACAAATAAAAACAGTAAAAAAGGAAACTTATCTGATGCATTAGTAGGGGCTGACGTATTTTTAGGAGTCTCTGCTCCAGGGATAGTTTCTGAAGAGATGGTAAAAAGTATGAATAAAGACGCCATTATCTTTGCTATGGCAAATCCTACTCCTGAAATAATGCCTGATTTAGCCATAAAAGCTGGGGCAAGGGTAGCTGGATGTGGTAGGTCTGATTTCCCTAATCAGATTAACAACGTTTTAGCATTCCCTGGAATATTCAGAGGGGCACTTGATGCCAAGGCTACAGATATAACAGAAGAGATGAAACTAGAAGCTGCATATGCCATTGCAAGCGTTATCTCTGAAGAAGAGTTAAGAGACGATTATATCATTCCTGACGCATTTGACAGCAGGGTGGTTCAAGTGGTATCGGATGCCGTTAAGAGAAAGGCAATCGAAACTGGGAAAGTTAGGAAATAGTAAAAGTTTATATAATTATTTTATAGAATCTCCCCCTGAACTTTTTTGTAAACTGCTTTTTTATGCAGCGTCAGTTCAGGGGAGAGGTTTTTTTATTTAAAATCCTTCTTTATTTTTTTATCCTCTACTTTTTCTATAATAAAATAATCACAATTTTTTTATAAATTATAATACTTTATTCTAAAGATAATTTAAAAATTATTTCGGTATATAATATTCAAAAATATCTCAAAATGTGTTAGAATTGTATTATAACTTTTAAATTGAATTATATTTATATTTTTTGAAATAATTAAAACAAACGAATGAGGTGATATTTATGGTTTTTAATTTGTACGAAGGGAGTATTTACAGACCGCCTAGCGAAGCTAGAAGTTTGATCGTTCAAGCTACCATAGGATGTTCACATAACAAATGTACCTTCTGTACAATGTACAAGGATAAAAGTTTCAGAATAAAAACTAGAGAAGAGATCGCTAGAGACCTTCAAATTTTTAGAAACTCATACTCCTATGTAGAAAGAATATTTTTGGCAGACGGCGATGCACTGTTAATGAGAACAGATCAACTGGTAGATGTCTTAGACGAGATAAAAAAATTATTTCCTGAAGTTAGAAGAATCGGTATTTATGGAAGAGCTTCAAACGCCATCTTAAAATCAGTCGAGGAATTAAAACGTTTGAAAGACCACGGCCTTGGAATAGTATATATAGGTATAGAAAGTGGAAGTGACAAGGTCCTAGACATAGTCAAAAAGGGGATCAATGCAGAGAACTCAATCATAGCTGGTCAGAGAATAAAAGAAGCTGGATTACAACTTTCTTGCATGATAATATCTGGACTAGGCGGAGAAAAATACTTAGAAGAACACGCAAAGGAATCAGCGAGAGTAATCAGTGCTATAAAGCCTGACTACCTATCTCTCCTTACTCTGCTTCAAGATGAGAGCAGCGAATTGTATCAAGACATTTTAAACGGCGACTTCAGAATATTAAGTCCTGAAGAAGTGCTTTACGAAACTAAAATATTCTTAGAAAACCTGGAACTTGAAGGAACTGTATTTAGATGCAACCACCCTTCAAACTATGTGGTTTTAAACGGGACTTTGAACGAGGATAAAGAAAGACTTATAAACACCATTGATAGTGCTTTAGAAACTAAAAAATTCAGGCCGGAAAATTGGAGAGCTTTTTAAAGCAGGGTATTATACCCTGCTTTAATTTTAACTTCTAATATTTCACGGTACCATTTAAGTTTGAAATAAAATATATAAATTCAGTAATTTAACAACAAAATTTTAAATCAAAAAAGTCCAGCATTGAGTTCTGGACTTTTTTGATTCTTTAAGTTTTCAAAATAAGTTATGTACCCTTAGTAACTGTTTACTTTGATTGCTCTTCTAACATTATTTTCATGCAGTTAACAAGAGAGCCTGCTTTACGGTGGTGGTTTATGCATTCGCAACATTTTCCGTGTCTTTCGCACTCAGTAAAAGGACAGATACAGTTTTCACTGTTACAATTCATTAATACTCCTCCTTTTTTATTTTTATATGTTCATAATATACATTTTATGTTTGAAATATATATTTATATTATCATTTTTAGAGCTATTTTTCAAGTCAAAATAACATATAATGGATATATTTATATGTCTAATTCCAGATCGAAATCTTCTACTCCCTCAAAAGAATCCTTTCCTATCCCCATTACCTCCTCATATTCCGACAACACATCTATGACAGCTTTATGCACTTCCCTAGGTGTAAGAGTTGCCCCTGCGAAAGCATCCACCTCTTTTTCGAATTCATAGCTCTTATCCCGTCCAATCCAGAGGCTTTCCCACTCCTTGCTTTTTATATTCGACCCAAGATTATGCGTTTCATGTGACTTTAAAATCTTTAGTTTTTTGACCTCGCCATCTAAATCTATATCAATCAGGAACTCGACGTTCAAAACATAGGCCGGGCATACTACTGGGCTTACATATGACAGGATTTTACCTCCCCCGCCTTTCACAGGATAGAAACTGTAGTGACTAGAATCAATTCTGCCGTCAGTGAATACTGCAGCATCCTTGGGCAAAAAATCCTCCGTCAAATCAGAAAATTCATAGCTAAAACTTACCGGCCTATCCAGTTTCATCTGTTTTGACACCGCGAATGAAGAAAACATCAAAAGCGAAATAAGAATTACCGCCGGAATCCCTGCAAAACGCTTAAGTTTCTCCGTCTTTCTTCCGTAGACCCTGGGAACTGTAACCCTGTCTATCATGGGAACTGTCAAATTTGCAATTAAAATAGAAAAACTCATGCCCTCAGGCATTATACTGTTCAACCTTATTATCACTACCCCGGCGCCTATAATTACTCCAAACAGAAACTTACCCAACCTTGTAGTTGGGCTGGTGACCATGTCTGTCGCCATGTATATACTCCCTAATACCACACCGCCGGACAACAGGTGGAATATAGGGTCATGTCCCGAAAAAAACATTGCCAGGGCTATCGTTGCCAGACAGGCAAAGGGGATATGCCATGATATCCTTTTTTTGTAGAGCAGATAGACACCTCCTAATATCAAAAGCAGGGCTGACATCTCTCCCAGCGATCCGCTGATATTACCCAAAAAGAGCATTTTATATATTTCCAAATTGTTCTCGTAAAAATACTTTAATCCATCATACCCCACAGTATGCCATTCGCCTATTATGGTAGATCCTAGTTTACCGTCGAGGGATCTCCATGTGGTCATTTGTAAAGGAAATGTAAGAAATAAAAATACCCTCCCTAATATGGCTGGGTTTATTAAATTTCTGCCGAGCCCTCCAAAAATCATCTTGCCAAATAATATCGCAACTACGCCGCCTAAAAATACCAATTTCAGAGGCAGGTTAGGGGGTATTATCATCGAGTATAGAAGTCCGGTCACAACTGCACTTAAATCAAAGAGACTTCTTGAGTCCTTTTTAAAGATAAAACTATATAAAACTTCACAGACTACACATGTAGCCACACCTGTAAGCAAAAGTAAAAAACCTTCCGCCCTAAATTTATAAATTGAAAAAAGAAGTGCCGGCATCAAAGCTATTATTACATCCCTCATAACTTTTGTCACATTGTCTTCTACTCTTATATGCGGTGAATTCCTCACTTTTGCTCCTCCATTTCCCTCAGTTCGTTTTTCCCGTTGCCTATAGCCTTTAAAAGAGGTACATTTGCCGGACAAACATACTCGCAACACCCACACTCTATACATGAAAAAATATGGTATTTTTTCATTTTTTTTATTTTGCCAGTATTCACAAAATTGTCATACATATATGGCATAAGACCCATAGGGCACACATCCACGCAATCCCCACACCTGATACAAGGTTTACTAGGGGTGCTTCTGATCTCTTCGTCTTCTAAAGCAAGCACTGCCGAACTCCCCTTTTCTATCGGTGAGTTTAGATTTTTTACCTCATGTCCCATCATGGGCCCACCGATAATATATTTTTTGGCTTCGAAATATCCTGCGTAGTCTAAAATATAGTCTATAGGTGTCCCTATCTTGACCTTCAAATTACAGGGTTTCTTTATAGCACCACCGCTGACTGTTACCACCCTTTCGATAAGTGGCCTACCCAAAACCACCGCATTGTATACAGCCTTCAAGGTGCCGACGTTTTGCACAAAAACCCCCACATCGGACGTCAACTTGCCAGGCTTTACCTCCTTGCCCAAGAGGCTTTTCACCAGCTGTTTTTCTCCTCCTTGTGGATACTTTTCTTCAAGCGGCACAACCATCGCCCACTTTTTGCCTTCCAGCGCTTTTTCGAATTCCACTATGGTTTCTACCATATTGTCTTCTACTGCTACCATGACCCATTTTATCCCCAAAAGCTCCTTTACTATCTCAATCCCCTGCACTATCTTATCACTGCTGCTAAGAGAGAGGGCTTCATCACAGGTTATATATGGCTCACACTCAGCTGCATTCACTATTAGGGTGTGTATATTATCGGTAGTGCTTAGCTTCACATGCGTAGGAAAGGCTGCTCCTCCTAGTCCGGCTACACCCGCTTCCCTTATTTTTTTTATTATCTCATTCTTTGTCAAAGCCTTATAGTCCGATTTTTTAAATTCAACGGATTCTTCTAAAAAATCATTTTTAATCCTTATATAGCTATTCCCATCTTTCAAAACATCTCCAATATCTATGACTTCTCCGGAGACAGGGGAATGAATGCAGCAGCTTAAAAATTCTTTGCCGTCACCTATTTTCTGCCCTAGCTTGACCCTCTCACCTATTTTGACCAGAATAGTATCTGAATAACTCCTCCCCTGTTTTATAGGCACCAAAACATATTTTGGCTTGTCATATATCTCTACGTCCATGTTTTTTAAAAGTCTTTTTTTAGAATCAATGTACACCCCACCTCTTAGCTTAAACATGCTTACCTCCAAATTTGAGTTTTCTAAAGCTTACTTTTACGGCTATAAGATGCTATATCTTTAATATCTACTATTTTTTAGATGATAATTCAAGACCTGCATTGAATTTAAACTTAATATCTACCTAAAATCTTAATAAAATATATTGTATTTATCAATGATAAGTTATATAATTTTATTGACCTATACTTTTAAACCCTTATTATTTTTAAATTATTCGAAAAAAAATAACTTTAAAACGTCTAAAATGTAATAAAGTTTTCAAAACAAGGGGGAGAGCGTATGAAAAATTTGTTTTTAAAATTTTTAATGTTAATTTTCTTAAGTTCTCAACTTCTGGCATACAGCGGAGCCAGCAAGTCCGGTATGATAAGTACAACTATCCCTACACATAATTTTTTCTCAAAATTAATAGTAAAAAACACTATGAAGACTTACAGTTTGATAGATGATGGCGAAAATGATAAGTTTAAAGGGATGTCTCTTAACTCAAAACAAAAGAATTTTTTCAAGGATAACCTTGTTTATTTTCATGTAAATTCTGGTAATGTGGCCCTAGATTCTATAAGTTCCGATATACAAAAATTAAATAAGAAAGTGAAAATTCTGGAAATGGGGGAAAGCGACGGATTTTCATGGCTTTCACCGAAGGCTGCCAGAAAACAGCTAGAGCTAATCTACAACGAAGCAAAGGCGTTCAATAAAGGTAAAAGCGAAACCTATACTAAAAATTACCAGGCTGCAGATGCGGCATTTATCAAAGTAGACGGATATTTTGAAAAGTTGCTATTAAATAGCGATACAATAGCCGTTTATGAAAACTCTGGGTTAAATACTTTGGCAACAGACTATAATCTTAAAACTGTTTCCGCAGAAGAAATGGATAAATTCAAGGTCATAATTACTGACACCTTTAACGACGACATACGGAGCCAGGCAGAAAAGCTCGGGGTAAGAGTGATCTCACTAGACCCAGCAAGGAGCAACTGGCTTAACCAGATGAAGGAGTTCTTGAACAAATTAAATAGCGTCAAGTAAAAAACGGCTATAAAACAGCCGTTTTTTTATAGATGCCTGTTTCAAATAATCTCAAAACAGGAGGAAGATATGCTGCGCCTAATTGTATACCTTATTTTTTCAAATCTGATATTTTCGAGTGAATTCAGGTTTGGGGTGGATAACTTTATGAGCTCGAATTTGAAAGAATATAAAGGCAGAAATGTAGCCCTTATAACAAATCAGACCGGGGTGGATAAAAACCTCCACAGCACAGTTGATTTATTCAAAGAAAATCTTAACTTAGTAAAGCTTTTTTCACCCGAGCACGGCATAGCGGGTGTAGTTCCAGCCGGAGAAAAAGTCGCTAGCGGCAGTAAAAATAGTATAGAAGTAGTAAGTCTTTATGGCAAAAATAGAAAAATGCTTCCGAAAATGCTGCAGGGGATAGACGTGCTTATTTATGATATCCAGGATATCGGATGCAGATCCTACACATACATTTCTACCCTCAGATACTCAATGGAGGCAGCAAACCAAGCAGGGATTGAGTTTGTAGTTTTAGATAGGCCCATCCCATATAATGGGGATATAATTGACGGAAATATCTTAGAAGATGGCTTCTATTCCTTTATAGGCAGCTTGAATATCCCGTATGTATACGGGATGACGCCTGGGGAGTTAGCCCTGTACATAAAAGACAATTTAAATTTAAAAAATTTGAAACTAAAAATTGTAAAGATGAGTGGATATAGAAGAAAGCTTGGATACCGTCAGCTGGGCGTGGATTGGGTACAGCCGTCTCCGCACATACCATATCCTGAGAGTTCCCTCTTTTACACAATAACCGGCATATTAGGGGAGTTAGATTTGATCTGGGAAGGTGTTGGCTGGACTACTCCTTTTCAAGCGGTTGGAAGCCCTTGGATAGACGGATACGAACTCGCAAAAGAGATAAACGGAAAGGTAGATGGTATTAAGTTTGCTCCATTTTCATGCATCCCATTTTACGGAGACTTTAAAGGGGTACCCGTATCCGGTGTAAAGCTTTATACTGATGAAAATTTTTCAGAACCATTTTATTCGTCACTAGTTATTCTCACGGCTATCCAAAAGCTGTATCCTGAGAAAAACTTCTTGGACTATGACGAAGGAAGGATGTTTGAGAAAGCTACCGGGACCGGCGAAATAAAGAAGCTGATAAAAGAAGGGAAGAGTGCGGATTACATCTACGGTTGGTACCAAGAAGGACTGAGCACTTGGAAAGATGAGAGAAGCAGGTTTCTTTTATACCAAGATAATTAAATATATTTTCAATTTTTTTAATCTCACAAATCTAAGAAACACAGGGTATTCGGCTAAACCGGCGCCGCATAGATTAATAGTTGATTAAAAAAATATATAAAAAACTTGAAATTTTATTTTTTTTTTGATAAAATTTGCACGTGGAGAATGGAATAAACATACTCATATAATTCTAGTAATATGGTCTAGAAGTCTCTACAAGTTCACCGTAAATGAACTTACTATGAGTAAAATTTAACTTTAGCTATTGTTTATCCCGTGTATGGGATAACTGTATTTTTTTAACAATGCTGGGTATAAATTTTACTCGAGAGGGTAAAGTTTGTTCCCAGCTTTTTTCTTTTAAAAAATATTAAGGAGGAAAAAAGTGGAAAGAGTAATTTCTAAAAAAAGGGGCTTTTTGGATAATTTTTTCGGCCTCACTGAAAATGGCAGTTCTTTAAAGCAAGAGTTCATAGGTGGTTTGACCACATTTCTTACCATGGCCTACATAATCTTCGTAAATCCAAGCATACTTGGTGCTACAGGAATGGATAAAGGGGCGCTAATTACCGTTACCTGTCTGGCTTCCTTTATAGGAACAATCATAGCTGCGCTATGGGCAAATGTACCTTTTGCATTGGCGCCTGGTATGGGGCTAAACGCATTCTTTACGTATACCCTTGTAATGGGAAGAGGCGTTTCGTGGGAGACTGCACTTGGAGTTGTATTTTTATCCGGCATTTTCTTCTTTGTAATGGCCTTAGCTGGAATAAGAGAAAAAATAGCAGCAGCCATTCCTATGTCCCTTAGGACATCCGTAACTGTCGGCATCGGACTTTTTATAGCGTTTATAGGGCTTCAAGGTCTTGGTTTCATAGTAGATCACCCTGCAACACTGGTGGCTATCGGAACTTTTACCACGCCTTTAGTTTTGGGCATAGTTGGGTTGATAATTACCCTTGCGCTGGAATTAAAAGGAGTTAAAGGCGGTATATTAATAGGTATAGTTTCTACTACTGTTTTAGGGGTTTTATTTGGTGAGGTAAGTCTTCCTAAGAGCTTTATGTCTGCACCGCCATCAATAGCTCCCATCGCACTTAAGTTAGACATTATATCTGCACTTAAAATTTCACTTATAGGTCCTATATTTTCGTTCATGTTCGTAGACCTATTTGATTCTTTGGGAACTGTTATAGCATGCTCAAAAGAAGCAGGTCTCTTAGATAAAGATGGAAAAGTAAAAAATCTAGGGAAAATTTTACATACAGACGTTACTGCAACTATAGCCGGATCTCTTTTGGGTACTTCTACTACAACCTGCTATATAGAATCGGCTTCAGGTATAGCTGCAGGTGCAAGGACCGGTCTTTCATCACTTTTTACGGCACTACTATTTTTAGCAGCTATGCTTTTTACTCCGATAATAGGTGTAGTACCGGCATTCGCTACTGCCCCAGCACTCATAATGGTTGGGATATACATGTTTAAAAATATAATAGACATTGATTTAAAAGATTTAAAAATCGCCGTACCGGCTTTTATAACTATAATATTCATGCCGCTTACATACAGTATAAGTATGGGTATGAGTCTTGGTTTTATCTCCTATATCATAATACACTGCGTTACAGGAGATTTCAAAAAATTAAACCCCACTCTTTGGGGAATAGGTATACTTTCGCTGATAAATTTATTAGTATAAAAAAGTGGGCCATGGCCCACTTTTTTTATTCCCTTTAAAGCCGTTATACTTCCAAGTTAATCCAACTAAGCATAATCTGAGTTTTCTTTTTTTAGTATTTCTAATATCTCAAAAGGATTTTTCAATAAGTATTCCGGATCAAATTTTTCCAATATTTCCTTACTGTTGTATCCCCAGGTAACAGCTATACATTTTAATCCTGCTTTTTTACAAGAGATTATATCTCGCGTCTCGTCTCCTATATAAACACTCTCCCCTATCTTTATAACTCCTGCTTTTTCGAGTTTTTTAAATTTCTTCTCCTTACCCCACAAGGAATTAGTTGTGTGAATAAAGTCAAAATAATCTATCCCCTGTTTTTTTATAAACTCCTCTATGCTCTCCTTGGAATTTGAGCTAAGTATCCCCAACTTAATCCCATCCTGTTTTTTTATAGCCGAAAGAACACCCTTGATATCCGGGTGGGATAGTTTTAGCTGGTCTACATCCTTTTTCATTGCGGCTCTCACACTGTACAAAAGAAATGGCAGTTTCCACTTTGGTATCCCGATCTTTTTCACCACCTCCGCGGACGGGAGGCTCTTTAAATATTCCAAATCCTCACTTTTAAAATGTTTGAACCCGTATCTTGGGGAGAGACCATTTAGTATCTTGGCTACCAGACTTGAACCGTCTGCCAGAGTGCCGTCAAAATCTAAAATAATATATTTGACCATAACTTTTCCCCTTTTAGTTAAACAATATAAAAAATATGTTTAGCCTGAGTTGACACAGCAAAAAATTTATACTATAATTATTCTTATAAAGACTACCGTATGCTTTTAGGGGGATTGGAATAAGTGTTATGGGGATATAGCATACTGTACGTTTGAAAAAAGCCGGTTTATACCGGCTTTTTTATTTTACGTTGTATACCAGCTCGTCTCCAATGGATTCAACAGAGATTTTGTTGTTTTCACGTATCTCATTGCTAAGTATCATTTTAGCAAGTTTAGTTTCAACCTCTCTTTGCAGGAACCTTCTGAGAGGCCTTGCCCCATAGTGCACATCATAAGACATATTTATTATATTATCGATTGCACCCTGAGTGAACTCTATGCTTATGAACCTGTCTTGGAGTTTTTCATTTATTTCACCCGCTATGAGCTCGACTATATTTCTAACATTTTCTTTAGATAAAGCATTGAAAACTATCATTTCATCTACACGGTTTAAAAATTCCGGTTTGAAGTTCCCCCTTAATATTTCTAAAACTGTCTTTCTGGTTTCTTCGCTGACTTCAGGATCCCTTAGTATGTACTCACTTCCTATATTAGAAGTCATTATTATAATAGTATTCTTAAAGTCCACCACTTTTCCTTTTCCATCTGTCAGCCTACCATCATCTAGCAGCTGCAACAGCACGTTGTAAACGTCAGGGTGTGCTTTTTCTATTTCATCAAAAAGTAGCACAGAATAGGGCTTTCTCCTTACAGCTTCTGTAAGCTGCCCACCCTCTTCGTATCCCACATACCCAGGAGGGGCCCCTATAAGACGGGTAACTGAGAACTTGTCCATATACTCACTCATGTCTATCCTCACAACATTGTCCTCATCATCAAAAAGGTTGAATGCAAGAGATTTCGCCAAGTAAGTTTTCCCTACACCGGTAGGTCCAAGGAATATAAATGAGCCTATAGGACGTTTAGGGTCTTTTAATCCAGCTCTGGCCCTAAGGATTGTATCCGCCACAGCCTTTATGGCTTTTTCCTGTCCTATGACCCTCTCGTTTAATGAGTGTTCTAATCCCATTATCTTCTCTTTTTCACCCTCCATCAGTTTTGACACCGGTACCCCAGTCCACCTGGCTACTACATCTGCTATCTCGGCTTCGCCCAACTCCTGCTTAAGTAGTTTTTTACCTGTTTCATTTTTCTCGAGTCTTTCTTCCTCAGACTTTAACTGTTTTTCTAAACCTGCCAACTTACCATATTTTAGCTCTGCCATCTTATTGAGGTCATATTCTCTTTCGGCTTTTTGCAATTCCAAGTTTACTTTTTCTATCTCCTCTTTTATATCTTTTATCTTGGATATTTCAGATTTCTCAAGTTCCCACTGGGCTGCAAATACGTCCTTTTTGGAGTTTATCTCTGCAAGCTCTTTTTCCAGTGCATTCAGCCTCTCCAAAGACGCCTTGTCTTTTTCTTTTTTTAGCGCCTCCCTTTCTATTTCAAGCTGCATAGAACGCCTTGTAAGTTCATCTAGTTCCATAGGCATAGAATCTATTTCTGTCCTTATCTTGGCTGCTGCCTCGTCTATGAGATCTATGGCCTTATCTGGCAGCTGCCTGTCACTTATATAACGATCGCTCAGTATACTGGCTGAAACAATTGCAGCATCCGCTATCCTTATTCCGTGAAACACCTCAAATTTTTCTTTTAAACCCCTGAGTATTGATATGGTATCTTCCACGCTTGGCTCATCCACCAATATCGGCTGGAACCTCCTCTCCAAGGCGGCATCTTTCTCTATATATTTTCTGTATTCATCTATGGTGGTGGCTCCTATGACCCTCACTTCACCCCTTGCCAACATGGGTTTTAGTATATTTCCGGCATCCATTGCACCATCAGTCTTACCTGCCCCAACTATTGTGTGTATCTCGTCTATAAAAAGCAGTATATTCCCCTGAGATTCCTCTATCTCCTTCAGCACCGACTTGAGCCTCTCCTCAAACTCCCCTCTGAACTTAGCACCTGCAATTAAAGCCCCCATATCCAGGGAAAAAATGGTCTTTCCCTTGAGGTTTTCAGGCACATCGCCCTTCAGTATTCTCTGTGCCAGCCCCTCTGCGATGGCAGTTTTACCTACCCCGGGGTCTCCTATGAGTACAGGGTTGTTTTTCGTCCTCCTACTTATTATTTGTATCGCCCTTCTTATTTCACTGTCCCTACCTATTATCGGGTCTAGTTTCCCATTCCTGGCTTCCTCCACCAGGTCCCTTCCATATTTTTCCAACACGTCATATGTAGCCTCAGGGTTTTGTGAGGTCACTCTTTGTTTACCTCTCGTACCCTTAAGCACATTTTCAAACTGCTTTCTAGTTATACCCTGATCTTTTAAAAACTTATTCCTTCCCAAAAGTGCCAAAAAAAGGTGCTCCACACTTATATAAGAGTCTCCCATTTTTTTTGCGTCGTCCTCGGCCTCTACCAGGGCTCTGTGAGCCTCCGGATTTAAACCAACTGTAGAAGGGGTCTCGGCATCCACTTTTGGCATCCTATCTAGCTGTAGCCTTACCTCATCTATCATTGCTGGAACATCATACCCCATCTTTCCAAGTATTTTAGGTATAAGGCCGTCCGGCTGACCCAAGAGTGCCAAAATCAAGTGCTCTGGTTTTATATCCGTATGCCTGTATCTTATTGCGAAATTTTGTGCTTCCGAAATTGCTTCAATACTCTTTTGAGTAAATTTTTCTTGATTCATCTACATCACCTCTAAAAACTTTTTGTTAGCACTCTGCAAATATGAGTGCTAACAATTTAAATATAACTCTTTTTGCCGTTGTTGTCAAGTTTTTGATTAATTTTTCAGATACTCCATAAGCACCCTATTGAATCTGTCAGTTTCCTCTATAGTAGGAGCATGCCCGCTCCCCTCCATTATGGTGATTTTTAACCCTTGAATCTTAGATGTTAACCGCCTTACCTGCTCAGAACTGACTTCGGTATCCTTTCCTCCATATATAAGAAATACTTCTACATCCAGTTTTGATAGTTTCTCATAAATACCCGCATAGCTTTTTAAAGCATCTCCGGAAAGCAGCGAATATAGGTTGGCCTTCAGCCCCTCCATATCTTGGGAAAAAAGTTTTTTATAGCGTTCTGATTCACAGCCTGTTAGTTGAAAAAAACTCTCCGCTCTTTTTTCAATTATTTTCATTATATAGTTGTCAAATATAAATTTCCCAAATACAGGGATCTGCAGGCTTTTCCCTAAAATCCTGTATTTCAAAGACAAACTAACAAATGGGTTTACCAAAATGAGCTTTTTAACTTTTTCCGGGTACTTTAGCGTAAAAGCGGCTGATACTGCCCCTCCAAAAGAATGCCCAACTAAAAAAATCTGCTCTCTGCCTACCGTACTATCTATAAGCTCGCTTAGCTGTCTGATATACAACTCCCTGTCGTACCTGCTGTATCCTTTTTGAGACCCACCCTTCCCGTACATGTCATAGCGAAGCACCGAAAACTCTCCAGCGAAAAAATCAAACTGCTTATCCCAAGCCCACATAGGGATGCTTAGTCCGTGTACAAACACCACCACCCCTGTGCTGTTTTTTCTGCAAAATTCATAACTTGTTTTCCCACTGCTAAGTTCTACCGTCTCTCCCATAGGTACACCCCCAGTCTATTGCTGTATATATTTTCTTAAAATTTAACTATATTCCTTCTTATTGCAAGCGCTAGATTGTAGCCTTTTCTATTACGTATAATAAAAAAAGAACCTTTTCTTTACATAAAAAGGTTCTCAGCAATAGCTTATAAATACTATTTAATTTTTCTTAACTGGTTATACTCATTGTATTTTTTTACGAATTTTTTTATCTGGTCATCATTGAAATCGTCGTTATCTTTTAAACTGTTAAAGTCAAATCCTTCTAAATCCGACATATATTTTATTGATTTTTCATCCAGATATTTCACAAAACTCCTAAATCTAAAGAAAACTTTAGATGTCAGGTGCCCGCTCATCATATACTCTTGCAGATCACTTGGAATATTCCCAGATCTATAGTCTTCATATGCCGACTTGGCGTTTTCCATCTTCACGTCACTTATTTCATTTTTCTCAGCAAAATCTTCAAAATCTATATCTTTTAGTTCTTCCACGTAAACTATTTTGCTGTTGATGCAAGCCTTTTTAAAATCATCATATTTTCTGGCCTCATACAGGTCTTTTATCATAAGCATATACCTTGCATTTGCAAAATCAAACGCAACGAATCCGGAAGAAGATTCTAGATATTTTATCCTGCCGGCCTTATCCAAATTACTTTTTTTAAGCCTGGCATTTTCTTCTTTTAAAAATAAAAACTCCTCAGTTACATTTTTAAGGTTTCTTATAGTTTGTTCATCCACCCTATTTTTCTTGGCCGTTTCCAACTCAATACAAACCTTTTTCAGCCTATCTTCTAACCTTTTATTTTCATCCTTTTGACTATTGTAAAGTTCCTTGAATTTATTCAACTCATCTTTAAAAGTCTCTTCATCGTCTTCAGTAGGTGCATCTTTCTTTAAAAGCATGTCGTTTTTTCTTTTAAGTATATCTATCTCATTTTTTTGGCTTTTCAGCTGAGCCTCTAAACGAGTAAGCATTTTTTCATCTACGATGGTTTTACTCTTATATTTTTCTATATCGGTTTCTAAAATCTGGATTTTTTTATCTTTTTCCTGTAACAAGGTCTCTAATTCGTTAATTTCTTCCAAATATGGCGTCTCTTCAGAAGGGTTTTTAAAAATTTTTTTTAATATAGACATTCGATACCTCCAGATTTCAAAGTATAACAATTATTAAAATTATAAGTTATTTTTTGAAAAACTTCAAGTTTTTCAAAACAATTAACAAAAATTAATTAATATAGTATAATCTATACATAGACAATTTTAAAGAAAGGGTGAGCTGCAATGCGTTTAAAATATTTAATTATCTTTACTATCCTTTTACTTTTTTCTGCCTGTACAGACCTAAGGATAATGACTGGTGTCGATGCTAAAACAGATTTTTCAAGCCTAAAAAATGTAAAGGGAATATATTACAAACAGGGTACTCCATATACAGGAGACGCCATTTCGTACTACGACAGCGGAAAGGTGAAGGCCACTGGTTCCTTTTTAGGAGGTAAATTTCACGGAGATTTCATATCCTACTATGAAAACGGTTTGCTCAGATCTAAAATGAAGTTTGTAAACAATAAGTTGCAAGGAAAACTTGAAAAATACCATGGCAACGGGCACCTAAAACTAAAAGAAAATTATGTGGATGGGCGTCTAGAAGGCAACAGTTATGAATACTATGAAAACGGAAAATTGAAAACAGAGATGACTTTCAAAAATGACAGTATTATCGGTGAAATAGTCACTTACGATGAACAGGGAAACGTCATAGAAAGGATCTATTACGGTGAATAAAAAAAATAAAAAAACTTGTTGACAACAAAAAAGAATTATGATAATATTACTCTTGTCCTAAGGGACATGCAAAGAGTGCGGGAATAGCTCAGTTGGTAGAGCGTCAGCCTTCCAAGCTGAATGTCGCGAGTTCGACCCTCGTTTCCCGCTCCATTAAAGGCCCGTTCGTCTAGTGGTCAGGACTCATGGTTTTCATCCATGCAACAGGAGTTCGATTCTCCTACGGGCTACCAAAAAAGGGGATATAGCTCAGTTGGGAGAGCGTCGCACTTGCACTGCGAAGGTCAGCGGTTCGACCCCGCTTATCTCCACCATTTTGCCTAGATAGCTCAGTTGGCTAGAGCACACGGTTCATACCCGTGCGGTCGATGGTTCGAATCCATTTCTAGGCACCATTTGTTTTCAAGCACCTCAGTTGAGGTGTTTTTTTATTTTACACAGGAATTCTAAAACCTGCTCGGTATATTTTTTATAGAGTTGATTAATCGAGTAAGGAGGATTCTGCTATGTACGATTATGACTTTATTATAATAGGTTCCGGCTCTGCAGGACTGACTTGTGCTTTCACCGTAAAAGGTTTCAATAAAACCGTATTGTTGGTAGAAAAAAATAAATCTGGCGGGGAATGCACCTGGTCTGGCTGCATCCCAAGCAAGGCGCTGATAAATCTTGCAAAAGAGATAAACATTGCCAAAAAATACTCGGATTTTCACATCGACACCTCAGAGATAATGGAGAAAGTAAGAAAGGTACGAGAAAAAATATACCAGCGTGAAAACCCGGATGTGTTAAAGGATGCGGACATAGATTATATACGGGGCTCCGCCAAATTCATAGACAAGCATACTCTGAACATAAACGACAATGAGTACTCCTCTAAAAACATCATAATAGCCACCGGTTCGTCCCCACTTGTCCCTCCCATAGAGGGCCTAGACGAGGTTGCTTATCTTACCAACGAGACTTTTTTCGAGCTGGAAAAACTCCCCCAATCCTTGACCATACTTGGCGGCGGGGCTATCGGGATAGAGCTTGCCCAGGCGTTGAACAGACTGGGGGTAAAGGTCACAGTAATCGAGATGATGGCCAGTATCCTGGCTAAGGAAGATCCGGAGTTCGTTGAAGAGCTCAGCAAAACACTGGAGGAAGAGGGGGTTCGATTGCTGACAAAAACCAAGGCTGTGAGGGTAGAAGAAAAAGATGGGATGTCAATTGTGCATACAGAAAAATACGGAGTTTTTTCCAATATCGTTTCAGAAAGTCTTCTTGTGGCTGTCGGCAGAAAGGCAAATACAGAAGATCTAGGCCTCGACTCCGTCGGGATAATCTACAGCAACAAGGGGATAGAGGTCAACAAATACCTGCAGACAGCGCAGCACAACGTGTTTGCAGTGGGAGACGCAGTAGGTCCTTACCAATTTTCCCATATGGCAAACTACCAGGGGATACTGGCGGTACAAAATGCCCTTTTCCCTATAAAGAGAGGGGTAGACTATTCCAACGTAGCTTGGTGCACCTTCACAGAGCCTGAGCTCGCGCATGCGGGCCTTACAGAAGAGGAAGCCAAGGAAAAGTATGAGCACTTAAAGATCTATACCCTTACCGAAAAGGACTTGGACAGAGCGACATTAAAATATGGGGATATATTCCGAATAAAAGTGATATGCGACGACTCAAAAGAAAACCACGTAGTCGGGGCCCACATTCTTGCTGAAAGGGCCGGGGATTTAATAAGTGATGTGCAGATATTGAAAACCCACAACATGCCACTCCACAACCTTTCAAATGTGATATATCCTTATCCCACTTATGCTGAGGTGTTCAACAAGCTTGGTAAAAAAGCTTATGTGAACAAGGTATTGTCCAATCCATTTATAAATATGATAAATAACATCAAGAAAAAAGATACAAAAGAATAAGGGGGCTTTAACCCCCTTATTTAAATCTCTATCCTATTTTTACCGCTCCTCTTGGCTTTATACAAAAGTTCATCTGCTATATTCACCAGCGAAGATGCCGAATCAGAATCCCTGCTGTCAGCTATACCGCCGCTAAAGGTAACCCTTGATATCGGTTCAAAACTTAAGTTCGACAAATTTTTTCTAAATTCTTCGGCTAGTTCGTATGCAGCATCTTTAGTAATCCCTTCCAGAATAACCATGAACTCCTCTCCTCCATACCTTCCCACTATACCGTTATTTTCAAAGAACATATTAAGTTTTTCAGATAGGAGTTTCAGTACCTTATCCCCCATCTGATGCCCGTAACTGTCGTTTATATTCTTAAAATTATCTATATCCAGCATAAATAACGAAAACAAACTTTTATCCCCTAGCACAGCTTCCAGTTTTTCATGGAGGTAACTGTGATTAAACAGGTTGGTTAATCCGTCCCTTTTAAGTTTTTCCTGGAGCTCATTATTTTTAGACTCAAGCTCAGTAACATCGTCTACTATAATCAGCTTTACTTCCTCGCCTTTATAGTCTATATTTTTCATGGTCACCAAAAAATACTTTCGAGTTTTCTCTCCATCTATATAAAGCTCTCTTGCAAGCTTTACCTTGTCTAGCTCTTTTTGGCACTGTATGCCGTTTCTCAGCTCGCACTTGCCGCAATTAGTAGTATTGCCACAGAAAGTTCCCTCTTCAATAGGATGCTGACAACCTATGACATCCCCGCAAAGCCCCTGCAGTACCTCACCTTCCTGCTTTTTCAGCAAGTTTGAAAAAGCGGAATTTACCATTACTATTCTACAGTCTTTTGTAACTACAAAAACACTAGACAATATGTTATTGAACAGCAAATTTAAAAAGTCACTTGAATCCCTTAATTTATCGATGGTAATATTAGAAACAGCCATTTAAATCACCCCAAGTACTATTTCTTTTAATACTACCACAAATTTGATATGTAAACAATTTAAAAAATTATTTTAATCCTTTTAAATATGTCGCATAGTTCTTGTATCCTCCTGAAAGGTTGTATACATTCTTGAAGCCTAAATTTAAGAGGATATTTTGTGCTGCATTTCCGCTGACACCTTTATTGCAGTGGACTACATATTTCTTGTCTTTGTCTAAAGAAACTGCATTCCCTTTCAATTCACCAAGAGGTATGTTAATCGCACCTTCTATATGGCCAGCATCGTATTGCCCTTTAGCCCTTACGTCTATGACAGTATATTCCGCTCTTTTCTCTAGGAGTTCCTTTGCTGTAAGTATTTTGTTTTTGCCATTTATCGCATTATCTAGCACCATCCCGGTGTATATTACAGGATCTTTTGTTGTAGAAAAAGGAGGGGCGTAGGCTAAATCCAGATGAAAAAGGTCGCTGACTTTCGCACCGAAAGTCATGGCGGTAGCGAAAACGTCTATCCTTTTGTCCACACCGTTTTCTCCAATTATTTGTACCCCTAAGAGTTTTTCACTTTTCCTGTCGGCGATTGCCTTTATAACCATTTCACGGCTGCTTTTCAAATACTCAGTCTGGTTAGGCTTGATATTGTGTATTATTTCTATGTCGTATCCCTTTTGCCTTGCTTGCTCTTCATTCATTCCAGTCTGTGCAACAGCCAAGTCGAATACCTTGAATATCCCGGTCCCAAGTATCCCCCTGAACTCAAGGGATCCACCTGTTATAACATCTCCAGCTATCCTCCCCATCTTATTGGCAGTAGACCCTAAAGGAACATAAAGCTCATCTCCATTCAAAACAGAATAGGCCATTGCACAATCCCCGACTGCATAAATATCAGAAATACTTGTTTCCATTTTTTTGTCTACTATAATGGCTCCATTTTCACCCATATCGATTCCGATATCGTTTGCAAGTACAGTATTTGGCTTCACTCCTATACAAAAAACTGTCATATCAGTTTCAAACTCTTTCCCTGACAGAGTCCTAAGTAGTTTGCCATTATTTTCAATTTTTTCAACAGCTTCCCCAAGTATAACCTGAATGCCTTTTTTCCCAAGGTAGTTCTCAATATATACTGACATATCTTTGTCCATTTTTGACATTACCCTGTCTGCTTTTTCTATAACAGTAACATCTATCCCAAGGTGACAAAGGTTTTCTAAAAGCTCTAGCCCTATATATCCCGCACCGACTACAACCGCTTTTTTAGGGGAATTTTTGGTTATAAAATCCACTATCCTATCTGCACTTTTCACATTTCTAAGATAGAAAATATTTTCGGACTCAATCCCATCTATATCAGGTTTTATCGGTGTGGCTCCGGTCGCTATTACCAGCTTGTCGTAGCTATCTAAGAATATTTCTCCGGTTTCCAGATTTTCCACTTGTATCTCTTTTTTATTCTTATCTATCTTTGTAACCTTATGACCAGTAAAAATATCTATGTCGAACCTTTTTTTAAACCACTTTGGATCTCTAGGAGTCAGGTTTCCTCTCTCTATGTAGTCCTCTCCTATGTAGTAAGGCAGACCGCACCCTGAATAACTTATATCCCTGTCCATATCATATATTTTTATTTCTGCTGCGCCGTCATTTCTCCTGGCTTTGGCAGCTACTGAAGTTCCACCTGCAACAGACCCTATTATAACTATTTTCATCTATTCACACACACCTTCCTTGTTTAATATAGCAAACGTGAACACAGCCAAAACTGCACCTACTATTGGTGCCAGTATATACAGCCAAAGGGAGTTAAAGTTGCCAGACACAATTGCCGGACCTATACTTCTTGCTGGATTCATAGACGCGCCAGATATAGGCCCTGCCCAGATCGCTTCCAAAGCCACCGTAGCTCCAATGGCTATTCCTGCCAGTATTCCCTTTTCTTTTGCCCCTGTAGCCACACCCATTATGACCAGCATAAGAAAAAATGTCAGCAAAACTTCTAATATAAAGCTTTGCATATCCCCTCTACGAGGAAGTGTAAGCCCGTAATTATGCTTCTCCTCTAAAAACATAAACTTTAGCAAAATACTAGCCATTATACCCCCAGATATTTGAGCTGTGAGGTAGGGGGCTAAGTTTTTTTTGTGAAATCTACCAGATACAAAAAATGCAATAGTGACTGCCGGATTCATATGAGCGCCACTTATATCTCCTATGGCATATATAAGAGCCAGCACTACTAATCCAAAACTAAGCCCTATCCCCACATGGCTCACAAGTCCACCTGTAACATCATTTACTATCACAGATCCAGTACCCATGAATACCAGTATAAAGCTTCCTATAAATTCAGCCAAATAAACTCCCATCTTTTCCTCCTAACAACAATTTTTCAGACAGTTTAACTCAAATTTTTCCAAATCTTTTTTAAAAATACCAGTATCTAATTTTGATTCTAAAATTTCCATGACAAAAGGGTGGTTTTTCAAAAATTTTTCATTGAAAGAGTAATCCACCCATTGAGCTCTTTTCTCCCCAATTATGATCTTATCCTTTTTTAGTCTACCAAGATGCCTGGACACATTGGACTGAGTCAAACCTAAAGTCCCCTCTATATCACATACGCAAAGCTTCCCCTTTACGTACAAGAGGTTAAGTATGCGAAGTCTGTTCTCATCTGCTAGTACCTTCAACAACTCCACTATCTCCATCTAACCCTCCTTAATTGCTACGAGTATATGATTATATACTCATATAGTATCACAAAATCACCCTGCTTAAAAATTCATTTACGCTTTTTTTACACTGTAAAAAAGTGCTGAGAAAACAAGAATAACCCTCAATCAACAACCCCTGTGCGAATCTCTTCTATGAGTTTTTCTGAAAAACCATTTTTCACTAAAGCTTCTACAAGCTCTTCTAAAGGGTACTCCAACTCTACTATCTCCACCCTTTCTAGATTCCAGTCAAGCTCCAAAATTGCATATGTTGCATTTGGTCTTCCAAGTTTTGGTTTCCCAACACTTCCGGAATTTATTAGGAGTTTATCTCCGTATTTACAGTAATAAGGAAGATGGGTATGCCCGACGACTAAAATGTCTGCCTCTTCTCCTCTTAAAAGGGAAGTTGTGCTGCCCGTCCCTTCATACATATATTCGTCTATTTTTCTTGGGCTACCATGAACAAGTTTTATTTTTCTGTTAAGTTTCTGAATTTCTATTTCATCAGGGAGACTTTTCAGCCAATTCAAGTTTTTACTTGATAACTCTTTTAGGTTCCACTCCTTGGGGCTCCCTACCCTTATCCTTCCTTCAACTATATCCAAATCGTTGTTGCCCATTATAGTGGGTATATTCCTTCGCCTTACTGTATCAATAACCTCATTTGGAAAGCAGTGGTAGGAAGTAAGATCGCCTAAGCAGTAAATCTCGTCCACCCCCCTTTCCGTTATATCTTTAAGTACAGTCTCCAGCGCCTGTAAGTTTGAATGTATGTCTGATATAAATGCTATTTTCACAAATTCCCTCCTAAAAATCTTTTAAACTGTTTTTTTATGAAGCTATTTTACAGTTCACATAGAGATTAGTCAACTTTACTTAATAATTTTTTATTTTTTATAAAAAAAAGGGAGGCATCCCTCCCAAATCAAATCGAAATATTCAGCTTATTTCTACTCTATTTCTCCCGTTGTTTTTTGCCATATAAAGGGCCTTATCCGCTTTTTTTATCAAAAGATTCAAGTCATAGTCGCAACTTAAAAATTCGGCCATACCAAAGCTTACAGTGAATTTTATTTCACATTTGCCACATATTAGTTTTGATTCGTTGCATACCATACGGATTCTCTCTGCTATGCGAAAAGCCTCATTTTTATCCGTATCAGCAAGCCCCAGAACAAACTCGTCCCCTCCCAATCTTCCAAAAAGATCGCTATCTCGGATATTTCTCCTCACTATATCTGTAAATTCTTTTAATACCTCATCGCCGACATAGTGTCCGTAGCTGTCGTTAATTTGTTTGAAATTATC
>QKCP01000050.1 GCA_003246855.1 Ilyobacter polytropus
ATCTAAATGAGGTGGTCATAGCCCTATCCCATAGGTCAATACCTATACTAGAAGGCGAGAAGTCTTAAAATTCTTGACAAAAAAATTAAAAATTGATATCATTATTTTAATATTGTAGTAGTAACTGTAGTGCACACGATCTGGCCATTTTCAATAAAAATAGTTGTTATGGCAGGGAGTTGCGGTAGACTAAGATAAATCCGAAAACAGTCCAGGTATATTTTTAAATTTTAACCTGATTTTAATACAAGGGTGTTTGGTTTATCTATATCCGTTTTTGCGGGGATTTTTTTTAAACAAAAAAAGGGAGGAAGATAGGTAGAATGGTAGCGAAAAATTTAAAATTTATGATTATGGTAATTTTAACACTTCTGCTGTTTGCAGGATGCGGGAAAAAAGAATCCGGAAAAGAGAAGTCGATAAAAATTGGTATTAGCCAGATAATAGAACATCCGGCTCTTGATGCAGCCAGAAAGGGATTCGAGGATGTACTGGGGGAATCGGAATTCAAAGAAAGGTTGAATATAGAAACTCAAAGTGCACAGGGGGATATGAGTATAGCCCAAAACATAGCTAAATCGTTTGTAGAAGATAAAAAGGACTTGATTCTGGCGATAGCGACCCCAACTGCACAAGCTGCTTACAACGCCACAAAAGAGATCCCTATACTGATAACAGCGGTTACTGATCCCAAAGCAGCAGGTCTTGTCGAAGGGTATGAAAATACAGGAACTAATGTTGCAGGGACGAGTGATGCCAGCCCTATGGACAAGCAGATGGACCTTATGAAGGCTCTCTTGCCAACAGTTAAAAAAGTAGGAGTAATTTATAACACAAGCGAACAAAATTCAGAAATACAAGTTGTTCAATGGGAAAAACTGTGTAAGGAAAATGGGATTCAGTTGGAAAAAGTCGGGATAACAAATATAAACGAGATGGCAAGCGCCTTAGACTCGCTGCTTGACAAAGTAGACGTACTGTACACACCTACAGACAACTTGGTGGTGTCTAGCATGCCTCTGATAATATCCAAATCCATGGAAAAGAAAGTACCAGTGATAGGATCGGAAAAAGCCCATGTAGAATCTGGGGCCCTTGCCACAGAGGGGATAGATTACTACAAACTAGGTAGACAAACTGGAGAGATGGCTGTAGAACTTTTCAGAGGAAAAGAGATATCTGAATTGGGAATTCATACTTTGGAAAATACTCAGCTTGTAATAAACATTGATACGGCGAAGAAATTAGGAATAGACATCCCGGAATCTTTGAAGAGAGAGGATGTAATTTTGATAGGGGGTAATTAAGTTGTTTTTATTGGGTAGTTTAGAGCAGGGACTCATATTTGCAATAATGAGTCTTGGGGTTTATATATCATATAAGATACTCGACTTCCCGGATCTTTCGGTAGACGGGAGCTTTCCTTTAGGGGCAAGTATAGTCGGAGCATCTTTGGTTGCTGGGCATTCGCCTTTTGTCAGCCTTGTTTTTGCACTAATCGGTGGGGCTTTAGCAGGAGCTTTTACTGGATTTATCCACACAAGGTTCAATATTAGCAACCTCTTGGCTGGTATACTTACAATGACGGCGCTTTATTCAGTTAACCTCAGGGTGATGGGTAAGTCCAACATACACCTTTTCAATATAGAGCACCTTTTTAATGGTGGGACTGCCAAAGCGATATACATAATCCTTATACTCCTTGCTCTGGCAAAGTTCACTTTGGATTTTCTTTTGAAAACTAAGTTTGGATTTGTCTTGAGGGCACTTGGTGACAACGAGACCCTGGTGAGTTTTTTGGGTGTAAATGAAAAAACCTTAAAAATATTGGGACTAGCTATTTCAAATTCTTTGGTGGCTTTTTCGGGAGGGATACTGGCTCAATACCAAGGATTTGCTGATGTTGGGATGGGTACGGGTATAATCGTAACCGGACTTGCGTCCATAATTGTTGGGGAAAGCCTGCTTAAAAGGACTAAATTCGCCATGACGAGTATAGTTATAGTGGGTAGCTTGGTCTATAAGCTTGTCACAGCTTTTACCCTAAGGATGGGTCTTGCTGCAAGTGATCTCAAGCTGATAACCTCTTTAATAGTAATACTAATACTTGCCTTAAAGCACGGAAAATTAGATTTTATACCGAGTGTGCTGGCTAGAAAGCACCGTAAGGATCAAAAGTCTGCAAAGGGAGGGGAACTGAATGCTTAAAATAGAGAAAATCAGCAAAAAATTTAATGCTGGAACCCCTCAAGAAAAAGTGGTTTTTGACAACTTCAGCTTTTATATAGAAAAAGGAGAGTTCATAAGTATCATCGGTAGTAACGGTGCTGGGAAATCCACTTTCTTGAACCTTATCTCAGGGACTTCAGAACTAGATAGCGGTGATGTGGTTTTAGAAGGTAAATCCCTAAAAAACCTTCCAAAATTTAAGAGGAGTGCTTATATATCAAAAGTATTTCAAAACCCGACTTTAGGGACAGCGCCATCAATGACAATAATGGAAAACCTATCCATGGCCGAAAATAAGGGGAAAAAATTTGGATTAGGGTTTGGTTTAAACAAAAGGTCGGAATCTAAATACAAGGAACTCTTAAAAGAACTGAACCTTAACTTAGAAAACCAGCTTTACACACCGGTGGGACTGCTTTCAGGAGGGCAGAGGCAGGCTCTGTCTCTAATTATGGCAACCTTGAAAAAACCTGATTTGCTGCTTTTAGACGAGCACACAGCTGCTCTTGATCCGAAAACTTCCAAGATGATAATGGAAAAAACAGATGAAATAGTAAGAAAAAATGAGGTTACCACCCTTATGATCACCCATAACTTAAGTGATGCCATAAAATACGGAGACAGGCTTATCATGTTCCATAAAGGCCAGATAATACTTGATGTCAGAGGAACTGAAAAGCAGGATTTAAGTGTGGAAAAACTGCTTAAAATATTTTCGCAAAAAGATAACCTTGAATTTAAAGACACAGAACTTTTTAGTTAAAATATAATTCAATACTGGATTAATAAAACCTCTCTTGAGTTTTCAAGGGAGGTTTTTTATTTTGCGTGCACAACAAATTAATTGTATAAAAAACAAATTATACTTTAATTAATTTTATCAGTATATTGTAAAAAGAAAGTTAGAGTATAGTCCTGTATAAAGAATCTAAATTTAATATATTGGTATATATAACAACATTGACAAAAGCAGGAAAGTGTATTTTTTGACCGAAATAAGGTTAAAAAATTGATTTTTAAGATTTGTTCAAGTAATATTGATAATGAAATACCAAAAATGGGAGGGATGGATTTGGAGTGCACAAACAGAACTAAAGAAAAATGTTTCCAGGAATTAGAAGATTTTATAAATTCGCTTGAAACTCAAAAAGGCGAACTTATAACAGTGCTTCACAAGGCTCAGGATATTTTTGGGTATCTTCCAGTGGAAGTACAAAGTTTCGTAGAAGAAAAAATGAATATACCACTTTCAGAAATTTATGGAGTCATAACTTTTTACTCGTTTTTTACCACCACCCCAAAAGGAGAACATCCTATCTCTGTATGTATGGGGACGGCATGTTATGTAAATGGTGCAGAAAACATACTCACAGAGCTTAAAAGAGAGTTGGGCATAAGAGTCGGAGAGACAACAGGTGACGGTAAGTTTTCCCTTGATGTATTGAGATGTGTAGGAGCATGTGGCATGGCTCCTGTGGTCACCATCGGCAAAAAGGTGTATGGAAGAGTAGAGCCGGATGAGGTAAAAAATATTTTAAAAGAATATCAATAATTGGGGGGATGAAGGTGGTAAGTACTATAAATGACTTGAATGCTATAAAAGATAGAATGACGGCAGATGGAGGGAGAAAAACCCTTATAAAAGTTTCTATGTCCACTTGCGGGATAACAGCTGGGGCTGACACTGTATTTAATTTTTTCAAAGAAGAGCTAGATAGGGAAGGTAAGGATGACATAGAGCTGGTATCCACCGGATGTATGGGACTCTGCCACTCTGAGCCTACCATAGAAGTTAGACTTCCTGGTGAAAAAGGGGAGATATACGGCGATGTGGATCTGAAAAAAGCTGAAAAAATATTAAAAGACATAAAGTATAAGAAAACTCATAAAACTGATGTATTTGTCAGCGATAAACTAGAAAAAATAGTTCTCAGGAATTGCGGGTTTATAGACCCTGAGAATATAGATGATGCAATATCGCATGATGCTTACTATGCACTTCATAAAGTGTTGACAGAGATGAGCAGAGAAGATGTAATAAAAGAGGTGACGGACTCCGGCTTGAGGGGTAGAGGAGGCGGAGGATTCTCTACAGGCATGAAATGGAAATTTGCATATAACTATGATTCGGATAAAAAATATGTAGTGTGTAATGCAGATGAAGGGGATCCCGGGGCTTTCATGGACAGATCGGTGCTTGAAGGGGACCCGCATTCTGTACTTGAAGCCATGGCAATCTGTGGATACGCCATTGGCTCCGACGAGGGTATCATATATATAAGGGCTGAATACCCGTTAGCCATAGAAAGGTTGGAAAAAGCAATAGCCCAGGCGAAAGAGTATGGACTTTTGGGCGAAGACATCTTCGGGACAGGGTTTAATTTTAAAATAAGACTTAAATATGGAGCAGGAGCCTTTGTGTGCGGAGAGGAGACGGCACTTATACATTCTATGGAAGGAAAGAGGGGAGAGCCTACCTTGAAGCCTCCTTTCCCAGCAGAAGCTGGTTACTGGGAAAAACCGACAAATGTAAACAATGTGGAAACTTATGCGAATATACCTGCCATAATAAATCGGGGTGCAAAGTGGTTTAAAGGGATAGGTACCGAGAATTCAGCGGGTACAAAAGTGTTTGCACTTGCTGGGAAGGTAAAGAATGTGGGGCTTATAGAAGTTCCGATGGGGACCTCATTGAAGGAGGTAATATTTGACATCGGAGGAGGTATAGCTGGAAACAGAAAATTTAAAGCTGTACAAACCGGTGGGCCTTCTGGAGGCTGCCTTACTGAAAACGACCTGGATACCCCTATAGATTTTGATACCTTAAAAGAAAAGGGGTCTATGATGGGCTCTGGCGGGATGATAGTAATGGATGAGCAAGATTGTATGGTTGCTGTGGCCAAATTTTACCTTGGATTCACAGTAGATGAGTCCTGCGGCAAATGCACCCCTTGCAGAATAGGTAATAAAAGACTTTATGAAATTCTCGACAGGATAACAAAGGGTGACGGGAATTTAGATGACCTCAAATTGTTGAGAGACCTGTCGAAGACTATAAAAAGAGCTTCTCTTTGTGGGCTTGGGAAGACGGCTCCAAATCCTGTGCTATCCACTTTAAATAACTTTTACGATGAATATGAAGCGCATGTAAAAGATAAAAAATGTCCAGCCACTGTTTGTACCAACTTGATTCAATTTACGATTACGGATAAATGTATCGGCTGTACTGCATGTGCGAAAGTCTGTCCTACCGAAGCGATACTAGGAAGAGTAAAAGAAAAGCATTATATCTACCAGGAAAGGTGCATAAAGTGTGGTGCTTGCTATAATGCTTGTAAATTTAACGCGATAAAGAAAGCATAGGAGGTTTTGAATGGAGACTGTAAAAATAAAAATTAATGGCATAGAGACTGAGGCACCTAAAGGAAGCACTATTTTGGCAGCTGCGAAGAGCATAGGGGTGCATATACCTACGTTGTGCCACTTAAAAATGGAGGATACAGGGTATGTAAACAACTTTGCTTCGTGTAGGATATGCGTGGTTGAGGTAAATGGGCAGGAAAACCTTTATCCGGCGTGCGAAACCAAGGTATCTCAAGGTATGGATATAGTGACAAACTCAACTGAGCTGATACAGGTGAGAAAGTCTATCCTAGAACTTCTCTTGTCGAACCATCCAAAAGATTGCCTGACATGCTCTAAGTCTGGAGAATGTGAGTTGCAAGAATTAGCAGACCAATTTAGAGTGAAAAATATAAGATTTGAAGGGGAACAATCGACATACAGGGTGGATAATTCCCCGGCCATAATAAGGGATATAGACAAGTGCATAATGTGCAGAAGGTGCGAAACCATGTGCAATAAGATACAGACTTGCTATGTACTGTCGGCAGTTAACAGGGGATTTGAATCGGTGGTTGCTCCTACACATGAGCAGGATTTAGAGGATACTACCTGTACGTTCTGTGGACAATGTGTGGCGGTATGTCCTGTGGGTGCCCTTCATGAAAGGGACTATACTTGGGAAGTTGTAGAAGCTTTGTCTGACAAGAGTAAAAAAGTAATAGTTCAGGTCGCCCCTGCGGTAAGGGTTGCCCTTGGGGAGGAGTTCGGGTTTGAGCCAGGAACCGACGTTACTGGAAAAATGGTGACAGCCTTGAGGAGAATAGGCTTTGATTATGTTTTTGATACAAACTTTGCTGCAGATCTCACTATAATGGAAGAGGGGACAGAACTAAAAAAGAGGATAGAGGGATATCTTGCAGGCGATGAAAATGTCAAGCTTCCAATACTGACTTCTTGTTGTCCTGCTTGGGTAAAGTTTATCGAGCACAACTATCCAGATATGTTGGATGTTCCCTCTTCTGCGAAATCACCTCAGCAGATGTTCAGTGCTGTTGCGAAGGAGATATGGACAAAAGAGATGGGCTGGGAAAGAGAAAACATAACTGTTGTATCTATAATGCCGTGCCTTGCAAAAAAATATGAAGCTTCCAGGGAAGAATTTTCCAAGGATGGAAATCCAGATACAGATATATCCATATCGACGAGGGAACTAGCCAACCTGATAAAACAAAGTGGGATAAGTTTTGATATGTTAGAAGATGGGACCTTTGATAATCCATTTGGAGTATCCAGTGGTGCTGCAGATATCTTTGGACGGACAGGGGGAGTTATAGAGGCGGCTGCCAGGACGGCTTATGAGTGGATAACTGGTAACGAGTTAGAAAATGTAGACTTCAAGCAGCTTAGGGGACTAGAAGGTGTTAGGATAGCTGAGGTTCCTGAGTTGCAGATAGCAGGCAGTCCTCTTAGAATTGGGATAACACATGGATTAGGAGCAGCAAGAGAGCTTCTTGACAAAATTAGAAGCGGAGAAGAGGTTGTGCATGCTTTGGAAATAATGGCTTGTAAAGGTGGTTGTATAGGTGGCGGGGGACAGCCTTATCATCACGGAAACTTTGAAATAATTAAAAAGAGGTTTGAAGGAATACAAGCTATAGATAACAGCAAAGAAATGAGAAAATCACATGAAAATCCTTATGTAAAGGAACTATATGAAAAATATTTAGGTGAGCCTATGAGTCATAGAGCGCATGAGCTCCTCCATACAAAATATTTTGCCAGAAAGAAATCATAGAAAAAGCCAAGCGTTAGCTTGGCTTTTTCTGTGTATTTTAATATTCAGGAATATTTTATTTGTAAAATTTGTAAATCCCGTCTTCTACTTCCATTTTTATTTTCTTTTGGTTATAAAGGTACACTAAATGCGCCATTGCTTCCCCTGTGGCAAACCATTTTTGCACATGCGGGAACTCTGCCCATGATTTAAAAGTCATATCCCATTTCATAAAAGATGCCACTTCATAAGCACTTTTTGGCTCCACTTCCAAGATCTCTTCTACTTCAGCGAGCCTTTTAGCGTGGTGTGCTTTTAGTTCTTCTATTCTCTCGTTGCAGTTTTCAAAAAGGTGTCTGTGTGAAGGGAATACCCTTTCTACTTCCAATTTTTTTATCTTATCTAAGCTGTTGAAGTAATCTCCGAGGGCGTCTGTTTCAAATCCCCAAACTGATATGTTTGGAGTTATTCTACCAAGGATATGGTCTGCGGAGAAAAGTATTTTGTGCTTTTCGTCATAAAGACACATAAGTCCCTCTGTGTGCCCTGGAGTCGCAATGCATTTAAGCTCATAGTCTCCTATTTTGATTATATCCCCATCGTGAACATGTGTGAACTCTAAGTTGTGGGTGTT
>QKCP01000127.1 GCA_003246855.1 Ilyobacter polytropus
AACTCTAAGTTCAAAGAATCTGAGCTGGAGAAATTTCTCACCATAAGTTATTCATATTTCGACAATCTAGAGATAGACTATAAAAACTATGAGGTCATCCTGGAGGGGAAAAGAGAGCTCAAGCCGGAGATAGTAATTGAAAAGATAGCCCGGGATAAAACCTTTTACCTGAAACTAGGGATGTCTATATCGACAATAGATTACGACTTTCTGTCCGATTACGACGCTAGGTCTGCAGTACTAGTAAATGAACTTGAAAAAAAGATAATAATATGTGATATAGATATTTCCTCTATAGGAAACGCCATAGAGGAGATAGTGAGGATACTGATAAAGTATCAAAGAAAGCTAAAGCTTAGGGATGCGTATTATTTAGACGGTAACCTTCTCATAATGCAGGAGAAGCTTGCAAAGGAGTTCGTCACCAATGAACTTTTGAACCTCATAGGTAGGTATAAGGTGTTGGGGACGGAGAAACTGAAGGAGTATAAGATAAAGACTGCGAAACCGAAGCTGATAGCAAACCTGTCTCACTCCATCGATTTTTTGGAAGGGGACGCTTACCTCGATATAGATGGGGAAAAGTTCTCAATATTTGATTTTATATCAAACTTCAAGGAAAACACGTATATAGTGCTAAGCGACGGCACCAACGCATTAGTTAGCAAGAAATACATTGAGAAGCTCGAGAGGATATTTAAAAAGAAAGAGGGTAAGGTAAGGGTATCATTTTTCGACTTGCCCATCGTGGAAGACCTCATAGAAGATAGGGTAGCCAACTCCAACATGGTGAAAAGTAAGGACATCTTTTTGGGATTCAACAAACTGAAAGAGATGGATATACCTTTTCCAGTTATTAACGCAAATCTAAGGGAGTATCAGGACTACGGTTACAGATGGTTTATCTACCTTTTGGAGAATAATCTTGGAGGCTGTTTGGCGGACGATATGGGGTTGGGTAAAACCCTTCAGGCAATATCGTTACTTTCGTATATTTATTCTAGTCCTGGGAAAAAACCTAGTCTGGTAGTAATGCCAAAAAGTCTGATATATAACTGGGAAAATGAGATCAAAAGGTTCAACCCGAAATTAACTGTAAATATATACTATGGGATCAACAGAGATATAAAAGAGGCTATGGGTTCAAACATTATCTTGACAACTTATGGAACAATCAGAAATGATGTAAAGGATCTTAGGAAAAGAGAGTTTGAACTGGTTATTTTGGACGAATCTCAGAATATAAAAAACGTTAATTCGCAGACCACAAAAGCGGTAATGCTTCTGAACTCTCGTAATAGATTTGCACTAAGTGGTACCCCTGTGGAGAACAACTTAGGGGAACTCTATTCACTTTTTAGATTTATAAATCCAACCATGTTCGGAAGCATAGAAGACTTTAACTATTCTTATGCCAACCCAATACAGAGGGATAATGACAGGGAGATAGTTAGGGAGCTTAGGAAAAAAATATACCCATTTATACTTAGAAGGACAAAAAAAGAGGTGCTGAAGGACCTGCCAGACAAGATTGAGAAGGTTATGTATGTGGAGATGAACCCGGAGCAGCAGAGGATTTATGATGAAAGAAGGGTCTTTTATTACAACCTTGTAAATGAGCAGATAAAGGAGTACGGCATAGGGAAAAGCCAGTTCTTCATACTCCAGGCTCTAAATGAACTCAGGCAAATAGCAAGTAACCCTGAAGGTAAAACCGATAATAAGGTTGTATCAAGCAAAAGGGAGCTTTTGATAGAAAATATTTCCGATGCTGTTTCTAACGGGCATAAAGTACTTGTTTTTACAAACTTTATAAAGACTATAGAGAACATAGCGTTGGACCTCGAAGAAAGAAATATAAAATACCTATCTATGACAGGAGCGACAAAAAACAGACAGTCGCTTGTGGATAAATTCCAAAAAGATAGAGACTACAAGGTGTTTGTGATGACTCTAAAAACTGGCGGAGTAGGGTTGAACCTGACAGCTGCGGATACCATATTTATATATGACCCTTGGTGGAACAAGACTGCTGAAGATCAAGCTGTGGATAGAAGTCACAGGATGGGGCAGGATAGGACGGTATTTTCATATAAATTGATAAGTAAGGGCACTATAGAGGAAAAAATACTGATGCTTCAAAAGGAGAAAAGCAGACTTTTTGAGGAACTCATATCCAGTGACAGTGCTTCAGTAAAAACTCTAAGTGAAGCGGACATAGAATATATTTTTTCAGAATGATTTACCGGAGGATACAGATGATAGACAAAGATAGATTTAGAAAGGCTCTGGATGACTTCTACTCCAAAGAGGTTTTATTTAAGCTGTTTAAAAGGTATTTTATAGATTGGATAGCTGATGGCTATATAGGGAGCAATCTTGGACTTTTCGAGGTATCTGTAATTTCGGCTGAAAGCAAGAAACAGACTTTTTTGGATTTGATGTACCAGGTTTTTTCAAAGGAAGAGACCTTCAAAAATATATATGAGATTATAGATGATGAGCTGAAGGAGATATTTTTAAAGATAGCATGGTACGGGAAATACTATATATCTGAAAATGATAAAGAGAAGTTTTTCAAAACTGATTCAGGATACAGCATTCAAAAGGAGCTTGATGACAGATACCTATTTTTTAGATATGTGGAGGGGACTAAAAAAGAGAATCCCTACCTTTATATACACAATGACATAGTCAGGATGATGAGACCCTACCTTCCAAAGGCCAGGGATTATTACCTTCACCCTGCTGATGTACAGGATTACAGCTTTAAGCATAACTGCGAAGATGAAATGTCTTCAAAGTTTACCCTTTATTACAATTTTTTCAATCAGGGTAACATAAAGATGACTTCTAGCGATAAGATGCTCAAGGCAGTAAAAAAAGATATGCAAAAATACTGCGGCATAAACGAATACTACACTGATAACAAGGATTTGGACTTTTTAAAAACAGAAACTGTTGGACTTTTTTTTCTGCTTATAAAAAATGAGTATCTTAAGCCTGAAAACTTTAAAATATCTAATTTTAAAAATATAATGTCAGAATTTTTAAACGGGAATTTGGTCAACGAAGATGAATTTTGCTATACTTCTAAATATTTAAACTATCTGAAGGGGACTAGGAACATATGGAAAGGCAGGGAGTGCGTTAAAAGGTGCCTAGAAAGTATGGGAGACCTGGTTAGAAAACTGCCGGAAAATACCGTTGTTAGCGTTGAAAATATATTAAACTATCTTATTTATAGAGATGCATTTTTGGAGATACTAGACCCACAGGACGTTTACGACTATATATATATCAATGAAGCAGACTATGGCAGAACCAGGGTAACTAGTTACGACATGTACTATAAGTACATAATGGAGCCTTTTGTAAAATCAATCCTGTTTATATTGGGTAGCTTTGGGATGCTGGAACTCTACTACAATACCCCATCAATAAATAACGGCCTTTATCTTAAAAATGGGTATCTAAGTAAGTATGATGGATTGAGATATGTGAAGTTAAGCAAGCTGGGGGAGTATGTAATCGGAAGAACTGAAAGTTATGATTTCGGAGATTTCAAAGAGGAAGCAGACATCTTGATGGATGAGGATAGGTTGATACTAAGCGTAATCGGAGAAGCTCCGATGAAAATTATGTATCTTGAGCAAGTAGCTCAGAGGATAGGGGAGAATAAGTACAAATTCAACTATGAAAATTTTCTCAAGAACATAGACTCCGAAGATGAGCTCAGGGAAAGAGTGGAAAATTTTAAAAACAAGATTTGTCGGGAGCTTCCAGATATATGGAGAGAGTTTTTCGAGGAGTTGCACTCTAGAGTAGGTTCCCTTGAGGTAGTAGAGGATGTCGTGGTGATGAAAATCCGTAGGGATAAGGAACTTATAGCTATGATTGGAACAGATGAAGAGCTGAAAAAATATATATTAAAGGCGGAAAACTTCCACATTATAATAAAAAAGTGTGATAAAGAAAAGGTAGTTGCCCGTTTGAAAAATTTTGGGTACTTTAATGATATATAGGCGGAGAAATTCGCCTTTTTATTTTGCATGACTGATTTTGTTGACTGAAAATGATTGGAAATGTCAAAAATATATGGTATAACGTAGATAGAGGTGAGTAGTTATGATAACAGAGGAAAGGTATAGAATAATATTAGAAGAGCTGGATAAAAGCGGCATAGTAAAAGTAAAAGACATAATGGATCTTACAGACAGTTCCGAATCCACCATTAGAAGAGATTTGAATACACTTGAGAAAAAAGGAAAACTAATAAGGATACACGGTGGAGCGACCATAGGCGGGAAATTCGAAGAAGCCATGGACAAGAAGTCGCTTCAGCATGTTAATGAAAAGGAACTTATAGCGAGAAATGCAGCCTCACTAGTTAGAAATGGTGAATGCATATTTTTGGATGCGGGTAGTACCACCTTTAGAATGATAAAGCACCTTGAAGGTAAGGATATAATAGTAGTTACAAACGGTATTAGCCACCTGGACGAACTAGCGAGATACGGGATACGCGCCTACCTGACAGGTGGTATGATAAAATTTACAACTAAAGCCCTGGTTGGAAAGGATGTTGTGAGATTTTTAAAGGAGTACAACTTCGACAGGTGTTTTTTAGGAGTTAATTCTGTAGATTTAAAAAAAGGATTTACCACGCCGGACCCTGATGAAGCTTATGTAAAGGAAACTGCAAAAGAGGTATCTAGAAAGGTATATGTGCTGGCGGATTCCACAAAATTTGATAAGATTACATTTGCAAAGTTCGCCGAAATTTCTGAATGTACAATTATTACAGATAAGGTAAACCAGGTTTACGCTGACGCAACGGAAGTCATAATAGCAGTTAAGTAGAGGTCTAGGAGGCCTCTTATTTTTTTTATTTTTTTTTGCAAAAGAACGATTATGGATGTATTTGGATGAAAATAGTTGACTTTTTCTTTTCTATATTGTAATATTAAGCAAATATATTTTTTTACCTTTTAAAAATCTAACTTCTTTCAATTTCTAACTGTGGTTGGTTTTGATTGATTTTCAATTTGGATCTGAAACATCTGTCGGCAGGATGATTTGTAAAAATTTGAAGTGGATACAATACAAATTATATTTGGAGAAAAAGAAGAGAAGAACAACTTTTTTCATGGTAAAAATAAAAAACATAGAGGTGAGTTTTTATGATATACACACTAACATTGAATCCTGCACTGGATTATAGTGTTCAATTTGAAAGTTTTGAAAAATCTGCTCTTAATTCAGCTAAACTTTCATATTTTTTAGCAGGCGGTAAGGGAATAAATGTATCAAAGGTTTTGAAAAATCTTGACAAAGATTCAATAGCCCTAGGATTTGTAGGAGGATTTACCGGAGAGTACATAAAAAGCGAGCTTGGCGGGGAAAAAATAGAATATGATTTTATTGAACTAAGTGGCAATACCAGGGTAAACATAAAGTTAAGGGACGAAGAGAGTGAAACAGAGATAGCGGGGAATTCCCCGGAAATATCTACAGAAAAGCAAGAGGAGCTTTTTAAACAGCTTTCCAAAGTAAAAAAAAGCGATATTTTAGTACTTGCAGGTAGCGTGCCAAAGGGCATGACTGAGGACTTCTACAAGAAGGTGGCAGAAAAACTTGAAGGGGTAAAAATTATCCTAGACACCAGAGGTGAGGCATTTAAAGAAGGAATAAAGGCAAAACCTTTTTTAATAAAGCCGAATATACATGAGCTGGAAGAATTCCTTGGAAGAACTTTGAGCGGAATAGAAGAAATAGTTGAAGGCGCAAGGGAACTAAAAGCTCACGGACCTCAGAATGTTATAATCTCTATGGGTGGAGAAGGTTCACTGTTTTTGACTGATAATAAAGTATATTTAGGGAACGTACCTAAAGGGGAACTTAAAAATTCAGTAGGAGCAGGAGACTCTATGGTAGCAGGATTTGTATCTGCAATAGTAGAAGGGGCGGCCATAGAAGAGGCGTATAGAAACGGCATAGCGTGTGGGAGTGCAACGGCGTATTCTTACACTTTGGCCAAAAAAGAGGATATTTTAAGATTATTAGAAGAAGTAAGAATAGAAAAAATATAGAATATGAATGAATTTTAACCAAAAAATGGATGAAAACTATTTTTTTTGATCGAAAATGATTGACTTTTTTTGGATGGTAATGTATAATTACTTTAAGCTGATAGAAAAGCTGAGGTAGTCACAGATGTGCGTAGCGTTTAAAAACCTTGAAAATACTTACTTTAAGCGGTTGCCTTACATTAGAAGTTTGTGGCATGGGGTTTGGATGAATTTGGTTGCGTTGGAAATAATTGAATGATTTTGAAGGTGGTTAGATTATGATCTATACGATAACGTTGAATCCAGCGTTGGACTACAATATACAGTTTGAAAAGTTTGAAACTGGGGCATTGAATCATGCAAAATTGTCTTATTTCCTTGCAGGCGGTAAGGGAATAAATGTATCAAAGGTTCTAAAAAATTTAGGAAAAGATTCTATTGCAATGGGGTTTGTTGGCGGATTTACAGGTGAGTATATAAAAAAGGAACTTGTGCAAAACGGAATAAATTACGATTTTATAGATCTTTCTGAGAACACACGGGTGAATATAAAGCTGAAAGACAATAGTCATGAAACAGAGATAGCTGGAAATGCACCAGAAATTTCAAAAGAAAAACAGGCTCAGTTATTTAATGAATTAAAAAAGATTAAAAGCGGAGACATAGTTGTACTTGCCGGTAGCATTCCAAAAGGGGTTCCGAAGGATTTCTATAAAAAGATAATAAATGAATTAAATGGAGTAAAGGTTATATTAGACACCAGGGGTGAAGCCTTTAATGAAGGAATAAAGGCAGGGCCTTTCTTGGTAAAACCAAATATACATGAACTAGAAGAATATCTCGATAAAAAATTTGAAAGTATAGAAGATATTGTAGCTGGAGCAAAAGAGCTTATAGAGCACGGTGCTCAAAATGTGATAGTTTCAATGGGGGGAGAAGGGTCGTTGTTTTTAGCAGGGGAAAAAGCATACCTAGGAAATATTCCAAAAGGGGAGCTCAAAAATTCTGTTGGTGCTGGGGATTCAATGGTAGCCGGATTCGTTTCTGCTTTAGTGGAAGGGTTAGACCTGGAAAAAGCGTATAAAAGGGCGATAGCTTCGGGAAGCGCCACTGCTTATTCCTATGGTTTGGCGGAAAAAGGTGAAGTGTTTAGATTGTTGGATGAAATTAGGATAAAAGAATTATAAGGAGGACAGGATTATGAAAATATGTGACCTTTTAAGTCTGGAAACAATAAACTTAGATTTAAAGGCAAAGAAAAAAGAAGAGGCTATCGACGAACTAGTAAATGTTTTGGACAAAGCCGGGAAATTAGCCAATAAAGAAGAATTTAAAAAGGCTATTATTGCAAGAGAAAACATAAGTTCTACAGCGTTAGAGGAAGGGATTGCTATTCCTCATGCCAAAACTTCAGCGGTGAAAGAAGCTGCTTTAGCATTTGGACTTTCAAAAGAAGGTATAGACTATGAATCTTTAGACGAAGAACCATCTACAATATTTTTCATGATAGCTGCACCTGAAAAATCAACTGATGCCCACATCGAGACTCTTTCTAAATTGACAACATTATTGTTGGATGACGATTTTAGGGAAGAACTGCTTAAGGCAACAAGTCCACAACAAGTTATGGACATAATAAATAAAAGAGAAGTAGAAGAGAAAGGGGAAGAAGAAGTGGTAGGAAGCAAAAAAATTATCGCAGTAACAGCTTGCCCAACAGGAATCGCTCATACTTACATGGCGGCAGAAGCTCTAAACAAAGCAGGAAAAGCGTCAGGAATAACAGTAAAAGTTGAAACCAACGGTTCTACTGGAGTTAAAAATGCACTTACAGATCAGGACATCAAAGAAGCAGATGCGGTTATAATAGCTGCAGACAAAAGTGTAGAGAC
>QKCP01000117.1 GCA_003246855.1 Ilyobacter polytropus
TTATAATAATTTCAATATTGAAGTTCGGATGAAGGTATGAGGAGAGAGCCTAAAGGCCACCGAAGAAGTAAAGCTTTCAGGTATCCAGTTTTCTGGATGAGGACTCATGCTGGACGAGCCTCTGGAGAGACTCCTATATAAGGAGCACCGAAGGAGCAAGTCTGGAATTCCAGATGAATCTCTCAGGTAAAAGGACAGGGGGGTAGAATTATCACAAAACAATATAATTCAAAACCTCCTCCTAAATTTTAATTTTAAGGAGGATTATTTTATGTCAAATCTATTACACTTTTTTAATGTTGTTGACTCTTTTGTCTGGGGACCACCACTTTTAATTTTACTAGTAGGAACAGGAATATACTTAACTTTAAGACTCGGCCTGCTCCAAATACTAAAATTGCCGTTAGCAATTAAATACATTTTTACAAAAGATGAGTCTTTAACTGAAGAATCTGAAGGAGATGTTTCAAGTTTTGCGGCATTATGTACAGCGCTTTCCGCCACTATCGGTACTGGAAATATCGTGGGAGTTGCTACCGCTGTTAAAGCAGGAGGACCTGGAGCTTTATTCTGGATGTGGATTGCAGGTTTCTTTGGTATGGCCACTAAATATGCTGAAGGGCTTTTGGCTGTTAAATACAGAGTTAAAGATGAAAATGGGCAAATGTCTGGTGGGCCTATGTACTACATTGAAAAAGGGCTTGGAAATAAATTTTTAGCTAAGATTTTTGCAATATTCGGAGTTGCTGTGGCATTTTTTGGTATGGGTACTTTTACACAAGTAAATGCAATAACTCAGGCTGCTAAAATATCATTTAATATTCCAGTTGTAATAACTACAATTATTATTACCGTGTTGGTGGCTATGGTTACTCTTGGGGGTATCAAAAGTATATCTGCTGTTGCAGAACGTTTAGTTCCATTTATGGCAGGTTTTTACATCTTGTCTTCAACTACTATACTTGTTCTGAACGCAAAACTGCTTCCTGAAACTATTTCATTAATAATAAAAAGCGCTTTTACACCTTCTGCTGCATTTGGAGGATTTTTAGGTGCAACTGTTATGAAGGCTATGCAAAGCGGTATAGCAAGAGGTGTTTTCTCTAACGAATCCGGTCTAGGTAGTGCACCCATCGCCGCTGCTGCTGCAAAGACAAACTCTTGTGTAAGACAAGGGCTTATATCTATGACAGGTACTTTCTTCGATACCATTATAATCTGTACAATGACAGGATTAGTTCTGGTTCTTACAGATGCTTGGAACTCCGATTTTTCGGGAGCTGCTATGACAACTTCCGCATTTAAATCAGGTTTATCTCCAGTAATAGGTCCCTACATCGTAACTATAGGTCTTTTATTCTTTGCATTTACAACTATACTTGGTTGGAATTATTACGGTGAAAAATGCGCCGAATACCTTCTTGGAGTAAAGGGAATCAAACCCTATAAATATATATATATCGTACTTGTTGCATGTGGTGCATTTTTAAAGTTAGAACTTATCTGGATAATAGCAGATATATTCAATGGTTTAATGGCAATTCCGAACTTAATTGCACTTATCGGACTTAGTCCAATTGTAATAACCGAAACTAAACAATATTTTGAAGAGTTGAAATTAAAAATAAAAACCAAGACAGAATTTAATACAACCATTTAAGTTTAAGACAGCCATTTGGCTGTCTTTTATCTATAGACATCTTTAAAAAAAATGTAAGAACAGCATAAAAAATCGATTAATATATTTTTTTTGTTTTTTTATCTTGATTTAATCTTTTTTTTTTATTATAATAATTTCAATATTGAAGTTCGGATGAAGGTATGAGGAGAGAGCCCAAAGGCCACCGAAGAAGTAAAGCTTTCAGGTATCTAGTTTTCTGGATGTGGACTCATGCTGGACGAGCCTCTGGAGAGACTCTTAATCTTAAGAGCACCGAAGGAGCAAGTCTGGAATGCCAGATGAATCTCTCAGGTAAAAGGACAGGGGGTAAATTATTACAACTATGTAATTCAAAACCTCCTCCTAAATTTTAAGGAGGATTTTTTTAATGTCAAATTTATTAAACTTTTTTAGCACTCTCGACTCTTGGGTATGGGGCCCACCACTACTTATTCTGCTCGTCGGAACCGGTTTTTACTTAACCTTGAGACTGGGCCTACTTCAAGTTTTAAAGTTACCTTTGGCTATAAAGTATATCTTTACAAAAGATGAGTCTTTAACAGAAGAGTCTGAAGGAGATGTCTCAAGTTTTGCAGCACTATGTACAGCACTTTCCGCCACCATCGGTACTGGAAATATCGTGGGAGTTGCTACAGCAATTAAAGCTGGAGGACCAGGGGCGCTTTTCTGGATGTGGGTGGCTGCATTTTTTGGAATGGCAACTAAATATGCAGAAGGACTTCTTGCTGTAAAATACAGAGTGAAAGATGCTAACGGTCAAATGTCTGGCGGACCTATGTATTATATAGAAAAGGGATTGAAAAATAAATTTCTTGCTAAAATGTTTGCCATTTTCGGTGTAGGTGTCGCATTTTTCGGCATAGGCACATTTCCACAAGTAAACGCTATAACCCAGGCTGCAAAAATATCTTTTAACATTCCAATTATGTTGACTGCAGCCATAGTTACTATATTGGTAGCAATGGTCACACTTGGAGGTATCAAAAGTATCTCTGCCGTCGCAGAGAAGGTTGTTCCTTTCATGGCTGGATTTTATATTTTAGGATCTCTTATTATCCTTACTCTTAACGTGAACATCCTGCCTAATACAATTTCACTTATTATAAAAAGCGCCTTTACCCCTACGGCTGCCTTTGGAGGATTCTTAGGTGCTACTGTGATAAAAGCAATACAAAGCGGTATAGCAAGAGGAGTTTTCTCTAACGAATCCGGTCTAGGTAGTGCACCCATCGCCGCTGCTGCTGCAAAAACAAACTCTTGTGTGAGACAAGGACTTATATCTATGACGGGTACTTTTTTTGATACTATAATTATCTGTACAATGACCGGTTTAGTTCTGGTAATGACTGGAGCTTGGAACTCTGATTTTTCAGGTGCGGCAATGACAACTTATGCATTTAAATCCGGATTTTCCCCTCTAGTAGGACAATATATAGTCACAATAGGCTTGTTGTTCTTTGCATTTACAACTATCCTTGGATGGAACTATTATGGAGAAAGATGTGTTGAGTATCTTTTTGGAGTAAATGGAATAAAGCCATATAAATATATCTATATTGTTTTAGTCGCTTCAGGTGCTTTCTTAAAATTAGACTTAATATGGATACTCGCCGATATTGTTAATGGGCTGATGGCTATACCTAACCTTATTGCACTAATTGGATTGAGTCCTGTTATAATAAGTGAAACAAAAGAATATTTTGAAGCTTTAAAACTTGAAAAGAAAAGACAGCTCGAGTTCAAATCGACGCCTATGAAATAGTATAAATAAAAACGGAGTCTCCTGACTCCGTTTTTATTTATACTATTTAGCTTCTTTTTCCAATCTTACTCTTATTACTTCATACGCAGCAACAGTAGCATTATGGTTTATCCAGGCTGATTCAGCTCTGTGCATCAACTCATCTTCGTGCGAATACATCATGTCAAGAGTATCCCTAATCTGTTCTAGATCAACCGTACCCTGTTCTAGTTCTTTTTCTAGTGCAGTATAAGTCTCTTCAAATTTATTATCATATAATTCCTTTTCCCATTCTTGCATAAACATAAATACTTCCCCTCTTTCTAACAAAAGTTTCGTTAAGTATATCTTAATATTTTTATTTAGATTTTGTCAAGGATTTTATTCTGTTGATATTCTATTAAAATAAAAATCCCCACATATGCGGGGATTTTTACTACGGTTTTAATTTTGCTAATTCGTCTAAATCAATATCCTCTGAATAATCCACATTATCAAATCCGAACCCATTCATATTCATAAAATCATCTACATATCCTTTATAATCACTGAGTTCTTTGAAATTTTCATGGTTTATATCCTTTAAAATTTCGCTTATTTTTTCCTGTACATCATCTCTTAATTCCCAATTATCAGGTCTTATTCTTCTTTCATCGTCTATCTCAGGAGAATCTCCATATATCATATCTGCAAACAGTCTATGTGTCTGTTCGATAGTCCCCTCATGTATACCCATATTTTTCATAACTTTATACAGCAGAGCTGCATAAAGAGGGAAAATAGGAATATAGGCACTGGCTTTAGTAACAAGAGCCTTGTTTACAGATACATATGCGTCACCGTCTATTTTTTCTTTTAAATAAATGCTTAATTCTCTTGCAGTCTGCTCTAGATGTCTTTTGGCAGCTCCAAGGGTTCCATCCCTGTATATTCCTGATATTAACTCCGGACCAAGGTAAGAGTATGCATAGGTCTTACATCCACTTGCAAGCACGTCAGCCTCACACAAAGCTTTTACCCATAAATCCCAGTCTTCTCCGCCCATTACTTTTACAGTTTCTTCTAATTCCTCATCTGTAGCATTCTCCATGGTCTTATCTTCTAAGCACCCTTTTTCTATATTAAGTGTTGGACCAGTTATATTCCCAGTTCTACTTTTTAACGAAGATTTATGAGTTATTCCGGTTTTAGGATCTGTTCTAACTCCACTTGCAAGGCTGTAAACAACTATGTCTACTTTCCCACCGAACTCCTCTTTTATGTATTTTATAACCTCATCTTTCATCTCGTAAGAAAATGCATCCCCTACAAAATTTTTGGCCAAAAGCCCTTCTTTTTCAGCTTCCTGTTTGAAGAATATGTTATTCCACCAACCTGCTGTCCCGGTTTTCCTACCATTTGAAGCTGTTTCATACGAAACTCCTATGGTATCAGCTTTACTGCCTCCAAACGCCAAAGAAATCCTAGTGGCAAGCCCGTATCCTGAAGATGCCCCTATTATTAAAGCTTTTTTGCTCCCTTTATATTGCTTTGCATTTTTAACATATTCAACCTGTCTTTTGACCGCTTCTCTACACCCATATGGATGGGCTGTAAGGGACAAACTTCCCTTTACTTTAGGTTCAACTACCATTTTTGCACCTCCGAATAATGTTAAGTAAAAATAAATACTCAGTCATTTATACCACTTTATATTTTGTTTGTCAAATATGTTAATTATTTAATAAACCTCCTTTGCAGGAGGTTTATCTTATAAAGCTTTTTTTAGCCTAGAGACAAGTTCCTCAAGCGCTTTTATGCTTTGTGACGATTCGTCTATACATTTTATTATCGCGGAGCCAACTATTACTCCGTCTACTATATCTTTTACTGTCTCAATATCTTCTGGCTTTGAAAATCCAAATCCTACAGCTACAGGCAAGTCTGTACTCGCTTTAACCGTTTTTAGATACCCCTTCATAGTTTCTGCAAATCCACTTCTTATCCCAGTAACTCCAAGAGAAGATACACAGTAAACAAATCCTTTTGCTCCATCTACCAACTTAGGAATTCTGTCGCCTGAGTTAGGTGCTATAAGTGGTATAAGGGCAAGTTCTTTGTCCTTTAGGTACGATCTTATTTCGACAGACTCTTCATAAGGAAGGTCCGGGATTATAATCCCATCTATCCCTATTTCTTCGCACTTTTCAATGAAACTAAGTTCACCGTAATTTACAATTGTATTGTAGTAGACCATAAAAACAAGCGGAACTTGGCTGTTTTTTCTTATATTTTCCACACACTGGAATATACTTTTAAGCCTAATCCCCTTTTCAAGTGCCCTAGTAGCAGCTGCCTGTATAACTGGACCGTCTGCAAGAGGATCCGAAAACGGTATCCCCAGCTCGATTATGTCTGCGCCGGCCCTCTCTTTGGCATATACAAATTCTTCTGTAAACCCTATGTCCGGATCCCCACAAGTGATATATGTTATAAGGGCCTTTTCACCTTTATTTTTAAGTTCTTGAAATTTTTTCTCTATTCTGTTCATTACTCTCCACCTTCCTCTTTTTCCTTCTTCAAAATTTCGAAGACTGTGTACATATCCTTGTCTCCACGGCCTGAAAGATTCAAGATTATAATCTGATCTTTCCCCATGGTTGGAGCTAATTTCATAAGGTATGCCACTGCATGCGAGCTCTCCAGAGCTGGTATTATACCCTCTAATTTAGAAAGTATCTTAAGTCCTTCAATGGCCTCATCGTCCTTTATATGAACATACTCAGCTCTTCCAGTATCAAAAAAATATGAATGTTCAGGCCCTACCCCTGGATAATCAAGTCCTGCTGATACTGAGTGTACGGGTTTTATCTGCCCATCCTCATCCTGTAAAAGGTAGGTTTTCATGCCGTGTAGCACTCCAACACTCCCCTCGGCAAATGCTGCAGCGTGTTCGCCGGTTTCTATTCCCAGTCCTCCAGCTTCTACTCCGTACATTTTAACACTCTTATCCTCAATAAATGGATAGAAAAGTCCCATCGCATTACTTCCCCCACCTACGCAAGCAACCAATGCGTCAGGAAGTCTACCTTCAGCTTCTAAGATCTGCTTTTTAGCTTCATCTCCTATAATTCTCTGGAAGTCCCTTACCATTGTAGGATACGGGTGAGGTCCAACAACAGAACCTATTACATAAAATGTGTCATCAGCTCTATTTACCCACTCACGTATAGCCTCGTTTGTAGCGTCTTTTAGTGTTTTTGTCCCTGAGCTTACAGAAACCACTTTGGCTCCTAGAAGTTCCATCCTAAATACGTTCAAACGCTGCCTTTCTATATCCTTTTCACCCATAAAAACAACGCACTCTAGATTGAAAAGCGCAGCCCCTGTTGCAGTTGCAACGCCGTGCTGTCCGGCACCAGTTTCGGCTATTACCCTCTTTTTTCCCATCTTCTTGGCAAGCAATATCTGCCCTATTACGTTATTTATCTTGTGTGCACCTGTATGGTTCAGGTCCTCCCTTTTAATATATATCTTTGCCCCGCCAAGTTTTTCAGTAAGGTTTTTTGCAAAGTAAAGAGGGTTTTCTCTCCCCACATAGTACTTCATGTAGTAGTCAAACTCCTTTTTAAACTCAGGGTCATTTTTATATTTATCGTATGCCTCTTCCAGCTCTTTTAGAGGATTCATAAGTGTCTCGGGAACATACTGTCCTCCGAACTGACCAAATTTTTTATCCATTTAAAGCTCTCACCTCTTCTATAAGTTTTTATTTTTAATAGTCAATAATTCTCTTTTTTATAACAAATAGCTGATTTATATTTTTTAAAACATCTCTTTTTTTAAATCAAACATCATAAAACAGCTGACCTGACCGCATGTATAAAGCTTGCCACAAGTTCTTCGTTCTTTACGCCGTCTTTCTCAACGCCTGAGCTAACATCCACGCAATATGGATTAACAGACTGTATAGCTTGCCCTATGTTTTCTGGATTAAGCCCACCGGCTAATATTATCCTGTAATCTTTGTATAAATCTTTTACCATATCCCAATTAAACGTCTTTCCAGTTCCGCCCTTTTCCCCTTTAACATATGTATCTAAAAGAAAGCCTTCCACGAGCGGGTACCCCTTTAGCTCATCTAAAGTCTCTTCATTTTTCACCGCCACAGCCTTCCACATGGTATGCTTTATCTTTTCGCAATAAAGTGCATCCTCATCGCCGTGTAGTTGAACTACGTCAAGTCCGCAAAACTCAGCTATTTCATTTACCTTCTCTGGGGCTTCGTTTACAAAAACCCCTACAGTTTTTATGTCTTCACTCAGACTATCTATAAGCTGTTTAGCCCTTTCTGGACTTACCTTCCTTTTACTTTCAGCAAACACAAATCCAACGAATTCCGGTTTGAATTTGTTTACTATTTCTATATCCTCTTCCCTTTTTAATCCGCATATCTTTACCTTTACCATTGTCTACCCCCTAAAGGCATCTTTTAATTCCTTCGCTTTACCTAACATGTCTTCAGAAACCATAAAGCTTTCACCCACAAGAACCGCGTCTACACCGCATCCTTTTATCTTTTTAATATCTTCTCCTGTGTGTATTCCGCTTTCAGATACCAGCACCTTATCTTCTGGCACAAGTTTGGCCAGCTTTATAGTTGTTTCCAGCTCTATTTCAAAAGTCTTTAAGTTCCTGTTGTTTATTCCTATTATTTTAGCACCAGATTCAAGAGCCATCTTTACCTCTTCTTCGGTGTGGCATTCCACAAGCGAATCTAGTCCTAAGCTTTCTCCTAACTCCCTAAAGCTTCTAAGAGTTTCAACATCTAGCACGGCACATATCAAAAGTATAGCCGCCGCCCCGAGGTATTTTGCCTCATATATCTGGTATTCATCTATTATGAAATCTTTTCTTATAGTAGGAAGCGATATGTTTTCACTCACTTCTTTTAGGTATTCCGGGCTACCTAAAAAAAACTTTTCTTCAGTCAAAACCGAAACAGCATCCACGCACAGCTCGTATTTTTTACCTAGCTCAAGTGGGTGGAAATCGGCCCTTATAATACCTTTTGAAGGGGAAGCTTTTTTCACCTCACCTATTATTGAAAGCCCGTCTTTTTTCAGAGCGTCATAGAAGCTAGCTTGGTTTTTCATCCCTGCTATTCCATTTTTTATCTCATCTATTGATAGTTCTTTTTTTCTTACCTCAAGGTCCGCCCTTTTTTGATCGACTATCTTATCAAGTATCACCTATATCGCCTCCAGCTCGTTTGTATATTTAATATATTCATTTAGCTTATCCATCACTTTTCCACTGTCTAATATTTCGTTTGCCATGGCTACGCCGTCTCTTATACTGCCAACTTTTTTCCCAACATAAAGGGCAGCAGCACCATTCAATACCAATATATCCCTTTTGGCATCCCTTATTTCACCACTGAATATTCCTTTAAGTATATCTGCATTTTCAACTGCTGAACCGCCTTCAACCTCCTTTGAGCTAGCTTTTTTTATCCCGAAGTCTTCAGGCTCTAAGTAGTAAGTTCTTAGCTCTCCGTTTTTAAGTTCAGTTACCTTTGTCCTTCCTGTGACTGTAATTTCATCTAGTCCATTGCCGTGTACAACAAGTGCATGTTCCGTTCCAAGCTCCTTTAGAACATTCGCCATCGTCTCTGTGAGTTCGGGATCAAACACACCTAAAACCTGCCCTTTAGCCCCAGCAGGGTTTGTAAGTGGTCCAAGTATATTAAATATAGTTCTCATTTTAAGCTCTCTTCTTATATGGATAACATTTTTCATTGCGCTGTGATAGTATGGTGCGAAGAAGAAACCTATGTTTTTTTCCTCAACGCATTTTACCACCCGGTTTTCATCTAGTGTAAGGTTAACTCCAAGCTCTTCAAGGACATCTGCACTTCCGCTCTTGCTTGAAACCGCCCTATTACCATGTTTTACCACGTGTACTCCTGCTGCCGCAGATATAAATGCTACTCCAGTTGATATGTTGAAAGTATTGGCCTCGTCGCCACCTGTACCGCAGGTGTCTATGGCATAAAACTCTCCTATGTTAACTTTAGCAGCTTTTTTCCTCATTATCTTTGCAGCACCTGTTATTTCTGCTACACTTTCTCCCTTTATTTTTAAAGCAGTTAGGAAACTAGAAACTAAAATGTCCGAATAGTTTCCGTCCATTATGCCGTCCATTACCTTTTTCATCTCTTCTTCTGTTAAATCCGTGCCTTTTATAACCTTGTCCAAGGCTTCCCTTATCATTACTGTGCCCTCCTTAAAGTTTCATAAAGTTTTCAAGCATTTTCATCCCTTCAGGTGTATATATGGATTCCGGATGAAACTGCAGTCCGACTACCCTGTACTCCTTATGTCTTATTGCCATTATCTCTCCGTCTTCTGTTTCGGCACTTATTTCAAATTCATCTGAAAGTGTATCCCTTTTTATAGCTAACGAGTGGTATCTCGCTACTCTAGTTCCTTCACTTACTCCTTGAAACACACCTTTTCCGTCGTGCTTTATTTCGCTGTCTCTTCCATGATAAAGCTCTTTGGCATGCACTATATCAGCTCCAAATGCATCTCCTATAGCCTGATGTCCGAGGCATATCCCCAGCAAAGGGACTTTTTTATAAAAATATTTTATTACCTCTATGCAGATACCTGCTTCTCTAGGTGTCTTTGGCCCAGGAGAGAGCACTATCTTATCTGGGTTTAGCTCTTCTATCCCTTCTATATCTATTTTGTCATTTCTTACAACCTTCACCTCATCAAATTCGCTTAGGTACTGATAGAGGTTGTATGTAAACGAGTCGTAATTATCTATAAGAAGTATCATTTAAATCTCCCCCTCTATGGCCTTCACCAAAGCCCTTATTTTGTTTTCGCACTCTTCGTCCTCTTTCTCAGCTACAGACTTAGCAGTTATCCCGGCTCCAGCCTGCAAATATACTTTCCCGTCCTTCATGAGCATAGTTCGTATAGCAATGCACGTATCCATATCACCATTAAAGGAGAAATAACCTATGGCCCCGCCATAAACACCTCTTTTTTCCGGTTCAAGCTCATCTATTATCTCCATAGCTCTTATTTTTGGGGCACCAGACAGCGTACCAGCTGGCAGGAATGACGCTAGTACTGAAAAAGCATCTTCGCTCTCTTTTTTCTCACCCTCCACTGTTGACACAAGATGCATTACATGAGAGTAGTTGTGCACCTGCATGAACTCAGTTACCTTGACGCTTTTTACCTTTGAAACTCTTCCCATGTCATTTCTTCCTAGGTCTACTAGCATCACGTGCTCTGCTCTCTCTTTTTCATCTGCCAACAGGTCTTTCGCCAGCTCTGCATCTATACTAGGATTGTTTGTTTTTCTCCTAGTACCTGCAATTGGGCATGTAAATATCTTTTCTTTTTTAAGCTCAACTAACATCTCTGGTGAGCTTCCGGCAACTTGATAATCTCCAAAGTTTATATAGAAAAGGTATGGTGACGGGTTTATAGACCTAAGTTTTCTGTATAAATTAAACGGCTGCTCATCTGTTTCAAGCTCCCATCTTTTAGAAAGGACAACCTGGAATATATCTCCATCATATATATACTGTTTGGCTTTCTTTACACTTTCCATAAACTCTTCTTTTGTGGTATTTGCCTTCAGACTTTTTATTCCATATGTTTTTTCAAAGTCATGAGTATGAATGTAAGGTTTTAGTATCTCTTCTTTCATTTTTTCAAGTTTATCTTTGGCTCTTGCTTCTCCTGAAAGGTTATCCTGTTCAAGAACCAAAAGCTTTATTTTTTGGTGGTAGTGGTCGTATATTATAAGTTGATCCATAAACATGAGGTGCACATCCGGGACACCTATTATGTCAGGATTTTGATTTGGTAAATCTTCGTACTGTCTGACTATGTCGTATGCCACAGTCCCGAATCCACCACCCACTAGTGGAAGATCTTCACTCCCTACCACTTCAAATCTTTCTATATATGATTTTACAAAGTCAAGAGCTCTCATTTTTTCGCTCTTTACTATCCCATTTTCTTCTAAACTTATATCGTAACCCCTTGCTTTTATAGTTGCGAAGGGATCCTTGGCGATAAATGAATACCTCCCTTTCTGTATCTCCTTACTTTCTAGAAGGACACCGATTTCATCCCCCACATATTTTTTATATAGCGTTATAGGGGTTTCTGTATCCCCAAGCACTTCGGCTGTATAAGCCCTAACAATCTTCTTATCCATTTCATCCCCCTTATGTAAAAATAAAAAGCCTGCTCCGAAATTTCGAAACAGGCCCGTCATCAAAAAAAAACCTGTCCCAAACAAAGAACAGGTATCCATCCAAAAATTAATTTATATTATAGCTTACAAGCAAACAGACAAAACCTGATTCACATATTTAGTTTCTCTAGTATACCATTCGCTTTGCCACCATGTGAATCTTGCTTCCATTTGCCTAACCTCCAACAATTTAATTAAGAGAAGTATAGCACTTTTTGTTGGGTTTTGCAAACCCAATAATTAAAATATAGTTAAAATCCAGAAAGTCTAAGTAAAAAAAATCTCCGTCAAACACAAATTCATGCCGACAACACAAATAAAATCAAGTCTTTTAAGTTGACAATTTGACAATTTTAAAGCTTGAAAATTTTTAGAGCAGTCCTACCTAATTAAACATTTTTTAAATATATTTAATTATTATTTAAACAAACACCCGTTTATACTCTAAAAAGACGTCTAGTATGTCCACATAAAACCTATCCCTTTTCAGGTATTTGGCGTACTCCATTATATCCACATAAAAATCTAAAAAGTTGAGCTTATTCTTACGCACAATCTCCATTAATGCTGCCCTTGTCTTGTAGAACACATTAGCCTCGTCATTTTCGTAGAGCTTTAGAAGGTCATTAAAAATTTTGTAGTTGACCTCTTCATGGTCAGAAAACTCTTCTAGGCATTCGTCATATATCTCCTCTATTTTCACCATAGTTGGGTAGTTCGCCGGGTTTCCGTAAGCTGATACTATATCATTCAACAGCTGTCTTTTCTCCTTTGGAAGATTTTCTAAGTTTTTTTTGATGGTCTGAGACTTTTTAAGAATCTCTTCCAATTCTGTAGTTATCCAGTTGCTGTTTTCTCTGTACTTTTTCCCGTCCTGTTCAAAATATATTTCCGCTGCCTTTTCTATGCTCATATTCATGTTATATTCAAAAAGATAAAGGTATTTTTCAAATATGCCAACATAAATTTTTAAAAACTTTTCTATTTTTACCTGACTCTCCAAGATAAAATCTACAATGGGAATATAGATGTCTAAAATATAGTTTGCAACCAGATCAGTTGAGAATTTTTTATACTTCTTGTCGAATAATTCCCTATAATTAGTTAACTGCTCAAAAAGCACTTTGTCGTTTCCTACTAGATCCTCTACTAACTGCCTATACCTAGCAGGAAGCCTATTTCCCCTTTTTCTCAGCTCCTCTTTTTTGTCTAGGTAGCTTTCTATATACCATTTTTCAGCTACCGATAAAAAATCATTTATACCTAGTTGGCTGGAGTAAGAAGCTATTTCTTCCAATATTTCTGATTTCTCCTCAAAATCTATTCCAGTAAGTTTTCTCAGCTGACACAATTTTTTAAGTGTGTCTGCATCCATATTTTGGCGTCTATCTAATTTTCTTAGTTTAGAAAAGTTTTTTAGACTCTTTCCGGTTACAGCTATCCTGTTTAGCAACTTCTTGTTTTCATGTGTCTTTACCAAATTCACAAAATCTATTATAGAATAGGTGTAGCCCATATCCATCCCACGCTTCTCGCTTTCGTAGTACTTGTGGTCTAAAAAGTATAGGAAGAGGTCTGATATGGTTCTATCCCTAAAATATTCCAGCATATTGTTTTCACTTAATATTTTTATGGACGGAAGGTACAACTCTTCATGCCACTGCTTAGCCACCTCTTTATAAGTCTCCCTTACCCCTATTTTTTCCTCAAGGTACCTCTGGTATCTGTCTATCTCTCTTTTTATTCGTCTGTACTGGTAAATTTCACTGAATTCAATTCCTTGGAGTTCAATCTCTCTCTCAAAGTTGAATTTTTCCCTGTAGATGACATCTTCTTTTGCCTGGGAAGAAGGCAAAAACTCCGTAACTTCTGCTTCTATAATCTTAAAGTTTAAAAATCTGGCAACAGATATCCTGTGGTTACCGTCATAAACATAGTATTCATCTTTTACTTTATATAATTGAACTATTGGGATCTGCTTTTCATTCATGTATCCCAGGTAGATATTGCACCACCTTGCTTCTATAATCCTGTTTTTGGGGATGAAGTTCTTATCAAAATCCATATATTTCTGGACGCTTCCGACTACGTTTTCGATTTCAACATTTTTTACTCCTAGATACACGCTGTTATAAGCGTTTAACTCCCTCTGCCTGTCTTCGAACTTTTTGAGAACCCCTCTGTTAATGCCCAGGCCAAACATCCATCCCTTTCCCCTTTTTACAAATTTATCATAAGCAATTTTTGCATCCATAATATCATACATCATAAAGTTCACCTCATTTTTCAAGCTCTATAATCTTATACCCGTAAGCATTTATTATTTTGGTCCCCTCAAAAACAGTTTCCTGAACCTGATATGGACTAGATAGATGTATGTGACCGTGCACCCAAATTTTGGGTTTAAGCACTCTTATCGCCCTTCTAAAAACTTTAAAACCTTTGTGTGGCCGATCCTCGCAGTCGTGTATGTATCTTGGTGGAGCATGGCTAAGCACTATATCTAATTCTCCAAATATGAGCCTTTTCCAATTTTTAAGTATCTTGAAAAACATCTGTCTTTCTGTATACTGATGCTCCTTGAAAGAGTAGACTCTGCTCCCATCTAAGCCCATAATCTTTAACCCCTTATACCTTATCACCTTGCCGCCTATATCCTTGCAAAATGATATGTCGTACTCCTTGCCGTACACGTGGTTTCCGTTTACATATATCAAGTCCTTGTCTAGAATACTTACCAGATAATCCAAATAATGGTTGTTTAAGTCCCCTGCAGACATTATAAAGTCTACGTCCTTAAACTTTTTCTTAAGCACTTCTGGACTGTAGTTATAAAGTACGCTTTCGTCACTAACACATAATATCCGATATTTTCTCAAAGTCACACCACCTGAAATTCACGAAAATTTTTAATCTCATTATATAATTTTAACACACTCCAAAATTACTTTCAATTTAATTTAAAAAAATTTAAACTATTTTTAAAATTTTAATTTAAATTGACAAGGATCAAGGAAATCCTAGCTAATAAAGTTTTATAAGAATGTATTTTAGCATAATCTTTATATTGAAAAGAGGAGATAAGCATGGACAGAAAAACAAATTTTAGCTTACTGGAAGAAATTTTAAAATCCCAAAAGAACGAGATAACTGAATACCATGTGTACAAGAAACTATCACAAAGTATTAAGGATAAAAAAAACAGCGAGCTTCTGTTGAAAATAGCCAATGAAGAACTCTCACACTATAATTTTTGGCGAAAGTATACCAATGAAAATATAAATCCCGGTAGCCTTAAGGTATTTTTCTACTTTATAGTCTCAAAATTATTGGGTTTGACTTTTGGACTTAAACTAATGGAAAGGGGGGAAGAGGGGGCACAAATAAACTATTCTGCAATAACTGAGCATGTGCCTGAGGCACAGCGAATTTTAGAAGATGAAAAGAAACACGAGGATGAACTCCTGTCGCTTATAGATGAAGAACGTCTAAACTACGTTGGTTCTATAGTCTTAGGTCTAAACGATGCCCTGGTGGAACTTACAGGAACCCTGGCAGGTTTGACCTTTGCCCTGCAAAATACAAAGTTGATCGCACTTGCAGGCTTGATAACAGGTATCGCCGCTTCTCTTTCTATGGCTGTGTCTGAATATCTTTCCACAAAGTCTGTTGGAAGTGGAAACAATGCTTTAAAATCTTCAGTTTATACAGGTATTGCTTACATAATAACAGTATTTTTACTGATTTTACCATACTTTATTCTATCAGACTATCTTCTATGTCTAGCTTCTACTATAATAGTGGCTATCGCTATAATTTTTGTATTCAACTTCTACATATCAGTAGCCAAGGACCTTGATTTTAAAAAGAGATTTCTCGAAATGACTTTTCTCAGCCTCGGTGTTGCCTCCCTTACTTTCATAATAGGGGCTGGTATCAGAAAGTTTATCGGCATAGAAATATAAATAAAAAAACGGCATATGCCGTTTTTTTTATGAACTCTTATTTTGATTTCCTGAAAAAATCCCTCTGAAGTCGTTGCCGCTTGGATTTTGGAACGCCCTAAGCTGAAATTCAGGCAATATTGCAAGAAGGTGGTCAAATATATCCGCCTGTAACGCCTCATAATTTTGCCATACTATATCCTTGGAAAAAGCATATATTTCTATTGGAAGTCCGTTTTCGGTCACTTGAAGCTGTCTCACTAAAAGTGTCATCTCATGATTGATGCCGGGGTGATTTTTGAGATATGACAGTACATACTCTCTAAAAGTGCCTATATTGGTAAGCCTCCTGCCGTTAGTCGGCTCACTTAAATCCAACTCTTTTATGCTATTATATTCTACTATCTCGTTTTCCTTGTTTTCAACATATTTCGAGATATACTCGATGTTTTTATATTTTTTTAGCATTTCGTCGGTACAAATCTTAATCGTATTCACGTCTATATATATATATCTTTTTATTCTTCTACCACCTGATTCTGACATGCCACGCCAGTTTTTAAAAGAGTCCGATATAAATGCATATACAGGGATAGTTGTTATAGTTTTATCCCAATTTCGCACTTTCACAGTATTCAGGTTTATCTCTATTACATCTCCATCTGCATTGTACTTAGGCATTTCTATCCAATCGCCTATTTTCACCATCTTATTAGCAGCTATCTGTATGCCAGCTACAAACCCCAATATAGAATCTTTGAATATAAGTAAGATAATCGCAGTCAAAGCCCCTATCCCACTTAAAAGTTTCCATGCAGGCTTATTCAGTATATGAGAAATAATTACTATTCCTCCGATAATTACACCAACCATTTGAAAAACCTGTATGTACCCTTTTATAGGCCTTTCTTTTGCTATTTCCAAGCCACTGTAAATCTGCTCTATGGAGTCTAATAATTTTAGCACAACTACCACCATGATAATTATTAGATATACTATTGCGGACCTCTCCATGATCTCTTTGGCAAGAGGAAATAACCCTGCCGAGAGGTATATCACTATAGCAGGTGATATATGCGATAAAGTTGTGAATACTTTATTCTCAAAAAAAATATCATCCCATTTTGCCTTAGTTTTCTTAACTATTTTTTCAACAATAGTTAAGATGACTTTTTTCGATATTACATCTGCCACTACTGCTGTAAAAAATACTAAACATATCAGCACGATATAACTGACATACACACTTAACTCAAAACTATCCTCACTACCTTGCAGTAAATTACTGAAAAATTCCTTCACCCGTTTCTACCTCACTTTAAATATAGTATTGTCTGAAAAAGTCCTGTCTAACCAAAAATTATTATATTATATAAAATATTTTAATTCAATTTATTCTTCCACAAAAAATACCAATATCAATTTTTTCAATTCAAACTCTTTATTTTTCATTATATAATCCTGTTGTCAAAATATTTTATCTGACTACCACTTTTAGAATTCTTACAGTTATTTCATTTGATTCGCCAATAAAACAACTCCTTATGATGCGACCTTTAAGCTCAACTACTATTAGTTATCCAAGAATATCAGTTTTTCCGGACTATACACAACCCCAACCTCGGCCGAACTAGGATAAAATTCCTCATTTTGAACCACTATTAGGCTGTAATCGCCCACTTTTATTTTATAGTGATAGCCCCCATTTTTAAAGCTACTCTCTTCTACAGCTCCTCGGAAAAAATTACCTTCCACGCTTTCGCCAAGATTCACCAGTTTCAAAGTTTCGGCTTTTATGGCAAGATATCCATTTTTTATCCCATTATAGTATGTTTTTAAGCGCAGTTTATCTGATATGAAGTTACTATTTTCTAGCTTACCCTGGATTATATTTTTTATTCCTAGGAAATCAGCCACATATCTGTTTGCCGGGTTGTGGTATATATATTTTGGGGCACCAACCTGCACGATCTCCCCTTGGCGCATGATGGCTACTCTATCCGCTAGATAAAACGCCTCATCCTTATCGTGGGTCACAAAAATTATTGTAGTTTTTTTATCCAAATGGATTTTCTTTATTAATTCCTGCATATTCTGTCTCAGGTTGTAGTCTAAAGAACTAAAAGATTCATCCATCAGTATCAAATCTGGATCCACGACAAGTGCACGGGCCAAGGCCACTCTCTGCCTCTGACCTCCGCTAAGTTCAGCTGGGTGTCTTCTATCAAAACCACCAAGCCCCATTTCTTCTAAAATTTTGCTGGTTTTATCATATCTCGTATGCTTATCTATTTTTCTCATTTTAAGTCCGAATGCCACGTTATCTCTTACATTCATGTTCGGAAAAAGTAGCGGTTCTTGAAATACCATGCTTACTCCCCTCTTCTTTACTCCTATACTCTTGATATTGACCGTATTCATCAATACTTCCCCCTGGAACTCCTCTTCCAGACCAGCAATAAGCCTTAGTATGGTAGTTTTCCCGCAGCCTGATGGACCTAGTATAGCCAATAACTCTCCCTTTTCTACTTCAAGGTTTATGTTATTCAGTTTAAAATCCTTATATTCCTTTACTATATTTTTCAGTTCTAACATGGACACCACCTACATGTTTATTTTAATGGTAGAGCTATAAAATTTTTTAAGCATAAATTCCATAAACAGGAGCGCTGCTATGTTCAACAAAACAAAAAGTACTACGTACGCTGATCCTATAACCATGTCTCCGCCACTTATAAAAGGGAATATTAACATGGTAAGGGTAAGCACTTCTCCTCCGCCGATTATAAGTGTAGATACGTACTGGCTAAACGATATCAGTATGGTCAGACTGCCGCCAGCAATAAGTGCCGGAAAAATATGTGGAAATATCACATAGTAGTACTTTTCAAAAGAGTTTGCCCCGAGGGTCTCGGCTGCATTTTCTAGATCACAATTTAAAGTTTTAAAACTTATTATAAGTGCCCTTATCATGTATGGAAGAGTGGGAATCATATGTGCTAATATGACCCCTAAGAGACTTTCGGTAAGTCCGAACTTTATAAAATTAAAGTGTATCCCCATTACTGATATAAAAGGTGGGATTATTATAGGGGCAAACAGTAAGCCCTCAATGACCGTCTTACCTCTAAACTCCCTTCTGCCTATTGCATTGGCTGCCGGCAGTGCTATGATGGTATTTAGTACAAGTAGAGTGAAGGATATTAATATGCTGTTCCAAACGGCCTCCACTGTCCTTTTGTCTTCTAAAAATATGTACCTCCAAGCCCTGAGGCTGAAATTTTCAGGTACAATCTGCGGCCATCTCCACTCCATCGAGACACTTGAAATTACAAGTGGGAAAAATGGTAGAATCACTATAAATATCAAAGCAATCAGTATCATTAGATAGACTTTCTTTCTCATGTCCACCCCCTCTGATTCTTAGAAATATGTTTTTTATTTATATAGTATACAAAAATTCCAGTGACTATCGATATTGAGCTTATGAGTACGTTTATCACCATCACATAGGGTCTCATATAAAGTTCTCCCTTAGAATATATTTCGTATGACAATACCGACAGGGTCTTGGGATGGGTCACCCCCAATAGATAGGGTACCTCAAAGGAGGAAAAAATATAAGCAAATATTATAAAAAGAGAGCTTATAAAAGATGGAAGCATTAGCGGAAGAGCGACACCACTGAAAAACTCAAATTTATAAGCACCAAATACTTTTGCGACTTCCAGCCATCTATTTTGCACCCTCATCATAACTGGATAGGACATCAATACTATAAACGGCGAGGTTTTCCACACGTAAGTGAGTATTATGCTATATCCGTTTTTTTCGTTAGTTAAAACTGGAAAATCCCATATTTCTCTTATTAAACCCAAGTTTTGCATTATACTAGAAAGCCAGCCGCTCTGCCTAAATAGTACCGATATAAGATATCCGCTTACCAGGTAAGGTATGAGCATGGGCATTGCAAAAGCTTTTTGGTACACGCTGATTCTTATCTTTTTATCGTTGTACATAAAGAGCAAGGTTAAAAATATCATAGCGAATAATGAAGATAAAAATGTGGAAAATCCTGCTATTTTCAGTGTAAACAGCAGGGAATCTAAAAACCACTTACTCCTAATGACTTCAAAATAAATTCCAAAGGTCAATCTAGGCTCTCCGACTATAGGCAGCATGCCAAAGCTCTGAAATACTCCGTAAAAAATACCTCCCCAAAAAAGTATCAATGTTGCCAGAAGTGCTGGTAAAACCTCTATATAAGGCTTAATTTTGCGCAACATTTCTCTCCCATTCCCTCTCTATAAACTCTAAATACTCTGCCGAAAGCTCTGGAACCCTGTGCGATCTAAGCTCTTCATTAGATACACTGGCTCCCCCCAGGTCTAATCTTTTAAATTTATCTCTGTCTTCTACAGTCAACTTGTCCATATCGAGTATTGTGTTATCTCCCCAGTTATCAGGATCAGCTTTTGCCAGTTGCGCCTGTGGTGAAAGAAGAAAGTTTATGACCACCATTGCCGCCGACTTTTCTTTTGCATTAAATGGTATGGTTAGATAGTGATTGTTGAAAAGGGTTCCTTTATCCAGCAGATATGTTTTAGAAGTTTTAGGAAATTGCCCCTCTCTTATTTTACTCTCCGCAGTAAGCGGATGATATCCCATTGTAATAAATACCTCACCATTTGAATACAGCTGATGCAACTTCGCCTGACTTTCCGGGTAAGTTTCTCCACCTCTCCACAGGTAAGGCTCTATAGCATTTAGGTAGCCCCAAACCGGCTTAAGTTTTTTCGCTACTTCTTCCTCATTAAAAGGTTTCAGGTACTGCTCATACCCTCCGGTTATTTCATATACAACATGCCTTATAAATGCACTTCCTGTAAAGTCAGGAGGAGCCGGATATGTAAATTTTCCTGGGTTTTTCTCTACCCAAATTTTTAGCTGCTCTACTGATTTCGGCGGGTTCTCGTCCTTCGCCATATCATTTATGAACACAAACTGAGCCTCACCCCAAGGAGCCTCCAAGTCTTCTATAGGCTCCCCAAAATCATACTCAAGCGTTTTCTCATTTACATAAGCCTGTACCGAAGGGAGTCTTTGTGAAAATGCACCCCACAAAAGTCCATTTTTCTTGGCAGCTTTGAAATTCTCTCCATTTATCCATATTATATCTATACTACCGGTTTTTTTGCCGGCTTTTTTCTCGATTATCAGCTTATTTACCGTATCCTTTATATCAACTATCGGTACCCTTCTAAGATTTATGTCGTACCTTTCCTTTAATTTTTCTGCAGCCCATTCATCAACATACCTGTTTATTTGGGCATCTCCGCTCCACATGTAAAAGTTTACCTTTTTTCCTATGGCTGCTTTCTCCACAGCAACCCAATCAGATTCTTTAAGTGCCGGCTCTTCTTCATTTTTTTTACCGCAACCCATTGCCAATGCCATTACAAGAAGTAGAAAATATAGTTTTTTCATAACCCCCCCTGATTTACTTTAATATTTTTCTTAGGTATTTACACGTATAAGAATCTTCCCCCAACTCCTTGCATTCAGTTTTATAAAAATTTATCAAATCTTCATAATAATCTATATCCGGCATACTCTCTACTGTTGAGTATCTTAAGATACTCAATTTATCTATGGTTTCTCGATAAACACTCTTTTCTCCCCATTCAATCTCTTTGAAAACGTCTTCAGAAAGCTTGTCTTTATGAAAACCGATTAGGTAATAACCTCCATCAGTTGCAGGGCCTATCACGGCATCGCTTTTTTCTAGTTTATAGAATCCTTCTTCTATCATACTACAGTCTATTTGTGGAATATCGCTTCCTATCAAGATTACCTTTTCGAATCCTTCTGCAAAGGTATCAACAAAAGCGTGATACATCCTTTTGCCAAGGTCGCCACCTTTTTGGTGTCTGTATTCATAAGTTTTCCCAAAAGTTTTCATGAGATGCACATCGCTTCCAGGTGGCCATACAAAAACCCTTGTTTTATAACTATCTGAAGCTGTTCTTTCTAGTATATCTTTTACAAAGTTTTTGTAAAGTTCTAGAGTTTTCTCTTCTCCAAACTTCTCCGCAATCCTAGTTTTAACCTTTCCTTTCTCAGGATTTCTCACAAAAATTACCAAACAATTTTCTCCCATGTCCTCACCCCTATACTTTTTTTTAAGTTTTTCAGGCTTGACACCAATTAAATAAAGCAGCATTATCGCCCTGTTGTCAAAGGTGGTTTTGTACACCCCTTTTCTTTCCCACCTTCTTGCCGATGTTATAGCCCTTTCCCCTACTATCTTTATCTTATAGCCCTTCTTTTTTAACTTTTTCATGATGTCCACATCTTCTAAAATTGGAATATCACTATATCCACCCACTTCGTAAAAAACACTTTTTTCTATAAAAATAGCCTGGTCTCCATATGGAACCCTCGTCACTCGGCTCCTTATATTTGTCAGAACCTCCACAAACTTTAAGAAATAATGTTTGGAGTCTATTGCAAAAGAAAAGGCCCCACCTACATAGCCTTTATTCAAGAAATTCCCTACGCTTGATAGGGCATTTTTGGGGATTATGGTATCTGCATGTACAAACAAAAGCGCATCTCCTTTTGCCAAACTAGCCCCCTTATTCATCTGGGTCGCCCTACCTTTTTGGGACATCGCTTTTAGCACTCTTCTATCCTCATAATTTACAGAACCTATAGTGCTGCCAAACTGGTCACCATCAACTACTATTATCTCCTGCAACATCTCCTGATTATCTAGATTCAAAAGGTGGCCTACCATATTGTTTATGCTACACTGTTCGTTAAGCACCGGAATTATTACCGAAATTTTCACTTATCCCCCTTTTTAGTATACAAAATCTTTTATAATTTCAGTTACCTGACCTATAGAGCTTACCTCATGACGACAGCGTAACAGTTCCTTTGATAGCTCTAACCCCAACAACTGGGCAACTCCCCTTTTTTTCAGGTCTTCTATCTCATCAATATCTTCTACGTGTGTCAGCCCAAGAATCCTCCTGACAACAACAACCGCTGCATACCCTAAGGCATCTGAGAAAAGATTTTTTTGGTAATATTCCTTATAACCTTCCACTCGAGCACCCACGTTTACCCCCTCACTGCTCCAAAGCCTGGAAAATTTTTCAAAATACTTCTCATATATACTCTCTATCATTCCCAGCAAATATCCCCTGTATTCAGTGACATCATTGGCAGGCACCTCTTTTCCACTCCAGGAAACATAGTTTAGTATAAAGTGAGCGGTCAGCAAACCCAGATCAAAGGCGCTAGGACCGTAAAAACTGAATTCAGAATCAAACACCTTAGCCTTGTCACCCTTCACAAATATGGAGCCAGTATGGAGGTCCCCGTGTACCAAACTTTGGGATTCAGTCATAAATTTATACCTCAGCTTCGCTGCCTCCAACTGCATCCACTTATCATTCCAAAACTCCCCCTTTACATATGCCATTATCTCAGGGTTTATCCTATTCCTTTCACAATCATAGAACGGGTCGGTAAATATGACATCCTCTGTTATTTTTATGAGGTTTTCATTTGCAAACTCTTTTGTCCATTGGCGTTTTTTTTCAGAATCCAAGTACAGGTTAGAAGTATAAAAGGACATATTTGCCATGAAAGTAGCTATATCTTCGGCTACTCCACTATATCTCTTCCTCTTTCTCAATCCATCTCTCATAACATCGAAATCTGATAGGTCTTCCATGATTATAAGGGCCATCTCTTTGTCTTTGTGGTATAACTTTGGTACTGTACCACATGCAAAGCGGTTTTGAAGTTCCATCGCATTGGCTTCAGTCATTATCCTATCCAGGCTCATTGGGAAACTCTTCCCTACACATCTTGCATACGGCACCGCCTGCTTTAATATAAGTTTTTTTCCACTCTCCTTTTCTTCTACTTGAAATACATAGTTCATATTTCCAGTGCCTATCTCTTTTACAAAGAGTCGCACTCTATTTTCAAAAAAACCAGTGGTTTTGATATATTTTTCAACGTCTTCTTCCTCAAATTTATAGTATCTCATAGCAGCACCTCAACTTTTTACAATAAATATCTGACAATTATTTAAATTATCTATACATAAATATATCCAATTTCCTTTTAAGGACTTGGAATTCAACGTTTCACTTACTCCGCTTACATATATAAATCTTTTTTCTATTGAAAGGAATAAAGTTATATATGGCGTATATTTTTAATAATTCTATTTTGAAACGACTATACACGCTTTATGTCGCATTGCTCACTATTTTAATTAAAAAATATGCTACATTTTATCCATTAGCAGTATATGTCGCCATCCATTACTCTTTATAATGTTTAGGAGGTATCTGTATGAGAGAAGGTATGTTATTTGGAGCTTTTTTAGGTGATGCTTTTTCACTTGGGGCCCACTATATATACGACACCAAGATAATAGATGAGAAGTTCGGATACTACGATAAAATTTATCCTCCTTTAAAAACCTCTTTTCATAAAAATAAAAATATTGGCGATCATACACAATACGGTGATCAAATGCTATTTCTTTTGGAATCCATAACATATCAAAGCGGATTTAATCCAAATAGGTTTAAGAATTACTGGATTTCTAAAATGAAAGACTATACCGGTTATATAGATAGTGCCACAAAAGAATCTTTGGATAATTATGAGAGCGGCTTAAACTACGGTTCCTCTTCATCCGAACTCGGCGGTGTAGCACGTATAGCACCAATATTGTACTTTTATCAAGAGCCTGACAAAGGGATAGAATCCTGCATAGAGCAAACCTCCATAACACACAATAGTGAAAAATCTCTTGCATGCACCGAGTTCTTTGCCAAGCTAATATATAGGATTCTAGAAGGTGAAAACCCAAGTTTCGCCATCAAAAATTTAGAGACTGAATTTGAATTTAACCACTGGATTCATAGGGAGATTGAAAATGCCTTCAAAAGCATATCAACCAATACCAGAGAAGCCATTAAAAAACTTGGACAGTCTTCTGAATGTTCTGAGGCTTTTGCTTCCACTTTGCATCTGATATTAAAATATGAAGGGGTCTTCAAGACAGCCATGATTGAAAATGTTCGTGCCGGCGGCGATTCTGCTGCTAGGGGAATTCTTGCCGGGATGATATTGGGGGCCTACGAAGGCTTTGAAAAACTCCCAAAAGATTGGCTTCTAACTATGAAAAGTACTAAAAAAATTGAGCACTTGATTTATTAACCCACATTTTAAAATTTTTTTAAGTTCAGACAGAATTACTTTAGAGGGAGTCTTCCCTCTTTTTAATTTTATAAATCAACTTTTATAGAGGAAGCTTAAAAACTTTCTATATAATATCTTAAGGTTTAAAACCAAACATTAGTAAAAACAGTTTAAGGAGGTGCGAAATGGCTATCGATGCACTAAAAGTAGAAAGTTCTATCTCTACACCATCATCCATAGTGGCTGGAACCCCATTTACAATAACAACTATTCTGACTAATGTCCATGATGATACAATAGAGGTCTTAGAGTACTGTTACTATTTTCCTTATCAAGTTCAATGGATTCATGAAAACGACTATATAAAATCCTATGATAAATATAAATCACTAAATATCTTGGCAAAATTATTTTCCAAATCTCCTTGGAGATATGCAACTCAGCCGCCCGGGATCCCAATGAGCTATTTAATTCAGCCACAAAATGGAGAAATTCTTAACGAAGAAATAGACAGTATACATTCCGTTCTTTCAGGTGAAAAAGCAATATACTCATTCGAAGCTGTCGTTCCAAAATGGCTGTTTATTACAGGAAGTGAAATAAAATTTGAAGGGCATATAAGGTATAGGTATAAACAGGAAATACATACCTCGCAATTTAAAGTATGCTTTACAATGAGACCTCCACTTATATCCAACATTATAGGAGCAATTATCGGAGGAATGCTGGGAACTACGGCTCAATTTTTAAAAGAGCACGAAACTTACAATATGTTCAATTTATCGTTTATTTCTGCTTCTGCACTATCCATAATTTTAGGCATTATAATAGTCGTTTTCTCCTCCAGAAAAACAAGTGATGTTCAGCCAATCTTGACTATAGAGGATATTTGGGGAGGAATGTTGGCAGGTTTTTTTGTAGGGTATCTAGGGCATGACTTTTTTGGAAAAATAGTGAATATAAATATCTAAACTTTTGAAATAACAAGGGGAAACTAATGAAAAAGGTGATATTCGACTGCGACAATACAATGGGGGTAGAAGGTTGCGATGTGGACGACGGTTTAGCACTTTTATACCTTATAGGGAGAAAGAATACAGATATAATTGGGATAAGCACCACCTACGGAAACAGTGATATCGAAACTGTCTACTCAAACACCTGCAGAGTAGTCAAGGAGTTAGGAATAAGCATTCCAGTCATAAAGGGTGCCCCGGACAAAAATACCTTGGATAGCCCCGCTGCAAGATTTATAGTTGAAAGCATAAATGCAAACAAAAACAAGATCTCGATACTGGCCACCGGCTCCCTCACAAACCTTTACGGAGCCTACACAATAGACAATACAATTTTTGAAAAAGTATCCCAAATAGTTCTAATGGGGGGCGTAACTGAAACGCTACTAATAAATGGAAAACCACTTCCTGAACTGAACTTTTCCTGCCACCCAGAAGCAGCTCTGTGTGTACTTAAAAACTGCAATAATGTTTCTGTTATTACAGGAAATAGCTGCCTTAAAGCATACTTTACAGACAAAAATTTCAACAAAGAACTTTCTAAAGGAGAACAATCAATAGCCAGATATATCACAAAAAAAACCAGATACTGGTTTGATAAAATGAAGGCGGATTTTGAAATGGACGGATTTTACAACTGGGATGTTGTAGCTGCTGCTTTTTTCTCTCAACCGGATCTTTTCTGCAATAGCTTTAAAAGAATATTATTTACAGAATGTGATTTTGAGCGTGGACTGTTATGCGTAGAGGATACTAAGAATTGTTCCCGAGGTCTATTCAATGTTAATTTCCCTACAATAAAAAATACCAAGTTTTTTGAAAATGAGATTTACAGGGCTTGGATAAGCATAAAACTTCCCTTAGATTATCCAAGTTTAAATTAAAAAATGGGAGCTTTCTTCGCTCCCATTTTTTTTAATACCGACATTATTCTTTTGAAATTTTTACCTCTATAGGATTCAAACTTTCTATATGTATATCCCGTTGTGGGAATGCTATAACAATTCCTGCCTTTCTGAATTCAGAGTCTACACCATATCTTATCTGCGATTCTATCTCCATTAATTCCATTGGACTGAGCACTCTGGTCCAAAATAACAAATTAAATACCAGCGAATTGTCTCCAAAATCTTCAAAAAGTACTGTTGGTTTAGGCGTTTTGTTCACTTTATTATTTTCGTGTGCTACCTTCAATATTAGACTTTCCACTTTTTTTGTGTCAGAACCATATGCCACACCGACTTTTACACTGCCTCTAACGTTGTAATCAGAAAGAGTCCAGTTTACAACTGTCTGCTCTAAAAAAAAACTGTTTGGCACTATAAGATCTACTCCATCTATCCTCTTTATTCTGACACATCTATTCCCAATATCCTCTATTTTACCCTGCTCGCCAGCCATCTCCACAATATCGCCTATTCTTATTGGCCTTTCCATTATAATAATAAATCCGGATATGAGGTTGTTGAATAAGTTCTGTGCGCCAAATCCAATTCCAATTGCAAAAGCACCACCTATAACCGTAAATATAGTAATGGGTATCCCTGCTATCGGGAGAGCGATTAGTACAACTATAACAGTCATTAGATTAAAAATTATTTTTTTTAGAAGATAACCTGTACGCATATTTATGTTGTTTAGTAAACTTATCCTCTTAAGAAGTTGATTGGTTATTTTTCGACTTACAGATATCCCGATAAATATTACCAAAAAGGCTATTAGAATTTGATTTAGCCTAATTATGTTTTCGCCACTCTTATATAGCTCAAGATTCCAAATTTTTTGAAAAAGTGAAAGATCCATTTCCCCTCCTGTGTGCGGCCATCTTTTATTCAAAAATGATATATTAAATAATATTATATATAAAAATACCTGCAAACGCAACCGGATTGTTATAAAATTTTGGACTATTAATTATGT
>QKCP01000141.1 GCA_003246855.1 Ilyobacter polytropus
ATATTTATCAAAAATAACAGAGAGCAATTAAAAAGCAGAGTCCTGAAGATTCAAGACTCTGCTTTTTTTATATTTAACTGTCTAAAATTAGCTAACTTTAGGTTAAAAATCCAACCTATAACCAACGGCAAGAGTTAAGAGTTGTACATCTAAATCTCCGTCAAAATCCTCATCTGGGTCTGGAGCTGTTCTATTAATATCCATAGTTGTTTGACTGAACATAAATTCTACTGAAAGTTTTTCTTTATATTCTGCGCCTACACCTACGGCAACGAAGAGTTCCCCGCCTATATCTGTTACTATTTCTTGAGGACCAGATTCAGCTGCATCTACAACTTCCTCATTAACATAGGCAAATCCTAAGTTACCGAATACATATGGTTTCCAATCTTTTTCATTATCAAATTTAAATCTCGCCAAAACGTATACAGGTATAGAGTAAATATCTCCAGCTTCTTCTTTTATAGCTTCTTTAAGTTCATCATGAATAAAAGCCCCTGTATCAATTTCTGTAACTCCTACACCTAGTCCATATTCAAATCCCGAAGTAGTACTTGCTATGTACTCAATACTAATTGTTTTACTCAAATCAACTGTAACTTCAGGATCTCCTGTTTCATCAGAGTCTTCAACTTCTATTTCAGCATTCCCCTTGCTGAGGCCAAATTTAAAGTTAAGCGACTCTCTTTCCGGTGCTAAAACGCCTGCAAATGCGACCGTCCCCAATAAAACCATTACACAGAGTAACAATAATTTTCTCCTCATAATTTACCTCCTTCGATACCGAAATGGTAATTTTACACATTGCTCATTCTGTATTTCGATTTTGTCAGCTCCTTTTATATATTATATACCATAATTTATTTACAATCCCTCTTTTGACATAATAATTTTTTTTGTTTTAAAATGCAAATTTTCCCGTTTTTTTTAAGAAAATAAAAAAGCGCCGTTAATTGTCGGCGCACACGTATACTACTTTAATTTAAAATCTATTCCGTCTTTTTCTATATACCCGTTTTTAAGTAAATTTCCAACAGCTTTTTTAAAAGCTTTTTTACTTAGTCCAAAAGTTTTTTGTATCAGTTCAGGAGAACTTTTGTCGTTGACTTGAAGCTTCCCGCCGTCCTCTTTCATCTTGTCCAGGATTATCTGCGCATCATCATCTATTTGAAGATAGGAAAGCTTTCTAGGGCTGAGGTCTAGTTTCCCGTCCTCTCTCACCCTTATCACCCTAGCTTCAATCTCTTCTCCAACCTGATACTCTCTGAAACATTCGTTTTTTGGTATCAGCCCAAAGTACCTGTTGTCAACTGCAACAAAAATACCTATGTTAGGCTCTATTCTGTAAACTGTCCCTAACACCACATCGTTCTTTTCATACTTGCTGTTTGGCATAAGGAATTGATATATCTTCATGGTAGCGGATATTCTGCCTTTTTTATCCTCATATAAACCTACTAAATACTTATTGCCTACTTCAAGCGAACCCTCTTCTTGGCCCTTTGGAAGTAAAAGATCTTTTGGTAGGCCCCAGTCTAAAAAAGCCCCTATTTTAGTAATATCCACAACCTCAAGCTTAGCCAGTGTACCTATAACTGCATAGGAATTTTTTAAAGTTGCTATAAGTCTGTCTTCTGAATCACGATATATAAAAACGTCTAGAAAATCCCCCGCACATATCTCCATACCCTCTATCTCATTATTTGGCAGCAAAATGTTGTCCGCATTGTCACCTGTTTCCGCATCGAGATAAACTCCTATACTAGCGATATTGTTTACCTTCATTTTTTGTCTTTTTCCTATCTTTACCATCCATGCACCTCTAAATTTCAAAATAAATACCAGTTATTATACTATAATTTTTGTTTTTTTTCCACTAAATAAAAATACATCGCCGAACATATGCGATGTATTTAAAACTATTCCATTAAACCCTTTATAAGTGCATTTTCTATACTTTTAAGTAGTAATTTACTGCTACCTGTAGCTCCGGCTATAACATCCACCTCGAGGCTCTGCTTTTCTTTTATATTTTCTAGTATCTGTTCAGAATTGTTATACGTAGCAAATTCATGTTCTAAAATTTTTATATCCCTTACAACTCCGCCTTCAACTGTGACCTCGACTTTAGCCTTCATAGGAGGATAACCGAGATTAGTTTCTCCTATATATTCTCCGTCCTTAACCTGTTTAAAATCAATTTTTTCTATGGTGAGAGTTTCCAGCTCATTAGAGCATCCCGAGATAATAAGTAATGAAAAAATAAAAATAACAGCCCAAACCTTTTTTATCGTTTTCAATTTTATCGCCTCCCAGAAAAGTGGCTAATTTTTATCCGCAGGAGCTTAATAAAAGGCTATAAACAGATAAAACATCCTCTTATCTAAATATATAGTTGTCAAATATGAACAATCAAAAATTTTTCCATGTGTATAGATATTTACCACATGTTAACGTGGCCCTTTCTCCTTAAATCACCTGAAATTTCAGACTTCTTCGATTTAAGTAACTTTTCATCTGCTATTTTTAATAACTTTTCTGCTGATAGATTATTTGTGTTTTTGAACTCAGAAGTATCTGCTATTCCGTAACTAAACAGGATGTTCACTTCGTTCTGTTCTAGAAAAACTGGCCTTCTTTTGCAGTCCGATTCGATTCTTTTCATGAGTTCCATAGCTTGGGTGCTGGTCGCATCATCTAAAAGCAATACAAATTCGTCACCGCCGTATCTGCAAGCAATATCATACGAGCGTATATTATTCTCTAGTATCCCAGCAAACTCTTTGAGTAACTCATCACCCATTGCATGTCCATATTTATCATTCGTTTGCTTAAATTTATCCAGGTCTATTACCACAACTGCAAGACAGTTTTTTTTATTTCTCCTGTACCTATCTAAACTTTCGTCGAATCTATGATATAGATATCTCCTGTTATATATTCCAGTCAAAGGATCGGTAATTGATGTTTCCTCTAGTTTCGATAACCTTTGCAATAGTTCCTTGTATTGTAGATAGTTTTGTATTGCAATACCAATCTGTAGAGCAATCCCCTCAAGGTACTCGATTAGCTCCTTTGAAAAAACACCCTTTCTTGTGTCATTAAACTGTATAAGACCTTGCCTTTTATCCTCAAACTTTAGGGGTATAAGTGCAAGGGTTTCATAACCCCAAAAGTTGCAATAGTTTCGGTCCCCATACACGATGCCTTCTTTTAATTGAGTTTCTAATAAAAAACTACTACTTGTAGTCCAAAAACTTCCGCCGTCAGTATAGCATTGCAAATCCTTTTTCAAATTTCCACGGATGACCTTACCGCATATGCATTCCAGCATATATCCTTCATCGTCATGAGAGTATATCCTATTATTCTCAGCATCTCTTTTACACAGCAGGCTCTCTTTCTGAAGAAACTGCTCTGCGAAGCCTTCGGTAACAAAATAAGGATAGTCCCCTTTTTCATGTAACCTGATTCCAACCGCCTCACATCCGGTAAAACGCTTTAAATGCTTTACAACGGTTTTCAAACAGGAATTCAGATCAATAAAATTATTTAAAATCATGAATATATCTTTTGCTAATTTTTCCATTTTAAGCTGTTTTTTTAGTTCGTCTATATTTTCTGACATTTTTATTACTCCTGATATTTATAGATTTAAATTATACTATTACTATAGTATATATTGTAACTCATAGATACAACTAGAGTAAAGAGCTATTTTTTTATAAAAGTCATTTTCATAAACTTCAGCTATAATAATTAGGAAAAGTTTGATTTGTTATTGGTGTCCTTGATGAAGTTTTTCTGCATCTTTTTCTAACACTCTACGTATGAACTTTTCTATATCACAACTCACATCAGCGGCCACTTCACTTTTAAGTATAACATGTCCACCAGTTTCATAATACTTTAGATTTTTATCGTCTGATCCAAGTTCAGTGAATATATACTCGGCACTTTTACGCCTAACCGTGTCGTCATTTTTTGACTGTAAGACCAATGCAGGGCACAAAACTTTTTTCAGTCTGGTTTTTGTAACACTTATAAATTTAAGAAATTGAAATACAGAAGATGGCGGATATCTCATAAAAGATAAAAAATATCTTTTTATATCTCTGAAATTTCCATTCGTTACCCCCAGCAACATGTTCCTAAATATATTCTTTAAGTCCCAGCAGTACACAGGAGAATTTATGGTGACCAAGCCGTCTATGCCGTATTTTTCACAAAGGGTTGCTCCCACAAGTCCGCCCATAGAAAAGCCTACAATGAAAACCTTATCATGGGTCTCCATTAGTCTGATAAGATCTTGTTCTGCTGATTCCACCCAATCTACATGGCTTACACCTACCATATCCTTTCTTCTTCCAGTATGCCCCTTAAGGTGGCTACATATTACAAGGTAACCCTTAGAATTCATATAGGATCTAAGGTATGCCACTTCGCTGACATTACCTCCGAATCCGTGAATAAGTAAACAACCTGTTCTTTCAGACAAATTTTCCCTCCATATCACCTCTGTATTCCTGGACACAGATATCTAATAAGCTGCCATAGCCTGAAAATTTTTATTTTAAATCATTAATCTTTATTAAGTAGCCAAATTATATTTTTTTCAATTAAAATGTCCCATACCTCTGTAAAACCTTGATATACTTATTCTACGATATTCCTACTCCTTCTCGTTCTACTCAATATACTTTTTATAGCATTCAATTTTTTCTATTTCAAGTTCATCCATCATTTTTTGAATCCTTTTACAGACTCTCTTCCTTATAGAATCCCTTATATTTCATATAAAAATTCGGAAGAGCCTGCTGCAAAAAATCAATACACCATTATTCTTCAAATTAATCACCTTTATATCACTAGAGCGGGATTTTCTTTTATAATTTACTAAATATAACAAAAATAAAGCTTCTTCCTTTTATATGGCATGATAAAGTGAAAGAAAAGTATCGTTCTACGAACAAGTGAAAGGCATACTTTTAATTCTCATAGCGTACTCACTTTTTCCCAGTCCAAAATTTGGATGACCCATAGAGTTCTACTTAGTATACTCTTAGCTATCTACTCCATTTTTCCTATAAATTTATTTAAATATAGGATTTATTAAAAATTTGTTGTATAAAAACTATAATTAGTATTTTTTGTCGTTAATTTATGTACTTAGTTTATTTATTGGTTTATAAAACAGATGTAAAGAGGGGGATAGAGATGAGCGATTTAAGTATTAGAACTTGTGAAGTCTGCAGGCTAGGAGCTCCCCTGGCTACAGAAGAGGAGATCAAGGAATTCATGTCGCAACTCCCTTATTGGGAAATAATCATAGTAGATGAAATCAAGCACCTAAAAAAAACATTTAAATTCAAAAATTTTATGGAAGCTTTACAGTTCACAAATAAAGTTGGGGAGCTAGCAGAAAAAGAAGGTCATCACCCGGAGATACTTACACAATGGGGAAAAGTAACTGTAACTTGGTGGACGCACAAAATTATGGGACTACATGCAAATGATTTTATAATGGCTGCGAAAACCGATAAAATTTTCGAGGATTCTTCTGAGTCTTAAAAGTAGTATACTGTTAGTGAGGGGTAGTGCTTGTGGTGTATAGGTTATTAATAGATATTGTTATAATTTTCCACCTTGTATTTATAATTTTTGTTGTTTTTGGAGGTTTGCTTTTGCTTGTAGATAGAAGATGGGCTCTGATACATTTGCCAGCTGCTGTTTGGGGTGCCCTAGTAGAGTTCATGGATTTCTTCTGTCCGCTAACACCTTTGGAAAACTGGCTTAGAAAAATCGGAGGTCGTACCGTGTATATGGATGACTTTATAGAGCACTACCTACTCCCTGTAATCTACCCGATTGGACTTACGCCGAGTATTCAGGTCATGCTTGGTTTTTTTGTTATAGTCATAAATTTTCTGGTCTATCTTTTGGTATTTTGTTTCTTAAAAAATATAGGAAGGAGGGATTAGAATGAAAAAAGTCACTGGAGAAAAAAAAGAACTTCTAGACAGACAAAAAACGCTTTCAAACCACTTGGAATTTATAAAAAACGAAGTTCAAGATAAAAAACCAGACAAAGAGTTAGCTGTTAAAATACTCAAAGAACATGCTGATATATATGAAAAACTTACAGGTAACAAGTATGACATCCCTATAGAAACAGAATTGGACTCTTTGGGATATTAGCAGGCACTCATCCGGAGAATTTTCTCCGGATTTTTTATTTTCTTCTTGAGCTTATACAAGATTTGCACAAACCTCAATCAACATGATATAATGCCTTAATCAAAGTAATATAGGGGGAATTATTTATGTATATCTGTCCTTGCGGAAGTGGGAAAAGTTTTGGAATTTGCTGTGGTCCGTATATAAAAGGAGAGCTTATTCCCGAAACAGCCGAATCACTTATGAGGGCAAGGTACAGTTCGTATACTCTATGCCATGTAGATTTCATATACAGCACCCACTACCCGGACACAAGAGCCGAGGTGTCAAAAAAGCTTATTGAGGAGTGGTCAAAGAGTTCACAGTGGTCAGGTTTAACTGTGCTTGGCACAAAAAATGGAAGCAAATACGATTCCGATGGGATAGTTGAATTTAAAGCTTTTTATAGTAGCGATGGAAAAGAGTGCATGCACCACGAAATTAGTAAATTCGTGAAAAAAGATGGTATGTGGTATTACGAAGGCTGCCTTGATCCGGGTAGAAGTTCACAAAAAAAAGATGGGAAAATAGGTAGGAACAGCATTTGTCCCTGTGGTAGCGGTAAAAAGTACAAAAAATGCTGCGGAAAATAAAAGACAGTTAGCACTTGTACAATTGTAATTTGGCATTTCTTTCAAAAAAATAATTTAAAAAAATTACATAATAAAAGGTGATAAAGTGGAGTTTAAAATTGATAAGGATTTTCATGATACCAGGTTGGATAAATTCATCAGAAAAAAATATGAAGGTGTGAACCTAGGTGAAATTTTCAAGCTTATAAGAAAGGGCAACATAAAGGTTAACGGGAAAAAACAAAAACAGAATTACAGGCTGCAAGAAGGCGACATAGTCAAAATATATTACCAGACAGAAGGTCTTAGCAAGAAAAAAGAGTTTATCGACCTTTCCGAAAACGAAAAATCATCAATAAAAAAGACTATTGTATATGAGGACGACAGGGTGCTTATACTAAACAAAAAGCCGAACATAGTCATGCATAAGGGGAGTGGCCACTCCTACGGCCTTTCCGAAATGCTTAAATCTTATACACAAAATATGAACTTTACCTTTGTAAACAGAATAGACAAAGCTACCTCAGGACTTATTATCGGTGCTAAAGACTTAATTACAGTAAGGGAGCTTTCGGAAGAGATAAAAAACAGAAATGTAGGTAAGTACTACTACATATTAGTTGACGGATTGGCAAAGCAGGATGAGTTTCAGATAGTATCGTATCTCAAAAAAACGGAGGAAAGGGTCGTAGAATTAGACTCATACGAAGAGGGGTCCAAGGAGAGTATAAGCTATTTTTCTGTGGTTAGAAGAGGGGAAAAACGTTGTATTTTAGAAGCTGAGCTCGGTACAGGTAGGACGCATCAGCTGAGAGTACAGTTAGCAGAAAGAGGTCTCCCTATACACGGTGACATGAAGTACGGCAATAAAAATAGTGATGCAATGCACCTTTTTTCTCACCGGGTTGTTATTGAAAAATACGGAATAGACGTGAATCTGGATATACCAGATTATTTTCTTGAAAATCTATAAAAATAATGCGCCGTGCTGGTGAGCGGTGAAATCAGCGGCGGTGCGCAACGCTGGCTGAACCTGTATTTCGTGCGCTTCCAGCCGTCGGAAATGATGAAGCTTGCGGTCCCCATGATGGTCGCCTGGTATTTTTCG
>QKCP01000042.1 GCA_003246855.1 Ilyobacter polytropus
ATCTTGTCCAAGCTCACCCATTAGTACAACAACATTTCCTTTATACCCTGCTTTTTCAGCTAGGTATTCCATTTCCATTAGACCAGACTCTTTTTGAGGAGAAACAACTGCGTAAACACCGTCGAAAATTGATTGAGGTGGTCTATTACAGTAGATTATGTCGATACCTGCATCTACAACCATTTTTGACATATTGTCGCTAGTTTCTGAGTCCACTGGAACCACGATTATTTTGTCCATACCTTGAGTCACAAAGTTTTCGATTTGACCAAGCTGTTTAGCTGGGTCATCTTTAGCATCAACGAAAGTGAGTTCCATCTCGTCTCCGTAATTTTCTTCAGCGAAAGCCTTCATCTTGTCAACCATAGAGATCAAGAATTGGTCGTCAAACTGTGATATAGCAACTCCGACTTTTAATTTTTCTCCACCAGCTTTTTCTTTCTTTCCACACCCTACAAATGCAAATAAAACCGTCATAATGAAAATCAGCCAAATATTTTTTTTCAAATCTAACTCCTCCTTCTTTTTAGTGCTCTCAGCACTATATTATGTTAACGTTTCTTATTTTTTAGTATAAGAAACATCAAATAACGCAACTGTTAATTCTGGTGTATCCCTGGAAGTATCTACTTAGCGATATCGAAATATTTGCTAAGAACTGCTATTTTTTTTCTTTACCGATTCTGATAGCTTCTTCTGGAACTAGCTTAAAGTACTCGGGTATGAATAATTCTACTGATACCATGTTTTGGGGAAAATTATTTTGCAGGATTGGATTTGTAGTAGCGCTTCGGGATTTCTAGCTTTAGAAACAAATCTACCTGAAACTTCTGAAAACGTTTCCAAATGTTTGTAAAAAATAAAACTTCGATAAATATAAACTTGTAATAAGAAGTAAAAAACCTGCGTTCGTTAAATGTGGGTTAATTTATAACCATTCAACGAGATGAAACGATCAAATTATTCCCAAAACGTTTATGTTATAATTATAGTATATTTTTTTCAAAAAGCAATAGAAAAATTCAAAAATAATGCAAAAAATATTTTTTTTTGACAAAATATCTCTCAAAAGCTTGGAAAATTCAGCGTTTGAAAACGTATTGTTTTCTTCTGAAACTTTACAGGGTGAGATAGGTAATCTAAATTGCTGCCTTTATCTAAAGTGTTGAATTGATTTAAAATCATAAAAATAAAAAACACCTGTTTTAGTCACGAATCACACAAATTGACACGAATAAAAAATCAAATAAAATTATATTTCAGACACAGAGTAAAACAAAGAGTTTCGCAGAATAATGAAAAAAGTCTAGGTGTTCGATCTTTTAAATAATTCGTGAGTTAAGCTGCTATGTGTGTGATTTTGCTTTTTATTTAATTCTGAGATACAAAAAATACAAAAGCGCAGCTTAGCCGCGCTTTTGTATTGAAAGTTTAGTTTAAAAGATTCTGTTTGGATTATAGACCAAGTGCTAAGAAAGCTATTTCTAGAGCTAGAAGTCCAGCTGCTAACATTGCCATTTTTTTATCTGCTGCTGCCATGTGAGTCACCTCCAAATCATTAATTAAAATTATTAATTATATAAATGCGTTTAGTATGGTTTTAAAATTTAATTCATGCAGTATTTGCCAATATGTCATGATGAATTGCTCATTTTTGTTGAAAAGATAGTTTAATTTTAAATCAGTTTACTCTATAATAATACAAATGTCGAATTTTGTCAAGAGTTTGGATGGTTTTTTAACAATTTGTATTGAAATAAAATTTTATTTTTGAAAAATGTTGACATAAAACTAAAAATATTGTATTTAAAATATAGAGGTATTTTTTATTTTTAAAGTTTCTCGTGTACGAACACAAAAGCGTTTTTTTGTAATTTAATAAGCGGATTTTTTAAGATGTTAAATACTTTTAAGCGTTATTTCTTTGAAAATACGTGGCTTAAATTGATTAATAATTATCAATAATTTTGGATATTTTTAACAATTGGTGTCGAAATAAAATTTTATTTTTGAAAAGCGTGGAAAAGTTGTGTTTAAAATATAGAGGTATTTTTTATTTTTAAAGTTTTCCGTGTACGAACACAAAAAAAGAAGTTTAGCTGTGGGTAGGAATGAAAACGTTATTTTATATATCATGATCATAAAAAATGAAAATTATATCATCGAGGAGGTATTTTTTAATGGGAAAAGATCTTTTGTTTAAAACTCTTAGGCACGAGGAGGTAGATAGAGCTCCGTGGGTTCCTTTTGCAGGGGTGCATGCAGGTAAACTTGTTGGTTATAATGCTGAAGAGGTGCTCACCGATGGGGATAAGCTTTTCAAGTCACTTATTGAGGTAAATAAGTTGTACCGTCCAGACGGGCAGCCTGTAATATTTGACCTTCAAATAGAAGCAGAAATACTTGGTTGTGAACTCATGTGGGCAAAGGATGCGCCACCATCAGTTGTAAGCCACCCTCTTGAGATGGAAAAAGAGATCCCTACAAAAATGATTGAGAAGTCTGATGGGCGTCTTCCTATGATATTAGATGTTATGAAAAGAATGAAAAAAGAGGTTGGGGATACAACTGCCCTTTACGGCCTTGTATGCGGCCCATTTACTTTGGCTTCGCACCTTCGTGGAAACATGATTTTTATGGATATGTTTGACGACCCTGAGTATGTAATAAATCTTGTAAAGTATTCAAATGAGGTAATTAAGAAGCTTGCAGACTATTATATAGAAGCGGGTATGGATGTGATAGCTTCCGTAGATCCACTGGTTTCTCAAATTTCTTCGGATCATTTTGAAGAATTTTTATCTGAAGCCTATACAGATTTCTTTGAGCACATTAGAAATGCTGGGGCATTTTCATCTTTCTTTGTCTGTGGAGACGCAACTAAAAATTTAGAAGTTATGTGTGAAACAAAACCTGACTCTATATCGATAGATGAAAATATTAGTATAGTTACTGCAAAGGCGGTTACTGATAAATACAATGTAACCCTTGGAGGGAACATACCTCTTACAACAGTTATGTTGCACGGAACACAACAAGATAACATGAAAGTGGTAATAGATATATTAGAAAGCGTATCTACTAAAAACCTGATCATAGCCCCTGGATGCGATATGCCATACGATGTACCTATAGCTAACTCAATAGCTGTTCAGGAAGCTGCGAAAGATCCAGAAATGGCTAAAAAAATGTTGGAAAACTATGAAGCAACTTCATTTGAGGATATCGAAGTAGATCTTCCAGACTACGACAAGCTTGAGAAGCCGCTTGTAGAGGTGTTTACGCTGGATTCAGCAACTTGTGCTGCTTGCGGGTATATGATGCTTGCCGTAAACGATGCGTGGAAAGAGTTTGGGGATAAAATAGAAGTAGTAGAGTATAAATTTACAGAAAAAGAGAATATAGCTAGATGCATGAAGATGGGGGTTAAAAACCTACCTTCTATGTATATCAACGGGGAGCTCAAGTATTCATCTATAATACCTAGCAAAAAAGAGCTTATAGATGCCATAAAAAATGCATAGAAGAGGAATAACTATAGTCAAAAAAATGGGGGCATTAGGAATGCTCCCTTTGGTGTAAATTATTTTGAATATTTCATATACTGAAAGAGGCATTAAAGATGGGTGTAAAAATAATTATATTAACTGGATTTTTAGGATCTGGAAAAACTACATTTTTAAAAAAACTCCTAGAAAAATATTCTCACAAAAAAATAGGGGTAATAATGAATGATTTTGGGAAAATTGGCGTTGACGTGGAACTTATAGATAGAGGCGGCATCAAAATGGCAGAGATAAACAGCGGTTCTATATTTTGCTCTTGCAAATCTGACCAGTTTATAAAGGCCATGATGGAAGTAATTAAAGAAGATGTGGAGACCATATTGGTTGAAAGCAGCGGGTTGGCAAACCCGTCTACACTACCAAAAATACTGGATATAATAAAAGATAAAAAAGGCAAAGATATAGAGAAAATTGAGATATTAGGCGTAATGGATGCCACGAATATTTACAAATTGGTACAGACGGTTCAAATATTAAAGCAGCAAATAGCTATAAGCGACTTGTTGATACTTAATAAATGCGACATAGCAACTGACAAAGAAAAAGAAAAAAGCCTGAATGCCATAAGACAGTACAATGACAAGGTACTTATTTATGAGACATCTTTTGCAGAGATTCCAGACAGCATAATTGAAGGTGTTTTACATAAAAATGACAGTCAAATATTTGAAAATCAATTTACAATTGCACATAATGTACTGGTGAGACTACCAGAAGACGCCGAGAAAGAGAAAGTTGAGAAATGGGTAGAATCTTTTAAAAGAAAAATATACAGAATAAAAGGATTTTTAAAACTGAAAGAGGGATGGTTTTATCTGGATGGGGTAGGAGAAGATATAAAGTTTTTGCCGAGAAAAGAGAATAAGGAATCCTTTGTGGTAATTTTAAGTCCCCTTGAAAATCCTCTTAAAGAAACTCTTGTAGAAGAATGGTGTAAACTATCGGATACAAAAATAGTGGTGGAGTGATTCCTATGGATAGGATTGTAAGGATCGAAGGAGAAAGCAGCATAGAAGTACCTTTGCATAGAGGAAAGTCTCTTCTAGAGCATATAAGGGAAGCTGGGGTATATATAAATGCACCTTGTAGCGGGATTGGGAAATGCGGGAAATGTGTTGTGAAAATTTTGGAAGGCAAAGCTGACGTGACTGAACAGGACAAGGAGTTTTTAAACCAATCCCAACTGGACGCTGGCTATAGGTTGGCCTGCTGTTTCTACCCCGAAGAGAGCTGTTTTGTCGAAATACCGGATAGCGGGGAAGAAAAAATGGAGTCTTTGAAAGATTATAAGGTCTTTGACTTCGAGATAGAGCCAATTGTAGAAGTGAAGAAATCCGTTAATTTAGAGAGTCTAAATGACGGAGGAAGCTTTTGTAGAAATATCGAGAAAATTTTTGGGAGAAAAATAGAGTTTTCCCTTGAAGCCCTAAAGGATCTATCCAAGATAATGGAGCACAAGGATAAGAGCGAAAAAGAACTTTACTTTGTTATGAAAAATGAAAAGCTCGTAAGGGTATCAGAAAAGATGGAGAGAGTTCTCGGCCTGGCTTTAGACCTGGGCACAACAACAATAGCCATGAAAGTGATAGATTTGGAGAGTGGTGCAGAGATAGCCAGTGCACGGATGATAAACGAGCAGAGAAAATACGGAGCAGATGTAATATCCAGGATAGCGTATTCCAACGAAAACGGCATTTTAGGCTTGAAAAAAGCTGCTATCAACTCCGTATTATCCGGTATAAAAGAGATTTTAAATACCGGCAACTTAGATAAAAGCGAGATATATGAAATGTCTGTGTCTGGGAATACCGTAATGCTCCACCTACTTATGGGGATATCCTGTAGGAGTATAGGGGTGATACCTTTTACCTCCATCACATTGGAAAAACATATGTTTGAATTTAGGGAGATATTCGAAAGTAGTATGTTGGAGTGCAACGTGCATATACTCCCATCGATATCAGCTTATGTAGGAGCGGATATACTGTCTGGCATTTATGCATATGACATGATTTTTTCAAATAAACCCTGTATACTTATAGATTTGGGAACCAACGGCGAGATGGTAGTTGGGTCTAGAGATGGCATAGTTACCACTGCAACTGCTGCAGGACCTGCATTTGAAGGCGGCAACATAAAGTGCGGCATAGGGAGTGTGGCTGGTGCCATATCCAGGGTCGAGTACTTGGATGGCAGATTTGTATATGAGACAATAGGCGGGAAAAAAGCAAAAGGGCTTTGTGGTACCGGTCTTATAGACGCTGCGGCATCCTTGGTAAAAAGCGAACTAATGGACTATACAGGTTATTTCTCACAGGGAGAATATTTTGAAATAGGCGAAGGGGTAGGCGTGTATCAAAAGGATATGAGGGAGTTGCAGCTGGCAAAATCTGCTATAAGGGCTGGACTTTCCTGTTTAGTTGAAGAGTACGGATGCACCTTTGAGGATGTAGAAAAAGTATATGTAGCCGGAGGATTTGGTACGAAAGTTAATCTGGAAAGTTTGGTGGAGATAGGACTCTTGCCAGAGGTACTTTTGAAAAAGGCAATTGTGATAGGAAACAGCTCCCTAGCGGGGGCGGTTAGGTATCTATTAGATAAAAGTGTAGAAGAAAAAATGGCCGGGATAAAGTCAAAAACAAGGGACATAAATCTGGGTGAAAGCCCAGAATTCAATAACTATTTTATGCTGTATATGTATTTTGAAAGAAACTAGGTGGATTTATGAAAAGATATAAATTGATATCATGCAGCGTATTTAAAAATTTTGTTGAAAATTTTATATCTGAAAACATGCTACCTGTAGATGCAATGTTTATACCCATGGGAATGCATCTAAATCCGGAAAAATTAAATAAAGAACTGCAGGATGAAATAGACAAAGCAGGAAAAGGTTACCAAGCCATACTGCTGCTGTACGGTTTATGCGGCAACAGTGTATTGGGGTTGACCGCAAGAGAGATCCCAATCATAATTCCGCGTGCCCATGACTGCTGTACACTATTTTTAGAATCCAGGAAAAAGTTTTTAGAAAACTTTGAAGGCAAGCAGAGCAGTGAGTGGTATTCAGCCGATTACCTAGAGGAGTTTGAAAAACAGAAGGATTCAGAAAATTTTAAGAAAGAACACTGGTACTTCGGACTTGAGTATGAAAAGCTTGTGGAAGAGTACGGAGAAGATAACGCCAAGTATATATATGAAACTATACATGGACAAAGTGAGAAATCTGAAATTTTTTTTATAAAAACCGGACATGAAAAAGACGACTATAACCTGATTAAAGTAGAAAAAGAGGCAGCTGAAAAGGGTGTCGAGGTAGTCGAGTTGGATGGGGGTTACAATATGTTGAAAAATCTTTTGCGGGGACAATTTTCGGAAGAGGATTACCTGGTGGTACCGCCTGGGCACTCTGTAGCAGGGATTTATGATAACGAAAAGATAATTTGCGCCGTAGAGAGAAAAACTTAGATTTATATTGAGGGGTATAACAGTGATAACGATAAAGGAAATAGCGGAGTTGGCGGAGGTATCTAAAGGAACAGTTGACAGGGCCCTTAATGACAGGCCGGGTATAAGCCAGAAATCTAGGGAAAAGATACTTAAGATAGCCAAAGAGCATAATTACGTTGTAAATAGAAACGCCAAAAAGTTAAAAAGCTTCGGCGAGGAGAAAATTATAGGGGTGTTGATGTCTAAAAGAGCCGAACTTTATTATAAAAGGATAATGGACGGATTAATCATGGCCAAAAACGACATAGGAGACACTAAGCTAAAAATAAAACCGGTTTTTGTGGATAATTTTGACGAAGAAAGCATATTAAAAGGACTTGAAATATTTAAAGAGAAAAAAGTAGCCGGCATAGTGGCAGCTGTAATGAACACCGACAAAATAGCTGGGAAAATGAATGAAATAATAGATTCGGGGATACCTGTAATAACCTTAGTTACTGACGTTGAATGCAGAAGAATCTGTTTTTTTGGTGAGAATGCAGTGCAGGTTGGGAGGCTATCCGCGAGCTTATTTACAAAGATGTTGAAAAAAGATGTAAAGCTGTTAGTGGTTGTGGGGAATCCTAAATTTACAGTACACGAGAAAAGATTGGCTGGAATTAAAGAGTTTATGAAGCTTTACGGGATAAATTACGATATTCGAAATATTATATTAAGCGAAGAAAAATATAAGAGTTCTTATGAAAAAATAAAGATGGCTTTGGAAAAAGATGCGGATATAAATTCTGTATACTTGTCATCAAACGATTATGAAGCCCTGTCGGCAGTGATGAAAGATTTAGATCTTACTGATAAATTGTCTGTTGTAGGATGCCAGATATCTTTTTTCGACAAAAAGATAAAAACTGGTTGTATGGATTTTATAATTGACACTAAGCCGGAAGATATAGGATACAAGGCCTTTGAGATGATGTACAACCATATAGTATTCAAGGATACGCCGACAACAGACAAAAACTATATACAAGTAGAGATAAAAATACCGGAAAGTTTTAACCCTGTATACTATTGAAATTAATCGTATTTTGTGATGGTTTTAGATAGCGGATTGTATGAAGAAAATAAAGAATTTTACATATTTCAGGAAAAAATATTAATGAATATGTACAAATAAATATAATACTTAATTCTTTAAGTGGATTGAAAATATACCCTATAGAATAATATAAAAGGAGGATCAAAATGGAGATATTAAAAGAAATTTCTGAGTTTGTTCAAAAAGGGCGTGCCCCAAAAGTTAAGGAGTTAACAGAGAAGGCGTTAGAAGATGGGATAGAAGCGAAAAAAATATTAAACGAAGGATTACTATCTGGTATGGAGGCAATAGGAGAAAGATTCAAAAGAAACGAAGCGTTTGTCCCGGAAGTATTAGTAGCTGCAAGAGCCATGAATGAGGGGACTAAAATACTTGAAAAAGCCCTGCTTGAAGCAGGCGTGGAACCTATAGGGAAAGCGGTTATAGGAACAGTTAAAGGGGATCTTCATGACATAGGGAAAAACATCGTTGCGATGATGCTTAAGGGTGCAGGATTTGAAGTGATAGACTTAGGGATAAACTGCGACAAGGAAAAATTTATACAAGCTATGGAGGAAAAGCATGCAGACATATTGGTAATGTCAGCACTTTTAACAACTACTATGCCTTACATGAAAGAGGTTATAGATGAATTAGAAAAAAGGGGAATAAGAAATAATTATAAAGTAATGGTAGGGGGAGCTCCAATAACTCAAGCTTTTGCTGACGAAATAAGAGCAGATGTATACACTGGCGATGCTGCAACTTGTGCAACTAAAGCCAAGGAGCTTGTAGCTTAAAAAAATAAATTTATAAAATGTGGGAGGTAATTTGATGTTTGAGCATTTAAATATAAGAGTAAATAATTATTTTGCGGATTACAGCGACCTAGCTATACCGCAAGCGGATATTGATGTACTAAGAAGGCTTGCAAGTAAAGTGGCGGAGCTTTCTCAAAGGCAAGACATGAAAGAGAAGAGAGAACTTTGGACAAGACATAATGATCTTGATCTAAGTGTGAGACCTCTTATACTTTGTGATCCTGAACACGGATGGAATGAAATAATAACAGATGACCAACTAGAGTGTAAAAATGACCTCGCAAGACACTGGGAGGTTATGTTAAGAAAACAAATATTCTGGGGAGAAGAGCTGCATGATGATTTCATCGTAGAAGCTATTTTTGATGTCCCACATGTATACAAGGAAACTATATGGACACTAGAAGGGTTAGACAATAGCAAGCATCACACTTACGATCACGATGGTGGGGCCTATGAACTAAAAGTCGTTCTAGAAGACTATAACGACCTGGATAAAATAGTTGAACCTAACATAACTGTTGACTATGAGAAAACATATGAAGTTCTTGAACTTGCCAAAAAAGTCTTTGACGGAATACTTGAGGTGAGGAACAAAACTATTTGGTACTGGGGATTTGGACTTACAGACGAGTTTGTTCAACTTCGTGGAATGGAAAATCTCATGTTTGACTTTTTCGACTACCCTGACGAAGTGCATGCGCTTATGAAAAGACTTATGGAGGGGATGGAGAGAAAGCTTGATTTCTTGGAAGCAAACGGACTCTTCAGCCCGAATGCAGACTTCACTTACGTAGGATCTGGTGGGATAGGATTAACAACTCAACTACCTATAGATGAACCTGGAAAAGTATTGATGAAACATATGTGGGGGTTTGCAGAAAGTCAAATGACTACAAGTGTTTCTCCTGATATGTTTGCAGAATTCATATTTCCATATCAGAAAAAATTGATGGAGAAATTTGGATTAAACTGTTATGGGTGCTGTGAACCTTTAGACCCAAGATTTGACATAATAAAAGAGGTTAAAAGCTTGAGGAGGGTATCGGTCTCAAACTGGGCAAACTTCGAAAAAATGGCAGAACTCCTTAAGGGAGATTATGTATTCTCTCATAAGCCTACACCTAGCGACCTGGCTACAGGCAAATTAGACTTAGAAAGAGTAGAAAAAGAACTTAAGGCAAAATTTGAAATAACTAAAGCAAATAAAAATAGAGTTGAGCTTATGATGAAGGATAACCATACACTTGGGAAAAATCCACAAGTATTAGTGGAATGGAGTAAAATGGCTAAAAGACTAGTTGAAAACTATTAAAGCTATGTACAATAATCAGGTTAAAATCATCTAGAATAATTTTTGAGTAGCTAGAAATTATTTTTATCGTATGGTATAATTATGTGAAAATGTTTAGGCGTTTTTAACTTAATAAGGAAATCGGTGAGAATCCGATACAGCCCCCACTACTGTGATGCGGACGAAGGTGTTATAACCACTGTTGAAAAATGGGAAGGGATTAACACAAGTAGGACGATGCTAGTCAGGAGACTTGCCTAAACATTTATATTTAAATTTTCTGGGAAGGGAAGATTTGGTATACTAAAGTGAATAAATATAATCTGCTTATTATTTGATTTTTTTATATATACATCTAAAGAAACTTAAAAAATTGTATTAAGCAGGGTAGTTTTTATATTTGTTCTACAGCAGTATATTAAACTCCGACCTCTAGTCGGAGTTTTTTTTTTGAACTACTTAATCGTTATAGGAGGAGAGATGTTTATGAATGCAGTACTGATTATTGGGCATGGCAGTCGTTCTAAAAAGTTTCAAGATGATTTTGAAAAAGTTGTGGACATGGTAAGAGAGAAAAAAAAGGATGTAATGGTATACGGAGCAAGTATGGAACTTTCAGAACCGACTATAGAGAATACTGTTGAAAGAATGATAGTTGAAAATCCAGGAATCAAAGAAATAGTAGTTGTGCCTTTCTTTTTATTTGAAGGGATACACATAAGGGAGGATATACCTGAAAAAATAGAAGGGCTAGAAAAAAAATATCCAGATGTTATTTTTAAATTTGGGAAACCAATAGGTGCAGACCCGATGTTAGCCGAAATATTGGTTAAAAGAGCCGAAGAGATACTATAGGAGGGGATTATGAAGAGAAAATTACCTTTTTTAAGTTTGTTTGTTTTTTTAACAATTTATACAAACTCCTATTCCATGCATATAATGGAGGGGTTTTTGCCTGTGAAGTGGGCGGTTTCTTGGTTCACAATATGCATACCCTTTTGGGCTATTGGGATTTTTAGGATAAAGAAACTTGTTGGGGAAAAAATGGAGAAAAAGCTAACTCTCGCACTTGCAGGGGCCTTCATATTTGTACTTTCAGCGCTAAAGATCCCATCAGTTACAGGGAGCTCCTCCCACCCTACAGGAGTAGGACTATCTGCAATCCTTTTTGGGCCCTATGTAACTTCAATACTTGGTACTATAGTGTTGATATTCCAGGCCGGACTCTTGGCGCATGGAGGATTCACAACCCTTGGAGCAAATGCCTTTTCTATGGCTATATTCGGACCTATAGTATCTTGGGTTATATATAAGGTTTTAGAAAGGAAAAGCAAATCATTGGCAATTTTTCTGGCGGCAGCCTTGGGGAACTTATCCACATATGTGGTAACATCGGTGCAGCTAGCTGTGGCTTATCCTTCACCGGATGGGGGTATAGCAGCTTCCCTTACAAAGTTTTTGATGATATTTGCCGTTACCCAAATACCGCTAGCTGTGATTGAAGGCTTTTTAACCAACATAGTTATGAATCAGATATCAGAATACAATATAGGGGAAGGAGTGAAAGTTTAGATGACGACAGCAAAAAAAAATCTTATACTCTTGGCATTTGTAGTGGTTATAGGAGTTTTCCCTCTCCTAACAATTAAGGACTCTGAGTTTGGAGGTGCAGACGGTAAGGCGGAAGAGATAATAAGTAGCATCGCGCCAGACTATAAGCCTTGGGCAGAAAGCCCTATGAGCCCTCCTGGAGGGGAGACAGAGAGCCTTTTGTTTGCACTACAGGCAGCTGCAGGAGCAGGTCTTGTGGGCTATGTTTTAGGATATTTTAAGGGGAAACGAGCAAAAGAGAGGGCTTAGTGAGCGAGAAACAATAGTTTTACTAGTTATGGATCACATGAGTTAAAATTTCCTAGAAAATTTCTTTAAATCTATAAAGGATATCTAACGGGGGCAGGGATCCTTTATAGGCAAAGTTCGTGTGATTTGTTGCGAGATAAACCTATATTAAAATATTGAAGGGGTAGAAGATGATAATTGATAGAATTTCAAATTCTAATGCGTTAAGCCATGTAAATCCGACACAAAAATTTGTATTGTCTATAGGGGCTATAGTGATACTTTTGTTTTCAGAAAATTACTATGTATATTTTTTTAACTTATTTGTATTTAACTATTTGTTGCTTTTTAAAGTAAAAGTTAAGCCGTTAGAACTTATGAAGTTATATAGTATACCAGTTTTTTTCACCCTTTCTTCAAGTTTTGTCTTGGTTTTAAGCGGTGCAGATTGGAGATTTTTTGTAGTAAGGACGATCTGCTCAATTTCTTCTATTTATTTTTTTATATGTTCGACCCCAGTCACTGATATAGACTATGTATTCCAAAAAATGAGAGCCCCATTAATTTTTAGGGAGCTGTTTTTATTGATATATAAATATATATTTGCTCTTTTGGATAATAAAAATAAAATAGTCATGGCGCAGGAGAGCAGGCTTGGTTACAGGAATTATAAGATTTCATTAAACTCCTTCTCGATGTTGGTGACATCAATTTTAAAAAAAACATATTATTACAGCTATAATTCTGCAAAGGCCATGGAAAGCAGATTGGGGAATAAATTTTTATTTCAAAACAAGAATTATAGAACCTCAAATGAATTTTGGTTTTTAATGGGGTTATTTTTTATAGTGAATATTTTAGTGGAGGTATACGGTGCTTAGATTTGAGAATGTAAGCTTCTCATATGATGGGAAAGAAAGAGTTTTAAAAAATATAAATTTTAATCTGGGCAGCGGCAAAAGAATAGTATTCTTAGGTGAAAATGGTTCTGGGAAATCGACGCTTTTCCTGCTCATGAACGGCGTATTGAAGGCAAACAGCGGAAGCATATATTGTGGAGGAGAAAAGCTTAACTATAAAAAAGATAGCCTGAACTCAATAAGAAAAAATGTAGGGGTAGTATTTCAAGACCCGGAAGTGCAGATATTTGCTCCACTTGTCTTCCAGGAGGTGGGATTCGGACCAAAAAACCTCGGGTACACGGATAAAGAACTGGGAGATATCATAGACAATAATTTAAAATCTGTAAATATGTACAGTTTGAAAGATAAACTATGCCACAATCTCAGTTATGGTCAGAAGAAAAGGCTTTCTATAGCCTCTATACTGGCCATGGGACCACAGGTTTTGGTTTTGGACGAACCCCTTGTCTGGCTGGATACAAAAAACAGAAATAAGGTGCTGGAGATATTAGAAGAACAGGTGAAAAAACAAAAAACAGTAGTGGTATCCACACATGACGTTGATTTCGCGTATCAGTTTGCCGACTATATATTCGTTTTAAAAGACGGAGAGATAGTAAAAGAGGGTAAAAAGGATGCAATCTTTATGGATAGGGTTTTTTTGAAAAATGTCAATTTAGAAGAACCTATGGTTTTGAAAATGTACAGGTATATTGGGGAGAAAAATGGTCTCTCAAAGGATGAATTTTTAGAGGGATATATGAAATATTTAGGAGAGAGCTATTGAACATGAGAAGAATTATGATAGCAGGAACAAAAAGTGGAGTTGGAAAAACCACGGTAAGCAGTGCCATAATGGCCGCTTTAAAAAATGTGGCTCCGTTTAAAGTCGGGCCGGACTATATAGACCCAAGATTTCACGAATACGTAACAGGGAACAGCTCGTACAATTTAGATGCCTTTATGCTTACGGAAGAGACGCTTAAATACTTGTTCTGGACGGCTTCTTTTGGTAAAAACATTTCGGTTGTAGAGGGAGTAATGGGACTTTATGACGGTCTTGGGAACGGCCGGAAAAATTTCAGCAGCGCCCACGTGGCAAAAATACTGGACATCCCGGTTATCCTAGTAGTAGATGCCAAAGGGGTGTCTACCAGCATAGCAGCCGAGGTTTTAGGTTACAATCATTTTGACAAGGAAGTCGATATATGCGGGGTAATACTAAACAATGTTTCAAGCGAGAAGATGTATCTCAGTTTAAAAGAGGCTGTTGAAAGTTATGCCGGTGTTGAGTGTGTGGGCTACTTTCCGAAGAATGAAAAGATTTCACTTGAAAGCAGACATCTGGGTCTAAAACAGGCAGCTGAGCTTGAGGACATGGGTGAGAAAGTGCAGATGTTGAAAAAACTTGCAGAAAAATACATAGACTTGGAGCGGATAAAGGAGCTTGCGGAGAAAAACTGGGACACAAAGAATTTTAATCCAGGTGAAAAGTTAAAGGGAAGTTTGGCAGGACTTAATGTAGCCGTGGCAAAAGACAGGGCTTTTTCATTCTACTATAACGCAAATTTAGATCTTTTAAAGTATGCCGGGGCAAAACTTATGGAGTTTAGCCCAGTAATTGACGCTGAGATTCCAGAAGGAGCCGAGTTCATATACCTTGGGGGCGGATACCCAGAAAACTATGCCAAAGAGCTAGCTGCAAACACCTCTATGATAGCCAGTGTAAAAGAGGCTTGTAAAAGAGGAGTTCCTGTATATGCAGAATGCGGAGGATTTATCTACCTTACTAACGGGATAAAGCTTTTAGAAGATGAGTTTTATGAGTTTTGCGGGGTTCTGGATATGAAAATAGAGATGAAAAACCGCCTTAATATGAACAGGTTTGGGTATGTGGATATAGAGACGGCGGATGGAATAATGCTCAGGGGACATGAGTTCCACTATTCAGATATATATGAGAACAATGAACAGGCTTATTATTTCAAGGTGAGAAAGCGTGACGGCAGGACTTGGAACTGCGGACTTGTCAAAAACAACGTAATTGCTGGGTACCCACATATAAATTTCTACTCAAATTTAGAGTTTTTTGAGAGGATTTTTTCTAAGACAAAAAAAATTAAGCATATTCTTGACTGAAATTATAAACGATTCCGAAAGGGGAAAAATTTATGTCATATATAAGAAAACCTATGGACATAGAGGCTAGAAGCTTCGAAATAATAGAGGAAGAATTAGGAGAAAAAATAGAAAAGTTCAGTGAAAGAGAAAAACCAATAGTAAAAAGAGTTGTACATACAACAGCGGATTTTGAGTATGCGGACCTGATAGAGTTTGAAAATTACGCCATTGAATCTGCCATGGAAGCACTTAGAAATGGCTGCAGGATTTACTGTGACACAAAGATGATACTTAATGGTCTCAGCAAGAAAACCCTTGAAAAATTTGGGTGTTCAGCATATTCCCTGGTTTCTGATGCGAAGGTGGCTGAGGAGGCAAAAAAAAGAGAGGTGACCAGATCTATAGTCGGAATAGAAAAGGCTTTGGAAGATCCGGATACAAAAATATTTTTAATAGGCAATGCCCCAACAGCGCTTTTCACACTGCTGGAAAGGGTGAATAAAGAAAATCTTAAACCTGCCCTTGTGGTGGGGGTACCGGTGGGGTTTGTAGGCGCAGCGGAATCCAAAGAGGAGCTGGCAAAATTCGATATACCATATATCCGAATAAAGGGAAGAAAGGGCGGAAGTACGGTTGCGGTTTCTATACTTCACGGCATATTGTACCAGATGTTTAACAGGGTAGGTTTTGATGGATAAATATGTACTCTATCAAGGGAAAAAACTTAGGTATGGATACACAACCGGATCCTGCGCAGCTGCGGCAGCAAAGGCTGCAACACAGTTTTTATTAAAAAAAGAACAAATAAAAAAGGTGGCTATAAGCATTCCGACAGGAGAGGAAATTGAACTGCCGGTCGATATATGCGGGGACGAAAATTTTGCTGTTGGGACAGTAGTAAAAGACGGTGGAGATGACCCCGACATAACAAACGGCATAGAGATATGTGCTAAGGTTAGTAGAAGAAGTGACTGCAAAATTATGATATATGGTGGACAAGGTGTCGGCAGGGTGACTAAAAATGGGCTGCCTGTGCAGGTGGGGGAGGCAGCTATAAACCCGATTCCTATGAAGATGATACTGCAAGAGGTTAAAAAGCTAGTAGGACAGGGGGAGTTCGGAGTAGATGTTGAGATATTCGTTCCACGCGGAGAAGAGATATCCAAAAATACTCTGAATACAAAATTGGGTATAATAGGCGGGATATCGATACTGGGAACCAGCGGCTTGGTTAAACCCATGTCTGAAGAAGCCTTCAAAGATTCTCTGGCATTGGAGCTTAATGTAGCTATAAGGGAAAGCGGCTCAAAAAACTTGGTATTTACATTTGGGAATTACGGGAAAAATTATGCAGTGGAAAAGCTTAGGATGGATGAGAAAAGGATAGTGGTAATAAGCAACTTTGTGGGGTTTATGATAGAAAAGGCCTGTGAAGCCGGAGTGGAAAAGATATTCTTTGTGGGTAATATAGGCAAACTAGTGAAGGTGGCCGGCGGGATATTCCACACCCACAGCAGGGTATCTGATGCAAGGCTTGAAATACTAGCATCAAATGCAGTGCTTTGCGGGGAAAAACACGAGAATATACTCAAGATTTTGGGCTCAAATACAACTGAAGAGGCCGCGGGATATGTTGAAAATCCAGAGGTATTCCAGCTTTTGGCAAAAAAGGCGAGTACAAGATGCCAGGAGCTTGCAGAAAGAAGCGGTAAAAAAATAGAGGTCGCCACCCTGATATTTTCAAACAACATGGGTGAGCTGGCCAGGAGTGAAAATTTTTAACAGTGAGGATAAATATGGAGAAGATATTTGTATTGGGGCTGGGGCCTGGGAATCCTGAATATATAACACCTATTGTAAAAAACGCTATAGTGGAAGCCGATATAGTAATCGGGGGAAAGAGGAACATCCAAAGCATATCACATCTTTTAGCCGACAAAGAGGTCAGATATATAGACAGTGGCCTGGATAAACTTGTGCGTTACATCATGGAAAACAGAGAGCAGAGGATAGCAGTGGTGGTTTCTGGTGACCCTGGTTTCTACAGCTTTTTAGGGTATATGAAAAAAAACTTTAAGTCGGAGGAACTTCAAGTACTACCTGGGATATCCTCTATGCAGTATATGTTTTCTAGGATAGGCGAGATGTGGGCAGATGCTTATATAGGCAGCGTTCACGGCAAAAAAATAGATTATGTGAAAAAACTTGAAAAATACAGGAAGATAGGGCTACTTACAGATAAAGAGAACTCTCCGAAAAATATCGCAATAACCTTGAAAAATAGAGGGTATGGTAGAGCAAGAATTTGGGTGGGGGAAAAACTCTCTTACTGTGATGAGAGGATACATTTTTTCAGTGCAGAGAATTTGTCGGAGTATGAGGGAGAGTTCGGTATAAACGTGGTTGTCGTGAAATTGGAAGATCTTTCATAGGAGAGGAAAGCTTATGTACCATATAAAGGACAGTGAATTTATAAGGGGAAACGTCCCTATGACAAAAGAGGAAGTAAGGGCTATTAGCCTGGCTAAGCTTGGAGTAGAAGATGGGGATAACTGCCTGGACATAGGTGCTGGGACTGGATCTGTAAGTATAGAGATGGCCAAATTTGCCAAAAACGGGAAGGTGTATGCCGTGGAGGTAAACAGTGATGCAGTGAAGCTCATAGGAGAAAATATGGAAAAGTTCTCTGTGGAAAACATAGAAGTCATAAAAGGTAAAGCACCCGAAGCCATACAGGATATGCCTTTTGACAGAATTTTTGTTGGAGGTTCAAAGGGGGAGTTGGACGAGATATTCCGGTATGCCTTTAAAAATTTAAAAATAGGCGGGAAGCTCGTACTGAACTTTATAATTTTGGAAAACTTGATGAAAACATTGGAACTTTTAAAAAAGTACAATTTTAAAGATATAGATATAAGTTTGGTATCGGTTAGTAAGAATAAGAGCATTAAAGAGCTCAACATGATGGTGGCAGAAAATCCGATATACATTGTTGCGGCAGAAAGGTAGGGGCTTATGAGAGGTAAGTTTTATGGAATAGGGGTAGGGGTAGGAGACCCGGAGCTTATAACGATGAAGGCTGTGAAACTCTTGAAAAATGTTGACATAATAGTACTACCTGAAGCAAAAAAAACTGAGGGTAGCACAGCATTTGATATAGCAAAAGATTACATAGACGAAAATGCCCAGAAGTTGTTTTTGGAGTTTCCAATGATAAGCGATGAGGAGAAGAAAAAAGAGATAAGGAGAAACAATGCAAAAAAAATAGAGCAGCTGCTAGAAAACGGGAAAAACATGGCTTTTTTGACAATAGGAGACCCGATGACCTACAGCACCTACACGTATATCTTGGATTACCTTGGAAGTGAATTTGAGGTTGAGACAGTTCCAGGGATAACTTCATTCAATAGTATAGCTTCAAGGGTGAATGTGCCGCTTGTGATAGGGGATGAGGACTTGAAAATTATATCACTTAGCAGTGCCACAAAACTGAAAAAAGAGATAGAAGGCAACGACAATATAGTTTTTATGAAGATAAGCAGGTATTTTGATAAATTGAGGGCGGCGATTAAAGAAACCGGCAACTCAGAAAATGTAATACTGGTTTCAAACTGTGGGAAAGAAGATGAGGAGATACACACTAACTTAGACGAGATAGAGAAAGTACCTTATTTTTCAACACTGATTCTAAAAAAAGGCGGGGTCAAACATGGGTAAAGTTTATTTTATAGGAGCTGGGCCAGGAGATCCTGAGCTAATAACCGTAAAAGGTCAACGTCTTGTATCCTCGGCAGACGTCATAATTTATGCGGGCTCACTGGTTCCTAAAGAAGTTATAGAATGCCATAAAGAGGGAGCAGAGATATACAACAGTGCAAGTATGACGCTGGAAGAAGTAATGGAAGTAACAGTTAAAGCTGTAGAAAATGGGAAGACAGTCGCAAGAGTCCATACCGGGGATCCTTCTATTTATGGTGCTCACAGGGAGCAAATGGATATATTGGACTTACATGATATACAGTATGAAGTGGTACCCGGGGTAAGTTCATTTTTGGCATCAGCAGCGGCAATAAAAAAAGAATTTACCTTGCCGGATGTTACTCAAACTGTAATATGCACCAGAATAGAGGGAAGAACCCCTGTTCCTGAGGAGGAAAGCCTCGATAAACTCGCATCGCATAAAGCTTCTATGGCAATCTTCTTATCGGTGCAGATGATAGAAAAGGTAGTAGAAAAACTTGCGAGACACTATCCTATGGATACTCCTGTTGCAGTTGTTCAGAGGGCGAGTTGGCCGGACCAGAAAATAGTGGAGGGGACCCTTGGAGACATAGCTGAAAAGGTGAAAGTGGAAAAAATAACAAAAACTGCCCAGATACTTGTCGGATGGTTTATGGGGGATAAATATTCAAAATCTAAATTATACGATAAATATTTTACGCATGAATACAGGGAGGGCGTAAAAAAATGAGGTACGCCATATACAGTGTAAGCAAAAACGGCCTTAAAAAGGCAAAAGAGCTGAAAGAGGCAGTTTTAGAAGCGGATATATATGCTATTGAAAAATATGCCGAAGGCGACTGCATTGTTATGCAGGGAGGGCTAAAAAACACTGTGAATAGATACTTCAATTTGTATGAGGTTAATATTTTTGTCATGGCTACAGGTATAGCTGTGAGAATGCTAGCCGGACTTATAAAAACAAAGGATGTGGACCCAGCAGTACTAGTAGTAGACGAAGGTGGAAATTTTGTAATTTCCCTACTGTCTGGACACCTCGGCGGGGCCAATGAACAATGCGGAAAAATTGCTAAGTTTATTGGGGCGATACCGGTAGTTACAACTGCTTCCGACATAGGCGGAAGCCTTGCTGTAGATACACTTTCTCAAAAGTTGAAGACTAAATTGGACTGCCTGGAGAGTGCAAAACGGGTTACTTCACTGATGGTGAACGGGGAAAGAGTGCTTTTAAGCCTTCCTGATAACCTTGTTACCGGTAGAGAAGCTGTGTCAGGAGCAATTGTGGTATCTAACAGGAAAAAACTTGAGATATCGCAGCTAGTTCCGCAAAATATAGTGCTTGGCATAGGGTGCAGAAAGGACGTTACAAAAGAGCAGGTACTAGAGGCGGTAGAGATTTCCATGGATAGGTACAACTTGAGAATAGACAGCATAAGGATATTGGCCAGCGCCTGGATAAAAAAGGAAGAGCTCGGCCTCCTTGAAGCAGCAAACGAGCTAGGCAAGAAGGTGCTGTTTTTTGAAAAAGAGGAGCTAGAGGGTGTAGGTGGATTATCCCAAGAGTCTGAATTTGTGAGGGAGAAGATAGGCGTAGGGGCAGTTTCAGAACCATGTGCATATCTGGCTTCATATAAAAATGGGGGCTTTATAGCAAGAAAGATAAAACATAACGGGATAACCGTATCAATATATGAAGAGGAGTTTGGCTATGAGTAAAATATACGTAGTTGGGTTGGGACCTGGAAACAAGGAAAACATGACCTTCAAGGCCTATGATGCGCTTGAAAAAAGTGATGTCATAATCGGCTATAAAACATACATAGAACTTGTAAAAGAGGAGTTTTCGCACAAGGAACTTATAAGCTCCGCCATGAAAAAAGAGGTAGACAGGTGCATGGAGGTGCTAGATATATGCAGTTCCGGCAAAAGTGTAAGCCTTATAAGCAGTGGGGACGCAGGTGTATACGGCATGGCTGGGATAATGCTAGAGCTGGCTCCAGAGGGTTTAGAAGTTGAGGTTGTACCTGGTGTAACTGCATCGACAGCTGCGGCATCTATAGTCGGAGCGCCAATAATGCATGACCACGCCAGTATAAGCCTAAGCGATCTCTTAACGGATTGGGAGCTTATAAAAAAAAGGGTGGAGCTTGCAAGCCAAGGGGATTTTGTTATAAGTTTGTACAACCCTAAAAGCCACGGGCGTACATCTCAAATAGTTGAAGCTAGGGAAATAATGCTAAAGTATAAACCGGCAAAAACCCCCGTAGCCGTAGTTAGAAACGCAAAGAGGGATGACGAGTCTTTTGTCATAACAAGTTTGGAAGAAATGTTGGAAACTGAGATAGACATGCTTACAGTAGTTATAGTTGGCAATTCTAAAACTTTTGTTAAAAACGGCAAGATGATAACCCCGAGAGGGTATAAATATTAGAGGTGTAGCATGGGGATAGTTTATGTAACCGGCGGGGCCAGAAGCGGGAAAAGCAGTTTCGCAGAGGCGCTTGCAGAAAAAGGAAAAGAGAGGGTGTACTTAGCCACCGCAAAAATCTACGACGAAGAGATGAGAGAAAGGGTAAGAAAACACCGTGAGCAAAGAGGAAAAGGGTGGACAACTGTAGAAGCCCACAGCTGCTTGGATGAAACGTTGGGAAAGAGTGCTGTAGGCAAGGATTTGATACTGGTGGATTGCCTTACAAATATGGTGGCAAACCTGATGCTTGAAGACAGAGATTTGGATTGGGATAAGGTTTCCACAGAAAAAGTGGCAGAGATAGAGATGGAAGTCATGACAGAACTTGAAAAGCTAATCAGGTTTTCTAAGATATTTTCCGGAAAGGTGATAGTGGTATCCAATGAGCTAGGAATGGGGATAGTTCCAAGCTATCCGCTTGGAAGGCACTTTAGAGATATAGCTGGCAGAGCAAATCAAAGGGTGGCCCAGGAATCTGATGAAGCTTATCTCCTTGTTTCTGGGATTTCTGTAAAACTAAAGTAGTGCGTGAACTGGGGAGGATTTATGAAACATAAAAATATAATGGTTTTGGGCACAGCTTCAAACGTGGGGAAAAGCCTGATAACGGCCGGATTGTGCAGGGTTTTTAAGCAAGACGGGTACAGTGTATGCCCTTTCAAATCACAAAATATGGCTTTAAACTCCTATATAACAAATGACGGCAAGGAGATGGGTAGGGCGCAGGTGGTACAGGCAGAAGCTGCTGGCATAGAACCTATGGCGTACATGAACCCAATCTTACTGAAACCCACAACCGATAAAAAATCTCAAGTTATAGTAAATGGAAAAGTACTTGAGAATATGAGTGCAAAAGATTATTTCAGATACAAGGACAGGTTAAAGCCTGAGATACTCAAGGCATACGGATATATAAGGGAGAACTACGATGTTTCGGTGCTAGAGGGTGCCGGGAGTCCGGCGGAGATAAACCTAAAGCAAGACGATATAGTGAATACAGGTATGGCTGAGATGGCAGATGCCCCAGTGATACTTGTTGGGGACATAGACAGGGGTGGAGTGTTCGCTTCGGTATATGGAACAGTTGCGCTGCTTGAAGAAAGTGAAAAAAAGAGGGTCAAGGGGATAGTGATAAACAAGTTCCGCGGAGACCTCAATATATTGAAACCTGGGATAAAAATGCTTGAAGATCTTGTTGGGATACCTGTTTTAGGGGTGGTACCGCATGCAGAGCTCAACATAGAAGATGAGGACAGCCTCAGCGAAAAATTTTATAAAAAGAGTGGTCCTGGAGAGATAAAAGTATCTGTTATCAAGTTAAAACACCTGTCAAACTTTACAGACCTAGACCCCTTGGGAAGCTATAGCGATGTAAGTGTGAAATATGTCAGCAGGGCATCCGAGCTGGGGAATGAGGACATAATAATAATACCTGGGTCTAAAAATACCATAGAGGATCTGAAGGATCTGAACGAAAAGGGAATAGCAGAAAAAATAATAAGGTTATCCAAAAATGGGACTGCTATATTCGGTATATGCGGAGGCTATCAAATGCTTGGACAAAAAGTAGTAGACCCGCATGCGATAGAGTCAGATATAAGCGAAATACCCGGCCTCGGCATATTAGATCTTGAGACCGTAATGCTTCCGGAAAAAACTACCACCCAGTATAGCGGTACCTTGAGTGGGACCAGCGGCATACTAGCAGGCATGGACGGAGTAAAGGTAGATGGATATGAGATACACCAGGGGATTACAAACGGAGATGAATCGGCTATTCTAAAAGGTGAAAACTGCATAAAAGGCGTTGTAAGGGGAAATATAGTTGGAACATATATACACGGCATCTTTGACAACGGCGAGTTTACCAACAGTTTTTTAAATAAAATAAGAGAAATAAAAGGGATGGACAGCTGCGAAAGCGGAATAGATTTCAGAGAGCAAAAAGAGCTTGAATATGACAAACTTGCAGAGCTTATAAGGAGCTCTCTTGACATGGATAAAATATACGGGATAATGGACGGTGAATAGAGCTTGAACTTAGCAGAGAAAATAATAATAGCCTATTGCTTGGATTTGATTTTCGGGGATCCTTACAGGATACCACATCCAGTGCAGTTTATAGGAAAATTAGTTAGTAGCTTGGAAAAAAAGTTTATCAGTCACAAAAACAAAAGGTTTGCTGGAGCCCTTTTAAATATTATTGTATTAGCAGCTACATACATGGTATCTTATTTTTTAGGTAAAAATATTTTCGTAGAAATCTATCTTATGTATACTATTTTTTCCACAAGGTGTCTGGCCAATGAAGGGGAAAAAGTTTGCGGTATATTGAAATCCGGTGACTTGGGCAGGGCTCGAAGGGAGCTTTCCTATCTTGTAAGCAGGGATACCCAGAGCATGGAAGCAAGGGATATAATAAGGAGTACCATGGAGACCATATCAGAAAATATAGTTGACGGGATAATAGCACCTATGTTTTTTATGTTTTTAGGTGGTATGCCACTTGCAATGACTTATAAAGCTATAAACACTATGGACTCTATGCTAGGGTATAAGAATGAGAAGTATAAGGATTTCGGGTGGTTTTCAGCCAAGCTGGATGATGTAGTGAATTTTGTGCCTGCCAGGATAACGGGAGTCCTATTAATACCGGTTTCATCATTTTTTTGTGGGTATGACTTTAAGAGTTCTTTAAGGGTATTTTTTAGAGACAGACTAAACCACGCAAGCCCAAACTCAGCTCATCCTGAATCTAGCATAGCTGGGGCAATCGGGGTACAGTTTGGCGGCAGAACTTCATATTTTGGCACTGTGCATGAGAAACCTACCATAGGGGATGGGAACAAGGAGTTTGAAGTGGGGGATATTGATAAAAATATAAAGATAATGTATGGGAGCAGTTTGTTTGGACTACTGTTTTTCGGAGCAGTGTATTTTGTAATTTTGTAGTAACTAGATATAGGAGATAATTTCTTTAGGATAGAAGAGGGGATAATTATGGATTTGCACGGCGGAAATGTATACAAAATATTTCGTGAGAAAAACTTAGAAGAGATATTGGACTATAGTTCTAATATAAACCCTTTCGGAGTGCCTCAAAGCTTTAAAAAAAGCGTTATAGAGAATTTTTATCTCATAACCAGATACCCGGACCCAGACTATTTTAAGCTCAAGGATAAGTTTGCCAGCTTCAACGGAGTAGAGTTGGAAAATATCTTGGTTGGAAACGGGGCCACCGAACTCATATTTTTGTACATGAAGGCTTTGAAGCCTAAAAAAACTCTCGTAGTTTCACCAACATTTGCAGAATACGAGAGGGCTCTAAAGGTTAGCGGCGGGGAAATAGAATACTTTCAACTGTTAGAAGAGGATGAGTTTGAACTAGACCATCTTCGATTAGAAGAAAGATTAAAGGAAAAATATGATCTTCTGATTATATGCAACCCAAACAACCCCACAGGCAAAAGGATTAGCAGTTCCAAACTGGCAAGCATCCTTGAGCACTGCAACAAATACGGAACCCATCTGTTTTTAGACGAGGCCTTTATAGAGTTTACAGAAGGAGGACATAAGAACAGCATAATAAAAGAAACTGTGGATAAAAAAAATCTTTTTGTACTCAGGGCACTTACTAAATTTTTTGCTATACCTGGTCTTAGACTTGGGTATGGGATATGCTATAATAGAGAGATAAGAGAAAGTATAGAGATGGAGAGGGAGCCCTGGACAGTAAATGGTTTCGCTGAACTTGCAGGCCTAGTTGTACTGGATGACTGTGAATACATTAAAAATTCGGAAGAGTGGATAAGACGGGAAAAATTGTATATGTACAGAAGTTTGGAAAAATTACCTGGCGTTAAGACGTATAAAACGGAGACAAACTTTATACTTGTAAAGCTCTTGAAGGGGGATTCTAAGTCGCTTGGAAAACTTTTTTTAGAGAGGGGTATCCTGGTAAGAGATGCGTCAAATTTTAAGTATTTGGATAGTTCTTTTATCCGTCTAGCTATAAAAGACAGGGAGAATAACAAAAGGGTGATAGAAACCCTTGGAGATATATTGGAAAAGTTTTTTTAAGAGGTGGCGTGAGTATGGGACTTAAAAATTTCAATGTGCTGAGTATAAATTATAAAGATTTCACCTTGGATGAAAGGGAAAATTTTTTAAAAAGAGACTATAAGAAAAGTGTAGATGAATATTTTTTTAAGTCTGACATAAAAGGATATGTGGTATTGGAGACCTGCCTACGTATAGAGGTGTATTTTGAAAATTCTCAAAATTTTTCTATGGAGGAATTTTTGGAAGAGATGGGGCTAGAAAAAAATGCCAGGATTTTCCGAGGAAGTAAAGCCCTGGAGTATCTTATGAACGTATCGTGCGGACTGGAGTCTGTTATAAAGGGGGAAGACCAGATACTTTCCCAGCTAAAAAAAAGTTATGCAGAGAATCTAAAAAACAGAAAGACTTCAAAGATAATAAACACCATATTTAACAATGCTATACAGACAGGTAAAAAATTTAGAACTGTCAGCAAAATAAATACTCAGAATCTTTCGTTGGACGCCATATCGGTAAAATTTATAAGGGAAAAATTTAAAGATTTTTCTCAGAAAAAAGTTTTTATAATAGGTATAGGGGATTTAAGTCAAGCAATACTAGTTTTGCTGCACAAGGTTGGGGTGAGGGAGATAGCTGTAACCAACAGAAGCCACCATAAATCTTTGGAAGTTCAGCACAAATATAAAGATATTAAACTTGTAGATTTTTCTGATAAGTATGAAGAGATTAAAGACAGCGACATAGTAATAAGTGCAACCTCAGCCCCGCATTTAGTCATAAAACTGGAGAAGCTACAAAAGGTTTTACAGGATGGCAGAGAAAGGTTTTTTCTGGATCTGGCTGTACCCAGGGATATAGACCCAAAAATAGCAGAGTATAACAATGTGACCCTGTACCATCTGGAGGATGTGTGGAAAGTATACAATAGTAATATAGAGAACAGGGAAAATTTATCTGAAAAATATAGCTATATTATAGAGGAACAGATGGAGAAGACAAAAAAGTGGTTTGATTACAGGAAGGGAATAGTTGGTGAAAATGCTTAAAAAAAAGGTTGTTATAGGGACTAGGGCGAGCATACTTGCCATTGCCCAGGCAGAATTCGTAAAAAAGATACTCCAAGAAAAAAAACCAGATTTAGAGATAGAGCTGAAAAAGATAATCACTAGCGGTGATAAAGACCAGAGGACAAATTGGGGGGACACATCACTGAAAAGCCTTTTTGTAAAGGAGATAGAAAAAGAACTCTTAGATGGAGGGGTAGACATAGCAGTACACTCTATGAAGGATATGCCGGCAGTCACTCCAAAAGGTTTGATAAATGGGTGCTTTCCTCAAAGGGAGGACAATAGAGACGTACTTGTATCTAATGGTAACCTGAATCTGGAGGAACTGCCAGAAGGGGCAAAAGTTGGAACAAGCAGCCTCAGGAGGAAGATGAGCTTGCTGAACTTGAGGCCAGACCTGGAGGTAGTTCCCATAAGAGGGAATATACATACCCGTCTTAAAAAATTGAGAGAAGGATATTGCGATGCCATAATACTTGCTGCAGCAGGGCTAAAAAGAGTCGGTATGGAACGGGAAGTAAGCCAGTATTTTGAAACAGAGGAGATAGTTCCTGCTCCAGCACAAGGAATACTTTGTATACAATGCAGGGAAGGGGACGAGTTCATATTAGATGAACTCAAAAAAGTAGATGACGAAAAGACTAGACTAATCTGCCTTGCAGAAAGAGAATTTTCAAGAATTTTCGATGGCGGGTGCCACACACCGATGGGATGCTCGGCTGAAATCAATGGTGATATGATAGAACTTAAAGGGATGTACTACAGTGGGGATAGGGTGTACTTTGGTAATAACAGCGGGAGTACAGAATCTCCAGAAAAGGTAGCCCAAGATTTAGCCGGCATAATCAGGGGGAAGATAGATGAATAGAGGGATAGTTTATATTGCGGGTGCAGGTTGTGGAGATTATGATCTAATGACAGTAAAGTTAGAAAAACTTTTAAAAACTGCAGATTGCATAGTGTATGACCGTCTTATAAATGAGAATATGTTGAACTTGGCCAGAAAAGATGCTGAGCTCATATATTTGGGTAAAGAGAACACCGAAGGGGGCCTTATACAGGATGCAATAAACATGGTACTGGTGGAAAAAGCCAAGGAAGGGAAAAAAGTTCTAAGACTTAAAGGGGGACACCCGTTTGTATTCGGAAGAGGCGGGGAAGAGGCTTTGGCTTTAGAAGAGGAGGGGTTAGATTTTGAGATAGTTCCAGGGATAACCTCGTCTATATCAGTACCTGCTTATGCGGGAATACCAGTAAGTCACAGGGGGATAAAT
>QKCP01000031.1 GCA_003246855.1 Ilyobacter polytropus
TTTTAAATGGTAAAATTTAGGTAAACTTTATTAATTTTAAGACAATGAAAAATAAAAAAATAGAAAGAGAGGGTACTTAAATGAAAAAACTTAGGTTTCTACTAAGATTTCTTTTAATTGTGGTTCTTTTTTCTGCTTGCGGAGACAAAAAGTCTGCAGATAAAGATGGGGTAGCAGAGAAGATTTTAAGAGTGAACGTTGCAACTGAGCCTGGAACTCTTGACCCACAAATTTTAACGGATTCTGTAGCTATTCAAGTAGATGGTAACATTTTCGAAGGACTTACAAGACAGGATAAAGACGGAAATGTAATACCTGGGGTGGCTGAGTCCTGGGATGTTGAAGGGAATATATGGACTTTTAAACTTAGAAAAGACGCAAAATGGTCTAATGGGGAGCCGGTTACTTCCAGGGATTTTGCTTTTGCTTGGAAAAGAGCTTTGGATCCGGAAACAGCGGCAGAGTATTCCTATATGCTTTACTATATAAAAAATGCAGAAAAATACAATATGGAAAAAATAGATGATTTTTCAGAAGTGGGGATAAAGGTAGTAGACGATTACACACTTGAAGTTGAGCTGGAAAGGCCTGCTGCCTATTTTGCCACTCTTTTAAGTTTTCCAACATACTACCCGTTAAATGAAAAGTTTTATAATGAGGTTGGAGACGAGTACGCTCTAGAAAAAGACACCATGCTATTTAATGGACCTTACTTAATTGATTCTTGGGAGCATGACAGCAAGATAGTCCTTAAAAAAAATCCAGAGTACTGGAACAAAGAAATGTTTAAGATAGATCAAATAGATATGTTTATGATAAATGATTCCAACACTGCTTTGAATATGTATCTAAACAATGAACTGGATATAACAGGAATTTCTGGAGACCAACTTCCAGATTATAAAGACAGTTCGGAATTAACTACCTATAGTGATGGTTCTGTATGGTATTTAGAACTTAATACAAAGGATAAACTTTTTTCGAATAAAAAAATAAGAGAGGCTTTTGCCCTTGCTATAGACAGAAAAACCCTAGTTGATATAATTAGGAAAGACGGGTCGCAAGTGGCAACATCTTTTGTACCGGCAGGCTTTCCAGGCAAGAATAAAACATTTAGAGAGGATTATGGATTTGAAATCTTCGAAGATGGGAATGCAGAGAAAGCAAAAAAACTTTTTGCCGAGGGATTGGCTGAACTCGGGTACTCTAAACCGGTAACAGTTACACTCTTAACAGGAAATAGTGATGCGGCACAAAAAGAAGGTCAGTACTACCAAGAACAGTTAAGTAGAAAACTTGGAATAAACGTTAAGCTTGAACAGGTTACTTTCCAGATAAGGCTTCAAAGGATGACCTCTAAAGACTTCCAAGCGGTACTTGCAGGATGGGGTCCGGATTACAATGACCCTATGACATACATGGACCTTTGGATAACAAGTGGCGGCAATAACCATACAGGTTGGTCAAATGCAGAATATGATAGATTGATAGACCTTGCTTATAACAGTTCTGACCAAGAGGAAAGAATGGATGCGATGGCTGAGGCAGAAAAAATATTACTAACAGAGTTTCCTGTGATACCTACATTTTTTAGAAGTAGAAATGCTCTCGTGAAACCAAATGTAAAAGGGGTTATCTTTAGGGCTGTAGGAAGTGAAAGGATATTTGATTACGCAGATATAGAATGATTTAGTTTGGGGCTACTATAAGGATAGTAGCCCCTTTAAAGTTTTTCAGTTTTAAAAAGTTCGAGTTCTCACAGAGGGGGTTAGAAAGATGCTAAAATATATTTTAAAAAAATTAACATACGGTCTTTTGACTTTGTGGATAATAGCAAGCATAACCTTTTTTTTGATGCATATGCTGCCAGGTGATCCATTTGCCAGCGAAAAGAAGATACCTTCAAAGGTAAAGGAGAAGCTCTTGGAAAAATACCATCTAGACAAGCCCTTGATGGTGCAGTATGGATATTATATGAAAGACCTTGCCAAAGGTGACCTGGGACTTTCCATGAAGATAAGGGGAAGAAGAGTAAACGAAATGATAAAAAGCCATTTCCCAAAATCCCTGGTATTGGGATTGTTCGCCATCCTAATAGCATTTGTAATTGGGGTTAGTATAGGGATAGTTGCTGGACTGAACAGGGGTAAAAAACTGGACTCTGCCTCTATGCTTTTAGCTATAATAGGGGTCTCTGTACCAAGTTTTATACTCGGCGGAGTATTGCAGTGGGGGGTACTGCTTATAAAGAAAATAACCGGGGAGAGCATACTTCCAATAGCAGGATATGGCGAGCTTAGACATCTTGTGATGCCGTCTATAGCACTGTCGCTCATGCCGCTTGCGATAATTGCGAGGATGATGAGGGCTTCTATGATTGAGGTATTGTCCCAGGACTATATAAGAATGGCGAAGGCAAAGGGGTTGCCCCAGGTTAAAATAATAAGCAGGCACTGCATAAGAAATGCCATAATGCCAGTGGTGACTTATCTAGGTCCACTTATAGCAGCAATTACAACAGGATCTTTTGTTATTGAAAAAGTATTTGCCATTCCAGGACTGGGAAGATATTTCGTACAGAGTATATCGGACAGGGATTACACAGTGACGCTTGGAATAGTAGTGTTCTATTCATTCCTGCTGATAGTTATGATGTTGACGGTAGACATTTTATACGGTATTCTAGACCCTAGGATAAGAATATCCAAGGGAAAAGGGGGCGAGTAGAGATGGCGCTTGATAAGCAAGGCGAGTTTAAGATAGTGGGAAAGGATATAGAAGAGAGCGAAAAAATATACAGGCGGAGCATGACGTATTGGCAAGATGCTGTGAGGCGCTTCAGAGCAAATAGGGTAAACATGTTTTTCTTTACGCTTCTGGCAGTACTTGTTTTTTTCTCTATATTTGGGCCGTACCTAAATAAATACGATTACCGTGTGATGAACCCTGAGTATCAATTTAAATTTGGATTGGAAGCTATAAAAAATGGCCACTATTTTGGAACGGATGAATTTGGAAGGGACGTATTCACAAGAACCTGGGAAGGCGGAAGAATCTCCCTTTCCATAGCCATGGTTGTGGTAATACTAGAGGGGATAATCGGAACAATATATGGCGGTGTAGCTGGTTTTTTTGGCGGTAAAATTGATTTTGTAATGATGAGGATAGTGGAGATATTCATGGCAATCCCCAGCATGATATATATAATACTTCTGATGGTGGCACTTGGACCTGGAATACACACCATAATCATAGCCATGGGTTTTACGAGGTGGATGATAATGGCTATGATAGTAAGGGGAGAGGTCCTTAAGTTAAAGGAACAGGAGTATGTGATGGCGTCGATAGTTCTAGGAGGCAGTCCGTTGTGGATAATATTAAAACACCTAATACCAAATGCTATGGGCCAGATAATAGTTAGGCTAACAATGGATATACCGGTAGCTATATTCACGGAAGCTTTCTTAAGTTTTATAGGGATAGGTGTGCCTGCTCCAATGGCGTCTTGGGGAAGCCTTGCTAACGATGGCTACAACCTACTAGCAAGGGGGCCGCACCTTTTTGCTGTACCTGCGATATTGATCTCATTAACAACCCTTTCATTTAATGTAGTAGGGGATGGGCTTAGAGACGCATTGGATCCTAAGCTTAGAACTTAGAAAAATCGTCTTAAAATATGGGAGGAAGCGTATGGAAAAACGTGAAAAATTACTTAAGATAGAAAACCTCTATGTATCTTTTGACACCTATGCAGGGGAGGTCAAGGCTATAAGAGGTATAAATTTCGATATAGACAAGGGGGAGGCTTTGGCTATAGTAGGAGAATCTGGGTCTGGTAAGTCGGTAGCTGTTCAGACTATTATGAAGCTTATACCTATGCCACCGGGAAGGATAAAGTCTGGCAGGATAATTTTTCAAGAAGAAGATCTTGCTGTGAAGACGGAAAAAGAGATGCAGAAGATTCGAGGCGGGAAAATAGGGATGATATTTCAGGACCCAATGACTTCATTAAACCCTACGATGACTGTGGGAAGGCAGATAGCAGAAGGAATAATGCACCACCAAAATTTAGGCAAAAAAGAGTCCATGGAAAAAGCTCTTGAAATGCTGAGGCTTGTGAAAATTCCAAATCCTGAGGAGAGAATCAAGCAGTACCCGCATGAATTTTCAGGCGGAATGAGGCAGAGGGTAGTTATAGCCATAGCCCTGGCCTGTAACCCAAAACTACTTATAGCAGATGAGCCGACAACAGCCCTTGATGTGACCGTACAGGCTCAGATACTGGATCTGCTTAAAGAGTTAAAGGATAAACTCGATACATCTATAATACTCATAACCCATGATTTAGGGGTAGTGGCAGATATAGCAGAAAGAGTAATAGTGATGTACGGCGGGGAGATAATGGAGGAAGCAAAAGTCGGAGAAATTTTCTACAGTCCTAAACACCCATACACCTGGGGACTTATAAAGTCCATTCCAAGGCTAGACATAGATTCTAGGTCTGAGAAGTTAAGTTCGATAGACGGTACTCCTCCAGACTTGCTCAGACCGCCTGTTGGGTGCCCGTTTGCGCCTCGATGCGATTACGCCATGGTGATATGCAAAAATGAAAAACCGGGTATGTATGAAGTTGCAGAAGGGCACAGGGTGGCTTGCTGGCTTGCTGACAAAAGGGCTCCAAATGTGGAGAAACCAGTTGGAACCGAGGTGGAGAGATGATTTCAAAAGAAAGACTCATCGAAGTAAAGGATTTGAAAAAGTACTTTAACATTGGACACAACCGTGTACTGAAGGCTGTAGACGGAGTTACCTTTGACATATACAAGGGTGAAACACTTGGACTGGTGGGTGAATCCGGGTGCGGTAAAACAACACTCGGGAGAACTCTTACAGTACTCTACCCGAAAACAAGCGGAGAAATAAAGTACAGGGGCAAAAATGTAAATGAGTTCGAAAAAAAAGAATTTGCAAAAAATACTCAGATGATATTCCAAGATCCACAGGCGTCGCTAAATCCTAGGATGACGGTTGGAGATATAATAGCCGAAGGTCTTGATGTACACAGGATGTATAAGAGTAAAGATGAAAGGAACAGTCTGGTATACGAGTTGTTGGAAAAGGTCGGGTTAAACAGGGAGCACGCAAACCGTTTTCCGCATGAGTTTTCCGGAGGGCAGAGGCAGAGGGTAGGGATAGCAAGAGCCCTTGCCATAAACCCAGAATTCATCGTATGTGACGAGCCGATAGCGGCTCTGGATGTCTCCATACAGGCTCAGGTAGTAAACCTATTGAAGGAAATACAGAAGGAGAGGGGTCTTACCCTGCTTTTTATAGCTCATGACCTATCCATGGTGAAGTATATAAGCGACAGGGTGGCTGTGATGTACCTTGGCGACATGGTGGAGCTCTCTGAAAGTGATGAGCTGTACGTTAATCCGCTGCACCCATACACTCAGGGATTGCTTTCAGCTGTACCCATAGCTGACCCTAGATTGGAGGTATCTAAAAATAGGATAAGGATGGAAGGAGAGCTACCAAGTCCGATAAACCTGCCAAAAGGGTGTAAATTTTCATCAAGATGTTGCTATGTTCAGGCTAGATGCGAGGAGGTTAGGCCTAGATTGAGGGAAGTGGAGGCTGGACATTACGCTGCCTGTCACTACTCCGAAGATATAAAAACTGGGAAAATTAAGATGACTTCTCGTTCTTAAAAAATATTTTCTAGGGTTTCAAGATTAAAAGCAGGATTTTAAGGCTTATTTTATATATAAGCGTTACAATAATGCAGTATCGGTTGAAGTCCAAGGCAAAAATACATTGACAAAAGTCCAGGAATTTGATATAGTAACTTAAAAGTTATTCATAAAAATAATTAAAAAACTATTATTTCTTTTTGCAAAGATTAGAAGTGTGAAAATAGCAGTTGTACCTCGGCTAGCTAGAAGTAGTATTTCTATGAGCATAGACGATTAAGGCCTACGGTTTTTAGTCGTAGGCTTTTTTTTAAAAAACCTTACTGTATGGTTTTTTGGAGAGATAATGGTTTTCTCCAAAAATAGAGCGGTAAGGTTTTTTTGCTTTACGGTTTATTTTACCGGCCATAAACTGTGAAAACATATAATTAGGCTGGCAGGGACTTAAACAGGAGGAGTACACAATAGCTGTAAGGAAAAGACTACACGGAGCTCCTAGATAAGGTAAATGCAGACTTGGAAAAGCTTAAATCAAGTGGGAAATACGAGGAGTTAATCGGAAAAAATTTTTAGAAGTGATTATTTTTAAACTAAAAAAGTCAGACGTAAAGAAAAATAGAAAGTAAACAGTCAAAGAAAGCATGAAAATACCAAAAGAACGCTCAGGAAAGGAAAAAGCAGATTTTCTTGTAGCTATATAGTTAGGGATAAAATAAAAAAATAGAAATGGGGGTAGGAAAATTGAAATTATGGGGTGGAAGATTCAATAAAGAGACCAGTTCGATACTTGAAAAGTTCAATGCTTCAATAGGATTTGACAGCAGAATGTACGAAGAGGACATAGCTGGAAGTATTGCTCATTCTAAGATGCTTGCAAAGCAGGAAATAATCTCTGAAGATGATCAGGAGAAGATAGAGAAGGGGCTATTAAAGATAAAAGAGGAGATTGAAAAAGGAAAGTTTGAATTTAAGATATCTGATGAAGATATACATATGTCCATAGAAAAAAGGCTGATACAGCTAGTAGGAGAAGTCGGAGGAAAGCTCCATACTGCCAGAAGCAGAAACGACCAAGTGGCATTAGACACGAGGATGTATCTTAAAAAAGAGGTTAAAAATATAAGAGAGCTTCTGATAAAATTAGAGGAAGCCATAGTATATATGGCTGAAAAGCACAAAGAGGTAATACTTCCTGGGTACACCCACCTACAACGTGCTCAGCCTATACTTTTTGCACACCATCTCATGGCATACTACGAGATGTTTAAAAGGGACTTAGAGAGGCTTGACGACTGTTATAAGAGAATAGATGTAATGCCTCTTGGGGCAGGAGCGCTTGCAGGGACAACCTACCCAATAGACAGACACTATGTGGCCGAGCTGTTAGGATTTTCCAAGGTAACGGAAAACAGCCTAGATACTGTAAGCGACAGAGACTTTATAATAGAGCTAAACTTTGTAATATCCATGATGGCAATGCACATGTCTAGGTTTTCCGAAGAGATAATATTGTGGTCTACAAGTGAGTTTTCTTTCGTGACATTAGATGACGCTTACTCAACAGGGTCATCCATAATGCCACAAAAGAAAAACCCTGACATACCTGAACTTGTAAGAGGTAAAACAGGAAGGATCTATGGAAACCTAATAGGGATATTAACCGTTATGAAGGCACTTCCGCTTGCCTACAACAAAGATACCCAGGAAGATAAAGAGGGGGTATTCGATTCAATAGATACAATAAAGATCTCACTTGAAATTTTCGGAGAGATGCTTAAGACTATGAGAATAAACGAAGAAAATATGAAAAAATCCATATATGAAGGGTTTATAAATGCCACAGATGTGGCTGACTACCTAGCCAAAAAAGGGATGCCTTTCAGGCAGGCTCACAAAGTAGTAGGGGAATTAGTATCGTACTGCGAGGATAAGGGGAAACTTTTAACCGATCTTTCACTAGAAGAATACGTTCAGTTCAGTGAAATGTTTGAAGAGGATATAATAGAGAAGTCGCAGATAGAAACCTGTATAAAGGACAGGAAGTCTTATGGCGGGACAGCTCACACAGAAGCTGAAAGACAGATTGAAAACGCAAAAAAATTTTTAGAATTATAAAATCAAGCGAGGGGGAAAGAATATGGAAAAAGTAGTATTAGCATACTCAGGAGGATTAGACACGTCGATAATAATACCTTGGTTAAAAGAAAATTACAGCTTAGAGGTAATAGCTGTATGCATAAATGTAGGGCAAGAAGATGATATGGAGGAAGTAAAGGTAAAGGCAATTGAATCTGGAGCAAGTAAAATATATGTAGAGAATATGCAGGAGGAGTTCGTAAGGGACTACGCCTTCAGAGCACTAAAAGCAGGAGCTGTATACGAGGAGAAATATCTTTTAGGTACGTCATTTGCTAGACCTTTAATGGCAAAAAGGCTTGTGGAGATAGCTCATCAAGAGGGGGCAACATATATATGTCACGGATGTACTGGAAAAGGAAACGACCAGGTACGTTTTGAAACAGGTGTGGCTTCTATTGACCCTAGCATAAAAATAATTGCACCTTGGAGAATATGGGACATAAAATCAAGAGAGGATGCAATCGACTACGCAGAAGCAAAAGGGATAAAGCTTAAAGTTACAAAAGAGAAAATATACTCTAGAGACCAAAACCTATGGCACATAAGCCATGAAGGTGGGGACATAGAATTTTTGGCAAACGAACACAAAGACGAGATATACATGATGGTTACTCCGCCTGAAAAAGCAAAAGATGAAGCTGAATACGTAGAGGTAGGCTTTGAAAAAGGGTTTCCTGTAAGTTTAAACGGAGAAAAAATAGGTCCTGTTGAGATCCTTACAAAATTAAACAAGGTAGCCGGAGAAAACGGAGTGGGAGTAATAGATATAGTTGAAAATAGACTTGTAGGTATGAAGTCTAGAGGAATCTATGAAACACCAGGTGGGACTGTACTTATGGAGGCTTTAAAAGAGCTTGAAAGTATCTGCTTAGACAAAGATACGCTTGCTTTCAAAAAGCTTATTTCTCAAAAATACGCCGAAATGACTTACAATGGTCTTTGGTTCACACCACTTAAAGATGCTATGGATGCATTTGTAGACAGCATACACGAAAACGTAAGCGGAACAATCAAGTTGAAACTTTATAAAGGCAACATAAAAGTAGCAGCAAGAATTTCTGAAAATGCACTTTACGATGAAGAGATTTCTTCATTTGGGGCGAGCGACCTTTACGATCACAAAGATGCTGAAGGGTTCATAAAACTGTTCTCATTGCCTAGCAAAATAAGAGCAATGAAAAAAAATAAGTAATATTACGGGAGGCCATTTATGATAAAAGCGGGGATTATAGGTGCAACTGGATATGCTGGGCAGCAACTGGTTTGGTTTTTAAACATGCACAAAGAGGTTGAGATAAAATTTATGGTATCCAACAGCTATGCAGGCCAAGAATTCAGCGGGATATACAGGAACTATAAAAAATTTTTAGACGACAAGCTTATAGGAGTTAACGAGATTGAGTCCAGGCTGGATGATATAGATGTATTGTTTATGGCTCTGCCTCACGGAAAGTCGGCTCCATTTGTAAAACTTGCAATGGACAAGGGGATAAAGGCTATAGACCTAGGTGCAGACTTCAGGCTAGATAGCGAAGAAGTGTATAAAGATTGGTATAAGGTGGATTATCTGCATCCTGAGTTTATAGAAGATGCCGTTTACGGTCTTCCTGAGATAAAAAGGGAAGAGGTAAAAGGTGCAAACCTGGTTGCAAATCCAGGCTGTTACCCAACTGCCAGCATATTGGCACTTGCTCCTCTTTTAAAAAATGATCTTGTGGAAATAGATTCTGTAATAATAGATGCAAAATCTGGAGTATCTGGAGCAGGCAGGTCAGCCAAAATAGACACACTTTTCACTGAATGCAATGAGTCTATAAAGGCTTATGGTGTTACAAATCACAGGCATACAGCTGAGATAGAGCAAGAACTTTCTAAAATATCTGGGGAAGAGATAGTGTTGTCTTTTACACCTCATCTTGTGCCGATGAATAGGGGTATACTTTCAGTAACCTACTCTAAACTAAAAAAAGACATATCCCAAGAGGAGCTTTATGATATTTACAATGAGTTCTATAAGGGTGAGTATTTTGTAAGGGTAATAGATGAACTTCCTGAAACCAAACTGGTTAAGGGTACTAATTTTTGTGACGTTGCAGTAAGAGTAGATAAGAGAACTAAAAAGGTCATAGCTATATCTGCCATAGATAACCTTATAAAAGGTGCAGCTGGGCAGGCAGTTCAAAATATGAATCTTATGTTTGGATTGAAAGAAGAAGAAGGTCTTGAAATCCTAGCTATGAACCCTTAACTTTTGGAGGTGAAAAAATGAGAATATTAGAAGGACAAACTATTACAGATATACCTGGGATAAAAGCCACTGGTGTAGCTGGAGGACTTAAAAAGAGCGGTAAAAAAGATGTGTGCATAATATACAGCGAGGAGAAGGCTGTTTCTGCGGCGGTATTCACTGTAAACAAGGTTAAGGCTGCGCCGATACTTTTAAACATGGAAAATATAAAAAATAAAAATACCCAGGCTATAGTTGTGAACAGTGGAAACGCCAACTCTTGCACAGGACAGGAAGGTTATGACAATGCGGTAAAGACAGCCGAGATAGCGGCGAAATGTCTAGGAATCTCTAAAAAAGAGGTACTGGTACAGTCTACAGGCGTAATCGGGGTACAGCTTCCCATGGATAAAATGGAGCCGGCTATAGAAGACGCATGCAGACATATATCTGAAAATGGTGGGCATGAGGCGGCGGAAGCCATCATGACAACAGATACTTTCCCTAAAGAATTCGCAGTAGAGGTAAAAATAGGCGGTAAGCCTGTTAAAATAGCTGGAATAGCAAAAGGTTCTGGGATGATACACCCTAATATGGCAACCATGCTGGCTTTTATCACGACGGACGTAAACATAGAAAAAGATATGCTGGAGAAGGCTTTCAAAGGTAGCGTAGACGACTCATACAACATGATCTCGGTTGACGGAGACACAAGTACAAACGATATGGCTGCTATACTTGCAAACGGTATGGCAAGAAATAAGGTAATAGATAGGGAAAACGAGGATTTCCATGTGTTCAAAGAGGCACTGGATTACCTGAACAAAGAGCTTGCTAAAATGATAGCAATAGATGGAGAAGGTGCAACAAAACTTTTAGAAGTTGAAGTTGTGAACGCAAAAGACGTAAAGAGTGCAAAAGAGGCAGCTAAGTCTGTTATAACTTCTAACCTAACTAAGTGTGCTTTTTTTGGGGCTGACGCAAACTGGGGAAGGATTCTCTGTGCGGTAGGGTATTCTGATGCAGATTTTAATCCTGACAAAGTTGACATTTTTCTGATGTCTAAGGATAAATCAATACAGGTAGCAGAAGATGGAAGAGGGCTGGTTTTCGACGAGGATCTGGCCAAGGAAATACTATTGGAAAAAAATATAAGAGTTTTCATAGACTTAAAAGATGGAAGTGCAAAAGCAACTGCTTGGGGATGTGACTTAAGCTACGAATACGTAAGGATAAATGGGGACTACCGTAGCTAATAGGCTTATTATCGATTAAAAGGGAGGATTATGAAGATGTATGGAGCGCTTTACCTAGAAGATGGAACCGTATATGAGGGTAAAGGATTTGGATATGAGGGGACATCTACTGGGGAATTGGTTTTCAATACCTCTATGACGGGTTACCAGGAGATATTGACAGATCCATCATATGCTGGCCAGATAATAACTATGACATATCCTCTAATAGGGAATTACGGTGTTAACCAAGAATACAATGAGGCCAAGGAGTCTTTCGCAAAAGGGATGGTTGTAAAAGTTATATCCCAAGACCCGAGTAACTTCATGAGTCAAGGAGACTTTGACAAGTTTTTAAAAGATATGAAGATAGTCGGAGTATACGGTGTGGATACTAGGTCTATAACAAAAAAAATAAGAAACAGTGGTGCAATGAAGTGCATCATCTCAACAAAAAAACTAAGCCAGGAAGAGATAGCACAGGAGTTTTCTAAATGCAAAAAAGAGGATGACTGGATGAGATTTGTAGGTACCAAAGAGAGCTACGAGATACCTGGAGAAGGGATGAGAGTGGCCCTTATAGATTTCGGAGCCAAGGAAAATATAGTGAGAAACTTACAGAGGAGAGGGTGCCACATAACGGTATTCCCTTTCGATGCCAGCAGCGAAGCTATCCTGGCTTCAAATCCTGATGGGGTTTTACTAAGCAACGGACCAGGAGATCCTAAATATGCAGTTGAAGCAATAAGGACAGTGAGAGAGCTAGTAGGAAGACTACCTATATTCGGTATTTGCCTAGGACACCAGATACTCTCGCTGGCATGCGGCGGTGATACGTATAAAATGAAGTTCGGACACAGAGGCGGAAACCACGGGGTGCAGGACTTAGATATAGACAAGTCTTTTATAAGCTCGCAAAACCACGGTTATGCCGTTAAAAGGGAGAGCCTGGCTGAGAAAAATATAAGAGTAAACTTTATAAACTTGAACGATGACACAGTTGAAGGGATAGAACATGAGGAATATCCTGTGTTTTCGGTTCAGTTCCACCCTGAGGGTGCCCCTGGACCTGAGGATACAACCTATCTTTTTGACAAATTTATAAAGTTTATGAAGGAGAATAAAAATGAAGCATAACATAAAAAAAGTTATGATTATAGGCTCTGGACCCATCATAATAGGTCAGGCTGCTGAATTTGACTATTCCGGAACCCAAGCGTGCAAAGCTATAAAAGAAGAGGGAATAGAGATAGTACTTTTAAACAGCAACCCTGCTACAATTATGACGGATGCCAATATAGCAGACAAGGTGTATATAGAGCCGCTTACAATAGAAGCTGCCGAAAAAATAATTGCAAAAGAGATGCCTGAAGGTATAATGGCAGGTTTTGGAGGGCAGACAGCCCTTAACCTGGCAATGGACCTAGAGGCCAAGGGAATATTGAAAAAATACGACGTGAAGCTCCTTGGGATAAACAGTGAAGCCATTAGAAAGGCTGAAGATAGGGAGGAGTTTAAAGAGCTTCTACTTAGGATAGATGAGCCTGTGGCCATGAGTAAGATAGCTTCGCACATGGACGAATGCTATAGATTTGCGGAAGAGTACGGCTTTCCTATCATAATAAGACCAGCTTATACATTAGGTGGAACTGGCGGGGGTATAGCCCACGATATGGCGGAGTACAAGAATATATGCCAAAGGGGACTAGTACTAAGCCCTATAGGACAGATACTGTTAGAGCAGAGTGTTGCAGGGTGGAAAGAGATAGAATATGAGGTTATGAGGGACTCCAAGGGGAACTGCATAACTGTATGTAATATGGAAAACTTCGATCCTGTGGGAGTGCATACAGGAGACAGTATAGTAATAGCCCCGTCACAAACACTTACAAACTATGAATATCAGATGCTTAGAAGGTCATCCCTTAAGATAATAGATGAGCTTAAAATAGAGGGAGGATGCAACGTTCAGTTTGCCCTTGACCCATACTCTCATAATTACGTGGTGATAGAGGTTAACCCTAGGGTTAGTAGATCTTCAGCATTGGCATCTAAAGCTACAGGTTATCCTATAGCCAAAATAGCCGCCAAAATAGCCCTGGGATACAACCTGGATGAGCTTAAAAACTATGTTACAGGTTATTCGAGCGCCTGCTTCGAGCCTGCTCTAGACTACGTGGTGCTAAAGATACCTAAGTGGCCGTTTGACAAGTTCAAGACAGCTTCTAGGAAGCTTGGAACGCAGATGAAGGCTACTGGAGAAGTAATGGCGATAGACAGAACTTTTGAAGCTTCGCTATTAAAGGCAATAACCTGTCTTGAAGGGGGGCTTACCGGGATAAGGTTACCTTATCTTGAAGAATTTTCAAAAGAGGATCTCCTTAAAAAAATAGCTGGAAGTGACGATGAGAGGGTCTTTGCAATAGCCGAAGCCATGAGAAAGGGCGTTGAGCTAGAGGAAATACACCAAGTAAGTATGGTGGACAGGTGGTTTTTGAACGGTATAAAAAATATAATAAACTTGGAAAAAGAGCTTGCTGAAAATGAGCACAGCGTAGAGATACTTGAAAAAGCTGAAGCTGCTGGATTCACTGATGACGAAATCTACAGAATAAGTGGATGGGATAAGGAATCTGTGGACAGACTGAGGGAAGAAAATGGGATATACCCGGCATATAAGATGGTAGATACATGTAGCGGTGAGTTTGAAGCTGTGACACCTTACTATTATTCGTGCTATGAAAAAGAGGACGAGAATATAATATCGGACGAGAAGAAAATAGTTGTTATAGGGTCAGGACCGATTAGGATAGGGCAAGGAGTAGAGTTTGACTACTGCTCTGTACATGGGGTATGGGCTATAAAAGAGGCGGGTTATCAGTCTATAATAATAAACAACAACCCGGAAACGGTGAGTACCGACTTTGATACTTCTGATAAACTTTACTTTGAGTCACTCTATATAGACGACGTCTTAAATGTCATACGTGAGGAAAACCCTTACGGGGTGATAGTACAGTTTGGAGGGCAGACCTCTATAAACCTGGCTAAGAGACTTGAAGAAGCTGGGGTGAATATACTTGGGACCAAAAATGAATCTATAGACCTTGCTGAAGACAGGGACAAGTTCAGAAACTTCTTGGAGGGTCTTGGTATAGCCAGTCCTGAAGGATATGCGGCCAGAACAATAGAGGAAGCATATGCTGTGGTTGAAAAAATTGGATACCCAGTGGTTGTTAGGCCATCATATGTAATTGGTGGGCGTGCCATGAGGGTGGTGTACGACAGAGATACTCTTACTCAGTACATGAATAACGCCATAGATATATCCAAAGAAACCACTATATTGATAGATAAATATGTTTCTGGGGTTGAGATAGAGGTGGATGCTATCTGCGATGGCGAGAACATACTCATTCCTGGTATAATGGAACACATAGAAAAGACGGGTGTGCACTCGGGGGACAGTATAACTAGCTACCCTACGGTTACTTTGAGCGACGATGTTATATCTGAGCTTGTGGAAACAACAGAAAAAGTTGCCGTAAAAATAAACACTGTCGGTCTAATAAACATTCAATATGTTTTCGACGGTGAGAAACTTTATATAATAGAGGTCAATCCTAGGGCATCTAGAACAGTTCCTATTTTAAGCAAGGTAACTGGGGTACCAATGGTGAAGTTGGCAGTTGAGGCTATGCTGGGTAACAAGCTGAAGGACTCTGAGTACGGAATAGGGCTTAAGGAGAACAAAAATTTTTACGCCATAAAACTTCCGGTGTTCTCAACCGAAAAACTGAGCGATGTGGATGTATTTTTAAGTCCTGAGATGAAGTCAACCGGAGAGGTTTTAGGTGTGGACAAGGATTTTGATATCGCAGTGTATAAGGGGTTTGCTGCTGCCGGAGTCAAGATACCTGAAAGTGGAAAACTCTACGTGTCTTTAAATGATGTAAGCAAAAAAGAGGGGCTAGATATAATAAAGACATACCACGAGATAGGGTTTGAAATTTTTGCTTCAGGCGGAACTGCTAAGTACCTATTTGAAAATGGGGTTCCAGTGGAATTTTTGGACGGGGATGAACTCGGAGATTACATCTCACAGGGGAAAATGCAAGTTATAATCAACACGCCTACAGTAGGGGACGATAGTAGAAGATACGGCTTCGGAATAAGAAGAAAAGCAGCGGAATATAGGGTTCCTACTTTTACCTCAATAGACACAGCGGCAGCATTTATAAAGGCCATAGAGGTGAAAAAATCTGGAAGGGAGATAGAGTATAACCCCCTTTCCTATTATTTGAGTTGCTAGAATTACCCTGTAAAATAAGGAGGGAAATATGCAAATAAACATTGAAAAAGCAGAGATATTAATGGAAGCTATGCCATATATAAAAAAGTTTTCAGGTAAAACCGTAGTAATAAAGTACGGCGGGAACGCCATGGTAAACGAAGAGATGAAAGAGCAGGTAATAAAAGATATAGTGCTTATGAAGTACGTAGGAATAAACCCGGTTGTAATCCATGGAGGTGGACCGGCTATAAATGAGATGCTTGCTAAAATAGGAAAACAAGCAGAATTTAAGCTGGGAAACAGGGTAACCGACAGCGAGACCATGGAGATAGTTGAGATGGTTCTCACTGGTAAAATAAACAAAGAGATAGTATCTAAGATAAATAAAAACGACGGGAAAGCCGTTGGGATAACCGGTAAGGACGCTAACTTGATAGTGGCTGAGAAAAAATATCTTGAAAAAGACGGTGAAAAAATCGATATAGGGTATGTAGGTAAAGTTAAAAAGATAAACCCTAGAATGATAAAGATATTGGAAGAGCAAGGGTACATTCCTGTTATATCACCTGTTGGAGTGGACGAAGATGGGAACAGCTACAATATCAACGCCGACTATGTAGCCGGCGAGATAGCCGGAGCCCTTAATGCCGACAAGTTTATCCTGATGACGGATGTACCTGGTATTTTAAGGGATATAAATGATCCTGGGAGCAAAATAAAGTCACTTAAATACAGCCAGGTGAAAGATTTGATAGAAGACGGGACTATAAGCGGGGGAATGTTGCCTAAAATAGACGCGTGCATGACTGCTATAGACAAAGGTGCCGAGAAAGTTCATATAATAGATGGAAGGGTAAAACACTCTATTCTATTGGAGATCTTCACAGATGAAGGTATCGGCAGCATGATAGTTAGAGACTAGCGGAGGTAAAAAATGGCTAAAAAAGATATAATGCATACATATGGTAGATTTGAACCTGTATTTAACAAGGGAAAAGGGATCTATCTTTATGATGAAAACGACAATGAATACCTTGACTTTGTTTCCGGGATAGCAGTTAATACTTTGGGACACTGTCATCCTAAAATAGCGGAGACACTTAAGAATCAGGGGCAAACGCTTATACACCTTTCGAACCTTTACTGGAACGATAAGCAGAACAATTTGGCTGAAAAGCTTGTATCTCTTGGGGAACACGACAGCGTGTTCTTCTGCAACAGCGGGACTGAGGCGAATGAGGCGGCGTTGAAGCTAGCCAGAAAACATGGAAAAAGCATCTCTGCCAGCAAAAATAAGATAATCTACATGAAAAATTCATTCCACGGGAGAACCATGGGTGCCCTTTCCGTGACCGGACAGGGTAAATACCAGGAGCAGTTCAAACCTCTCATAGGCGCGGTTGTTGAGTGCGAATACAACAGCATAGAGGACTTCAACTCCAAAATGGACGGCGAAGTGTGTGCCGTGATAATGGAAGTAATCCAAGGAGAGGGTGGATTAATACAGGTAGAAGAGGAATTTTTGAAAAATGTCAGAAAGCTCTGCGATGAAAAGGAAGCCCTTTTGATATTTGACGAGGTGCAGTGTGGTGCTGGAAGGCTCGGGACATTTTTTGCATACCAAAAATTTGGTGTAGTACCAGATGTGGTGACTATGGCAAAAGGATTAGGGGGAGGGTTCCCTATAGGTGCTATGCTAAGCAAGGGAAAAGCATCTAGCGTCCTTGTTCCAGGAGATCATGGGACAACTTTTGGTGGAAATCCGCTTGCGTGTGCCGTGGCACTAACTGTCATAGAAGAGGTAGTAGATGGGGGCATCTTAGCCGAAGTTGACAAGAAAAGTGAATACTTCTGTTCTAAAATAGAGAAATTGATGGCAAGACATAAGAGTATAGAAAAGATAAACGGGATGGGCTTACTCCTTGGTGTAAAGCTATCCGGTGTTGAATCAAAAGATTTTGTAGCAAAGGCCTTTGAGAAAGGTTTTTTAGTTGTAGGAGCAGGTAACAATGTCGTTAGGGTAATCCCTCCTTTAAATGTAACTTATGAGGAATTGGACAAGGGGATTGAGAAAATAGAGGAAGTTTTAGAGGAGCTTGAAAAGTAGAGGGGGGAAATATGAAGAAGAGAAGCTTTTTAAAATTAGCGGATTTTACATCTGAGGAGATATACTACCTAATAGAGCTTGCAAAAAAGCTGAAAGATGATAAAAAGAACCGTAAAGAGGAAAAAAAGCTGGTTGGGAAAAACATAGCCCTTATATTTGAAAAGGATTCTACAAGGACTAGGTGTGCCTTTGAAGTGGCGGCATACGATCAGGGGGCACATGTAACCTATCTGGGACCGACCGGATCACAAATAGGGAAAAAAGAGTCGATAGCAGACACTGCAAGGGTTTTGGGTAGAATGTACGACGGTATAGAATACAGGGGATTTGAGCAAAAGATAGTAGAGGATCTGGCTAAATTCTCAGGGGTTCCTGTTTGGAACGGCCTTACAAATGAATTTCATCCAACACAAGTATTGGCAGATCTACTTACAATACTTGAGCATAAGGGTCAGTTAAGAGGGATAAAAATAGCGTATCTAGGCGACGGAAGAAATAATATGGCCAACTCGCTTATGATAGGTTCTGCAAAAATGGGGATGGATTTCAGACTGGTGACACCGAAATCACTTTTCCCTAACGGGGAATTGGTAGAGGAAGCTCTTGAGGTAGCCAGGGATACTGGCGCGAAGATAACCCTTACAGAGTCAGTGGAAGATGGAGTGCTAGACGTGGACGTAGTCTATACAGATGTATGGCTATCCATGGGGGAACCTGAAGAGGTATGGGGAAAGAGGATAAAGCTTTTAAAACCATATCAGGTGAATAAATCTTTGATGCACTATGCTAAAAAGGACGCCATATTTATGCACTGCCTGCCTGCTTTTCACAATACTGAGACAAGCATAGGCATGGAGATATATGAAAAATTCGGGATAGATGCAATGGAGGTAACCGAAGACGTGTTTGAAAGCCATCAATCTGTAGTATTTGATGAATCTGAAAATAGAATGCATACAATAAAAGCCGTAATGGTGGCAACTTTAGGAGAATAATTAGACAGTAAGTAGATGCAATCATAGCGGAATGCCAGCTTGCCTACAGATTTGTAAAGCAGAACAAGGGATTGAAGATTAGGGAGAAGGAAATCCAAGGAAGAATACGCCATTGCATTTAGAAAAGATGACGAGGTAAACGAAGCTTTGGAATAGATAATGTGGAGCCCTAAATATCAGGAGCTTGTAGAAAAATATATAATTGAGAAATAAAAAAGCCTTTAGCGGGCTTTTTTGTTTTTTAAAGCCAAAAAATATGATATAATATCAGTGTATTTTATTTGTTATTTTGGGAAAAACTCATGTAATACCAACATAAATTTTAAAATTAGTACACTTAGAAAAGAAGTAGATTATATATTTTATTCACGGGGCACGCGCATTAATTCGGGGTAAAAAGACCGGATAAAAATAATCCTGCAAACAGAAATTTAGGTGATATGCGAAACTTTGTGATGAAGAAATTATAAAAAAAGTAAATAAATTCAGTAATTTAATTTGAGGTATATTGTAAAAAGGAGTAAAAGATGAGAAATATAAAGCTGGTCTACCAGTATGACGGAAGCAATTTTTTTGGTTTTCAGAGGCAGCCTAATCAAAGAACGGTGCAGGGTGAACTGGAAAGAGCGCTTGAGCTGATACTGAAAGAGAAGCCCAACCTTATATCATCTGGGAGAACGGACAGGGGAGTACACGCCATGATGCAGGTATCGAACTTTTTCACTAGCAGCAGCATACCTGTGGAAAGACTGGAAAGGGCATTAAGGAACGCCGTTGTAGAAGATATAGCACTGCTAAGCCTAGAAGAGGTCTCACAAGATTTTCATTCAAGGTTCTCCGCAAAAGAAAGGGCTTATATATACTCCATGAACCATAAGAAGAATATATTCGAAAGAATGTTTGTCACATGGGTGGAGGAAGAACTTAATGTAGAAAGATTGCAGTCTATACTAAATCCACTTGTTGGGGTGCATAATTTCGATAGTTTCAGGCAGTCGAACTGTGCCGCTGATAACCCTGTGAGGGAGATAAAGGAAATAAGGGTATACAAAGATGGGCAGAAGACCCAGGTATATATAAAAGGAAACGCATTTTTAAAGTCTATGATAAGGATAATAATGGGCTCAGCTCTGGCTGTTTATTTTGGGAGACAACCGGAAAACTACATTTTGGAAAAACTTCAAAATCCTGAAAAAGAGCGCAGAAAAATAGTAGCGCCTCCAAACGGACTTTACCTTTGCGATATAGAATACTAGTGGAGAGAGGTCAATTTAATGGAGTTTTCACAGCTTGATATAGATAACAGGGATGAAGTAGAACAGGTCATAAAATTAGAGGAAGAGTCCTTTGGAAAAAACGGCGGGGTGGATGAATGGCTGTTGAAGCCCTTAGCAAAATATGGGAAGGTCTTTGTAGTAAGGGATGGGAGCCGTATAAGATGTGTAGCGGAATTCATGCAAAAATTCGATGAAAAAGAAGTCTATCTTTACGGAATCTCGACAGAAAAGAGCAGCAGAGGTCAGGGGATAGCGGAGTACCTGCTGCAAAAGAGTATGGAATATTTTTCTGGACTGGAAATGATTGCAGTACACCTCACTGTTTCTGAAGAGAACGAGGCGGCGGTGAGCCTATATGAAAAGTTGGGGTTTGAAAAGAAGAAAATTTTAAAAAACGAGTACGGTATCGGTGTGGACAGGTTATACATGATGAAAAAAATAGATTTATAAAAAGAGGGAAGGTGGTAAAATGTCTATAGAGAAAGAGATAAAAACGGAGCTTGAAAAGAGTCCTATATTGGCTAATATCCTGAACTCACTTCCCTCTATGATAATACTGTTTGATAAGAGTGGGAAAGAGATTTTCTTAAACAATGCATTTAAGAGATTTTTTGAGGAAGCTGAACAGTTTGAAAACATAAACGAGGAGACACACAAGATAGAGCTGAGCAAGGATATCGGCTATGTAAAGGAGCTCGTACTAGACAGCGGCGGTAGAAAGTTCCCTGTTAATGGTTGCATAGTAAAGGCGATAAGTGATAAGGTCATAAGGAGGAATAGGGAAGGGGTACTAAACGTAACAGTAGACGGCGAAAAAAGAGAACTGAATGTACTAATGAACATCCTGCCCTTTGATTTTGAAAACGAAGAGTACGTAATAGTAACTATAAGAAACATAGAGAAGCTGAAAAACTATGAAAAGCAGCGTATGGAGTATATGGAGAAGTTATCTTCTATAGGGGCTATGGCATCAACTATAGTACATGACCTGAGAAACCCCCTAACAGGAATAATGGGCTACCTGGCACTGTTGAAAAGAAGAGACAGCAATATAAAAAATGAGAGTTTTTTCGAGGGAATAGAGAGAAGCATCAATAAGATGAACTATATGCTAGAGGACATTTTGAGTCTTGCATCAGGTGACCTTGAGATAAGCTTGAATTTGGAAGAGGTTAACCTTAAGAGTTTCTTGGAGAACTTTTTAAACGAGTATAAGTACAGGCACAAAATCATATTAGATGTGGAAGATGATGTGTATATAAGGGCAGATAAGTTTAGGCTGTACAATATATTTTGGAATCTCATAAAAAACGCCGATGAAGCGACAGTAAGTCAAGATGAGAAAATAAGGGTGTATGCTGCAAAAGACGAGGATAGGGTATCCGTGTTTGTAGAGGATCACGGCAGGGGTATCCCAGAAGATTTTAAGAAGGATATATTTTCAATAGGTAAAACGCGGGGCAAGCAGAACGGCAGGGGCTTCGGGCTTGTGAGTGTGAAAAAGATAGTCGAGGCGCACGGCGGGAAGATAAGCTTTGAGAGCAGCGAAGGCGTGGGTACAACTTTCAAAATAGAATTTTTGAAAGATAAAAAAGGATAAGCTGGGAAAGACTTGTATATAGACTTTTGACAATAAATGCAAAACATGTAATTGACAAAAGCGTAAAATTGTACTATCATAAAACTGTAATAGTTACAAACTTGCAAAAAAAACAGAAAGGGGGTTGTTTAATGAAATTTAATATAGAAGATGTAGGAGAATATTTGAAAAGTCATGAAATAAAGCCATCCTACCAAAGGATGAAGATTTTTGAATATCTTATAGTAAACAGAAATCACCCCACTGTAGATATGATATACCAAGCATTGGTTAAAGATATACCCACCCTTTCTAAAACCACGGTTTATAACACCCTGAACCTTTTCGTGGAGAAAAAAATAGCCACGGTTATAGTGATAGAGGAAAATGAAACAAGGTACGATGCGGATATAAATATACACGGACATTTTAAATGTCAGCAGTGTGGAGAAGTTTACGATATTGATATAGATATGGACAAGATAGATATTAGTATTTTGGATAAGTTTCAGATAAATGAGCACCACCTATACTTTAAGGGTATTTGCGAAAAATGCCTAAAAAACTTTAAAAAGTAGTATGCTAAGGGGGGATATAAGTGAACAAAATACTTAAAAAAGATGACACTTTATTGGAAGTAATAATAGGCACCGGTGACGCACAGGGTTATGAGTTGATGGAAGAAAAAACGGCAGATTCCACAGTCGAAAAACACGTACCTTTCATAGAAGAGATAGAAGGAGGGTATAGGGTGAAGGTGGGGGAGACTACAGAACACCCGATGATTGAAAATCATTACATACAGTTCATTGAGATTGTGGCTGGGGACAGGGTATACAAAAAATATCTGAAGCCAGGCGACAAGCCTCAGGCAGAATTCTTAATGGAGAAAGCGGACAAAGTGTATGCAAGAGAGCATTGCAATATACACGGGTTATGGAAAGGTGAAAAATAAAAAGGGGGTTACACTTATGAAAGAAAGAGTAGCTGAAGCACTAACTAAGCAAGTTAACAAAGAGTTTTATTCTGCTTATCTATACCTTGGAATGTCAGCATATTTTCAGGAAAAAAACCTTTCAGGGTTTGCCAACTACATGAGGGTTCAAGCTCAGGAAGAGATGACTCACGCCATGAAAATATTCGATTTTTTGATTGAGAGGGGAGAAAAACCATCACTCGATAAAATCGACGGAATAAAGGCCGACTGGAAAGATGTTGTTGAAATATTTGACGCCAGTTTAAAGCACGAGCGTATGATAACTGACAGTATAAATAACATCTTGGAAATCGCTTTTGATGAGAAGGATTATGCAACCGCTAATATGCTTCAGTGGTTTGTATCGGAGCAAGTGGAGGAAGAGTCCAACGTGGAGAATATCTTGGAGCAGCTCAAGATGATAGAGGGCAAGGGCCCTGGGCTTTTCATGCTTGACAGGGAGCTTCAGAGCAGGGTTTTTGTAGACGCGACTAAAAACGCTTAAAAAACAGTTATAGGGGGGAAGAGAATGTCAGTTAGAGGGAGCAAAACAGAAAAAAATCTTTTAAAATCTTTTGCAGGGGAATCGCAGGCAAGGATGAGGTATACTTTCTTTGCGGAGAAAGCAGTAGAAGAGGGATATGAACAGATTGCAGCCCTTTTCTTGGAAACAGCTGAAAACGAAAAATACCACGCGCAAAGATTTTTTTCTTTTTTAGATAGAGGAGAAGGAATTGAGATACAGGCAGCTTATCCTGCAGGATATGTTGGGACAACACTTGAAAATCTAAAAATGGCAGCTGAAGGAGAAAACGAAGAGCATACCATGCTTTATCCTGAATTTGCAGCAATTGCACAAGAAGAAGGGTTTCCCAAAGTGGCGGCTGTCTATAGAATGATAGCAAAAGTAGAAGTTGAGCACGAAGCTAGATACAGAAAGCTTATAGAGAACATCGAAAAGGATGAGGTATTTAAAAAGGCAGAGAAATCAAGGTGGAAATGCAGAGCCTGTGGATACGTACATGAAGGTGAGAAAGCTTTGGATACTTGTCCAGTTTGCTTGAACCCTTTGGCCTTTTTTGAAATAAAGGAAACAAACTACTAAAATAAATAGGAGGGACAAAAATGAAAGAGTATATCTGTCTGGTATGTAAATATGTATATGATCCAAAAAAAGGGGATCCTGAAGCTGGAATCAAACCTGGAACTTCTTTTGAAGATCTGCCTGAAAATTGGGAATGTCCGCTTTGTGGGGCTGACAAGGATCAATTTGAGACAATAGAAGAGTATGAAACTCATATGTAGTAAAACTTTTAAACCTATATAAAAATAATTAAGGAGGAATAGGATGAAAAAGTACGTTTGCGTAGTATGTGGGTATGTATATGACCCAGAAGTAGGAGATGCTGACGGAGGAATAGATGCAGGAACTGCATTTGAAGCTCTTCCAGAAGACTGGGTATGCCCACTTTGCGGAGTAGGAAAAGACCAATTTGAAGAAGCTTAATTAAAAGCCCATTAGTGGGCTTTTTTAGTTTTTTGAGTTGGAAATATTTATATAAAATATTGAATTTACTTACTTTCTTTGCTTGTCCAAAGAAAGTACCAAAGAAAAGACATCCCTAAAAATGCCTAAAACCACTTTTAAACTAACTTCCTATTGAAATATAGTCGGCAAGCGTTTTTATTTCAATGGAAGTGGATTTCAAAAGCTGATTTCTTAACGATATTTTTTAAAGGGGAAGTTTATACATTATGAAGTAAAAATTCGTGTGATTCGTGACAAAAATAAAATATAGAAAGTAGATAAATTCAGTAATTTATCTGGCATAAAATAATTTTTAAAAATATTTTAAAACTAGATAGTGATTTTAAGAAAATATTAAAACTGGAATAAAATTCACTGAAAAAAGTGTTGACAAAAAATAAAATATGGGGTAAAATAGATTTCGTGTCAAATAGCAGAAGAAGCTTGGAGATACGAGTTTAAAATTATATATCGCGGGGTAGAGCAGCTTGGTAGCTCGTCGGGCTCATAACCCGAAGGTCGTAGGTTCAAATCCTGCCCCCGCCACCAAATGCCTAGATAGCTCAGTTGGCTAGAGCACACGGTTCATACCCGTGCGGTCGATGGTTCGAATCCATTTCTAGGCACCATTTTTATCTAATCTGCCATGTAGTACTTATGCCCCCCCTTTTAAGGCTATGTGTTTTATATAGAAGACCTAGATCTGTGGATCTGGGTTTTTGTTTTTTTTTGAACATTGAAAAAAGGGGGTCAATTTGATATAATTGAATAATATCAAGATCTTTTTAAACTGTAATAAACAGTTTTTTAAAGTAATGGAAGATACAAATATATATCTAAAAAATTAAGTGTTTGAATATAAATTTTTCCAAAGTATAATTAATTTGGTATGCAAAAAAGTATTTAAAGTGAGAAATTATGAAATTGTCGGTGGGTATAATCACCTTTAATGAAGAGAAGATACTGGGCCAAACCCTTGAAAGCGTAAAGAGCATAGCTGACGAGATAGTTGTAGTGGACAGCTTCAGCACTGATAAGACGGTTGAGATAGCAGGGGGCTACGATGCCAAAGTTTTTAATGAAGAGTGGAAGGGGTTTGGACCTCAAAAAAACTCCGTTATAAATAAGTGCACGGGAGAGTGGATACTTCTCATAGATGCCGATGAAGTGCTGAGCGAGGAACTTGTGGACGCCATAAGAGAAATTTTAGCTGGGAAAAATGAGCATGATGTTTATGAGATAAACAGGTGCTCGGTATGCTTTGGGAAAGAGATAAAGCATGGAGGGTGGTCCGGCCAATATGCAACCAGGCTTTTTAAAAATGGAGCTGTCATAGTAAGTGACAGCCTGGTACATGAAGAGTTTATTACAGAAAATAAAAAGGGGAAACTCAAGGAAAAGATATTCCATCATACCTACATCACGTTGGAGGATTATTTTAAGAGGTTTAATAGGTATACGACCTTAGGAGCCCTTGAATACCATAGAAGAGGTAAGAAGGCAAGTTGGGCAAACATAGTATTTAACCCGATTTACAAGTTTTTTAGGATGTATTTTTTGAGACTTGGATTTTTGGACGGCATAGAGGGACTTCTGCTAGCTGTAGTGAGTGCAAATTACTCTATGGTGAAGTATTTCAAGCTACGTGAGATATGGAAAAACAATAGCTATATTTCAGATTGATTATAGTTGCTTAGAAAAAGATTATAGAAGATTGAATTGATTTAAAACCATAAAAATAAAAAATAACTATTTTAGTCGCGAATCAAATGAATTGGCACGAATAAAAAGATATTGGACACAGAGGGAAATCGTGAGTTTCGCAGAGTTAAGAAAGAAGACTAAAGGTATAAGAATACCTTTTTTAAAGACTTTAATTGATTCATATAATCTGTGAAACTTTGTAATCAAAAAAGTTTTTGTAAATAAATTCAGTGATTTATATAATTTTAGGATTAGACATGCTTAAATATTAAATTTATTTTGGAGAGACGAATGGACATAAAGAGGATAGTAATAGCCAGAACCGATAAAATAGGGGACTTGGTGCTTTCGATACCAAGCTTTTATATGCTCAGAAAGATGTATCCAGAAGCTGATATAACTGTTTTGGTCAGAAAATATAATTATGAGATAGTAAAAAACCTACCTTATGTAAGTAGGGTACTGAAGATAGATGACTACCGTAAAGAGGAACTCAAGCTGAAAATGAAGTATCTGAAGCCGGACGTATTTGTGGCCCTTTACACCGATGAATTTGTGGGAGAGTTAGCCAAGGCCAGTAAGGCTAGGATAAAGGTAGGGCCGCTTTCAAAATGGCACTCCTTCTTAACTTATAACAAGGGCGTATTTCAAAAGAGGTCCCATTCTGTAAAAAATGAAGCCCAATATAACCTAGACTTGGTTAGGAAGCTTGATCCTAAAAGGTTTGACGAAATGTTTGAAATAAATACGGATATCTACTATGAGGAGAAGCACAGAAAAGCTGCACAAATATTCATTGAAGAAAATAATATATCCGGGAAGTTGATTGCGGTAAACCCTTTCATGGGAGGGAGTGCAAAAAACATATCAGATGAGCAGTACGTTGAGCTTTTAAAGTGCATATTCCAGGAGATTCCGGATACAAATATCGTTCTTACCTGCCATATATCAGAAGATGAAAGGGCCCAGAAAATAGCTGACGCCGTTGGCAACAAGCATCTTTTTGTTTTTCCAAATGGCGGGGACCTGCTCAACCTGGCGGCTATTATTGACAGGGCTGATGTCTATTTCGGAGGCTCAACCGGGCCAACTCACATAGCAGGCAGCCTGAAAAAAAAGGTAGTTGGGTTGTATCCTGCTAAAAAGACCCAGTCTACGACAAGATGGGGGGTCTTTGGGAACGACGGGAATGTTGAGTATGTGGTGCCTGACGAGGGAAACAGCATGGAAGATTATGGGCATAAAGAGTTTGACTCTTATGTGGAAGGGCACAGGCAGAGGATAGTCAGACTGATAGGCAAAGCTTTAAAAAATGGATGTTAAACTAGGTTCAGATAGCATTAATTTAGGGGGCTACAATGTTTAGGAAGATAAATAGAAAAACCCAAGATTTTTTTAGACCTATAAGATTAACTTTTGGAAAATGGTTCTGAGATAGGAAAAAGAACAATAAAACTTCTTTGAATATGGAAAATGTAAAAAAGGTTTTAATACTGAGACATGATGGTAAAATAGGTGATATGATTGTAACTACCATGATGTTTAGAGAATTAAAAAAAGCATATCCTAGGATTGAA
>QKCP01000084.1 GCA_003246855.1 Ilyobacter polytropus
CAGGATAATACTAGATGCAAGGGCAGAATGCTCGTGCATAATAAGAAATCCGAATAAAAAAGAGGTAGCTTATTATGAAAATCAGAAAAAAGAATGGGATGACATAAATAAAGAATTAGAGAGCCTGAAAGGGAAACCTATAATGACAAAGGACGGACAAAGCTTTAACTTGTATGCCAACATTAGCGGAGAAATAGAGCTTTTGGGTATAGACGAAGACGCAGTTGATGGTGTCGGCTTGCTCAGGACGGAATTCCTTTATATGGAAAATCAATATTTCCCATCGGAACAAGAACAAATAGAGATATACAGCAAAATATACAGTAGACTTGGAAACGATAAGCCGCTTACTATAAGGACGCTTGATATTGGTGCTGATAAAAAAATACCTTATTATGAGATGCCCGATGAGGAGAACCCTTTTTTAGGGGTTAGGGGGATGAGGTTTTCGCTTGCGCACCGTGACATACTAGAGGAACAGATAAGGGCCATATTAAGGGTAGCTGCAGGGAAAAATATAAAGATGATGTATCCGATGATAACCAATCTGGGAGAATTGGATATTCTAAAGGATATAGTCGAAAAAGTAAAAAATGACATGGACCAAAAGGGAATTGAATATAAAGAAGATATGGAGATAGGCATGATGGTAGAGGTCCCTTCTACAGTCTTCCTGGCAGATGTTTTTGTAGAGAAGGTAGACTTCTTTAGTATAGGTACTAACGATCTTACACAATATATACTGGCCTCTGATAGGCTAAACGAGGGGGTAGCCAATATTTATGACGGATACGACCCTTCTGTACTTCGCGCTATAAACCATGTTGCCGATGTGGTGATTAAGCACGAAAAGGAGCTTAGTATCTGCGGTGAAATGGCTGGAGAAGCGATGGCTATAGTTGCCTTTCTGAGTTTTGGAGTAAAAAATTTAAGCATGCTACCGTCTCTGTTGTTGAGGGCTAGAAAAATAATAAGGGATATAGATACAAAAGAGCTTGTGAATATAAAAAACGAGATATTGAGATGTAAAACTGCACAGGAGGTCAGGCTGTGCTTGGGTGATTATATTAGGAGGATACAATGAAGACTATAGAAGTAATGATAAAAAACAAGGCTGGCCTGCATGCTAGACCGTCTTCACTTTTTGTTCAGACTGCAACTGCGTTTGATTCCGAAATTTTGGTTAAGTGTGACAAAGAGGAAGTAAATGGAAAAAGTATAATGGGGCTGATGCTTTTAGCTGCTGAGCAGGGGAGAACCCTTGTTTTAACTGCGGATGGTCCTGACGAAGATCAGGCTTTAGAAGCTTTGAGAAAACTCATAGAAGTAGATAAGTTTAACGAGGAATAAAGCCTGCTAAAGGGAGATGTATTGATGGAAATAATAAGGGCAGATAAGATGGGGTTTTGCTTTGGAGTAAAGGAAGCAGTAGAATTAGCCCATGAGCTTGCCCGTGATAACTCGGGTAAAAGAATATACATGCTAGGAATGTTGGTTCACAATGAGCAGGTAATAGAGGTTTTGAAAAAGCTTAAAATAAAAATTATAACAGAAAAAGAAGTGTTGGAAACTGATGGGGAAACCTTAAAAAAAAATGACATAGTTGTGATAAGGGCGCACGGCACCACAAAGCAGCTATACGATATTCTTGAGAAAAAAGAGGTTACTATATATGATGCTGCCTGCATCTTCGTAAAGAAGGCAAGAAAGCTTCTTGTGGAAAAACAGAGAGAGGGCAAGGACATAATATTTATAGGAGATAAGGATCACCCAGAAGTAAAGGGTATAATTTCATTTGGCAAGGATGTACAAGTGTTTTTGAATTTTGATGAGTTAAAAAAAGCCAATATTGACAGCAGTAAGAGGTACTTCCTGTTGGCACAGACAACTTTAAACAAAAACATCTTTGAAGATATAGAAAAGTATGTTTCTTTGAATTACCCTAATATTGAAATAGGAAATACCATTTGTGGAGCAACTTATGAAAGGCAGAAAGCTGTGGAGAAACTTGCCTTGGAAGTGGATGTGGTGCTTGTAGTTGGAGGTAAAAACAGCTCCAACACAAAAAAGCTCTTTAACATAGCCAGGGAGATTAATCCTAGAAGTTACCTAATACAGACCAAAAATGAAATAGAACTTTCTTGGTTAAAAGGAATAAAGAAAGTGGGAATAACAGCAGGAGCCTCAACTCCGGAAGAAAGTATAATAGAAATAGAAAATAGCATAAGGGAGGAAGTGTTGTAATGATAGGTACTGAGAACTTTGAAGAGTTACTAGAGAATTATCTACCTGAGGAAGTTGCGAAGGGTAAAATAATAGAGGGGGAAATTTTAAGAAAAGATAGAGAATATGCCTACCTTGACATTAAATCTAAATTAGAAGGAAGAGTCAGAGCGGAAGAAGTAGAAGAGTTTGAAGAGGGAGATACAGTAAGAGTAATGGTTCAGGGGGAATCTAGCGACGCCTCTTATATAAAGGCTTCTAGAAGAGCGGTTGAACTTGACGAGAACTGGGATAAACTGAAAGAAGTTTACAATAATTCAGAAGTAGTAGAAGGTAGAGTATTGAGAAAAGTAAACGGCGGTTACGTAGTGGAGGTTTTAAAATACCATACATACTTGCCAAGCTCACTTTCAGGAATAAGAGACAACGAGTCAGAAAGCTTTATCGATAAAAAGATAAAAGTAGTGGTTAAAGATATAAAAGAGGGAAAAAGAAAGAAAATTCTAGTTTCAAGAAAAGATGTAAAAATGAAACAGGAAAACGAGTACCTCGAGAAGCTAGACGTAGGGAATACTTTAAAAGTGAGAATAAAGGATATATTAGATTTCGGACTTTCGGTTGAAGTTGGACCTACAGTAGGATTTATACATATATCTGAGGTCTCTTGGAAAAAAGTTGATGATCTAAATGAGATGTTTAAAGTAGGAGACACAATAGAGGCTAAAATCATCACACTTGACCAAGCTAAAAAGAGCCTTAAACTTTCTATAAAGCAGCTTTCCGCTGATCCTTGGCTAGAAATAGGTGAAAAATACCCGATTGGTGCTGAGATAGATGGGAAAGTAACAAGAGTAGTTAAATTTGGTGCTTTTGTTGAGATTGAAAACGGCATTGAGGGACTTGTACATGTTTCTGACTTGACATGGTCTAAAAAAATTAAGAACGTGGACGAGTATATGAAGGTTGGAGACACTGTAAAGGTTAAGGTTATAGAGTTAAATCCTAAAGAGAAAAAGCTAAAACTGGGGATAAAGCAACTTAGTCCTAATCCTTGGGAGATCGTTGAAAAAAAATATAGTGTAGAGTCTATTGTGAAAGGTCAGATAGTAGAGGTGAAAGATTTCGGTATCTTTGTTGAAATTGAAGACGGAGTGGATGTTTTCGTGCATGTTTCTGATCTGGCTTGGGTAAAAGAAGAGTTAAAAGATTATAAAATTGGAGATGAAATTGAGCTTAAAATACTTGAGGCTGACTTCCAAGACAGAAAGCTTAAAGGTGGAGTAAAGCAGCTTATTCCTAGCCCGTGGGAAAGAGTAAAAAACAACTATAAAATCGGAGATGTTATAACAAGAAAAATAACGAGTATAACAGATTTTGGTATTTTTGTAGAGGTTGAAAAAGGGATAGATGGGATGATACACATTTCTGAAGCATCTAAAGACTTCATTAAAAATTTAGAAGATAGGTTTGAAGTTGGACAAGAAGTGACTTCCGAAATAATAGAGATAAACGACGACAAAGAAAAGCTTAAGCTTTCTATCAAAAAAGTAGAGCTAGAAGAAGCCTTGGAAGAGGAGAAAGAGCTCATAGAAAAATATGGAACTGTTGGTGAAGAATAAGGCGTATTTTACGCCTTATTTATTTTTATATTTATTTACAGCTGTTAAGTTAATTGAAAAAAAACTTATAATGTGATAAAATACAATGAAAAAACTATAAATTGGAGGATGGCAATGCTGGTAGAATTACTTCTTATGGTTATAGTAGGTTCATTAATTGGGTGGATAACGAATTATTTTGCGATAAAGATGCTTTTTAGGCCATATAAAGAGATTAATATACTTGGATTTAAAATACAGGGGCTTATTCCTAAAAGGAAAAAAGAGATGGCCCATAGCATAGCTGAAACTATAAATGAAGAACTTATATCAATAAAAGATATAACTCATACAATAAACTCGATGGAAGTTGAGACCGAGATAGACAAAATAGTTGAAAAAATAGTCGAAGAAAAGATAAAGGGGGAAATTTTATCGAAGTTCCCTATGGCGGCTATGTTTTTAAATGATAGTTTGATACTCAAAATTAAAGGGTATGTAAAGGATGTAATAGAAGAGAACAAGGGCGAATTCGTCCATATAATAATAGAAAAACTTGAAAAGGAAGTTGACTTCAAAGAGATAGTTGCCGAAAAGATAGAGAACTTTTCACTAGACGAGGTGGAAAAACTCACGTTTAGGATAGCTAAAACTGAATTAAGGCACATAGAGATTATAGGAGCTGTTCTAGGAGCCATCATAGGGTTCGCTCAATTTTTAATCAGTTACTTTATATAGACTGGAAGGTGAAGATGGGGGATAGAATTTTATCTGGAGAGGAGTTTAAATTCGATATAGATATACAGGGAAGCTTGAGGCCAAAGAGCTTTTCTGAATACCTGGGTCAGGAGAAGCTAAAGGAAAAACTTGGGATATTCATGGAAGCAGCTCAAAAAAGGGGAGAGGCTATGGATCACATCCTGCTTTACGGACCTCCTGGGCTTGGAAAAACAACGCTTGCAGGAGTCATAGCAAACGAAATGGGCGTGAACCTAAAGATAACCTCTGGACCTATTTTGGACAAGGCGGGAGACTTGGCAGCTATTTTAACATCTTTGGAAGAAAATGATGTGCTTTTCATAGATGAGATCCATAGGCTGAACACCTCTGTAGAAGAAATACTTTATCCAGCTATGGAGGACAGTGAAATTGATATAATAATAGGGAAAGGTCCCTCTGCTAGGTCTATTCGTATAGAGCTTCCCAGGTTTACCCTTATAGGAGCAACTACAAAGGCTGGCTCGCTGAGTTCTCCTCTAAGGGATAGATTTGGAGTTTCCCATAGGATGGACTACTACACGCAATCTGAGCTGGAGAAAATAGTAGAACGCGGAGGCAGGATATTAGGTGTAGATGTTACTGAAAGCGGAGCTAAGGAGATAGCCTTGAGAAGCCGCGGCACCCCTAGGATAGCAAACAGGTTTTTGAAGAGGGTAAGAGATTATGCGGAAATCAAAGAAGATGGAGTGGTAACTGACAGGGTAGCCATAGAAGCGCTGGCTCTTTTTGGAGTGGACGAGTATGGGCTGGACGAATTGGATAGAGAGATTTTGACAGCTATAATAGAGAATTACAGCGGCGGGCCTGTGGGAATAGAGACCATCTCACTTATGCTGGGCGAGGACAGGAGAACTTTAGAAGAGGTCTATGAGCCTTATCTGGTAAAGATAGGTTTTTTGAAAAGAACTCAGAGAGGAAGGGTCGTAACTGATATGGGATACAGGCATTTTGAAAATCAGAAATGAATAATTAGGAAATAAAGGAGTCTTATATGAAGATAAGTACTAGAGTTAGATATGGGTTAAGAGCTTTAATCTATATTGCTGAAAAAACATGTAGTGAAAACAGGCTTGTTAGGATAAAAGAGATCTCTGAATCGCAGAAGATTTCTATACAGTATTTGGAGCAGATACTTTTCAAGCTTAAAAAAGAGAATATAATCGAGGGCAAAAGAGGACCGCACGGAGGATATAAGTTGCTTAAAGACCCTGGTGATATAAATATACTTGACTTATATGAGATACTAGATTCTGAGGTAAAGGTAGTAGACTGCAATGAGGACTCGCCTACCTGCGTGGCAGACAGCTGCAAGACAGCCTGCCTATGGGGGAAGCTGGACGAGACTCTTTCTGTGATATTGAAAGAGACAACCCTGAAAGATCTAATGGATCAGAATAAGTTAGTCTAGAGGGCGCATTATGGTAAGTATTTTTGTGGAAAAAGAACAAATAACAGGCGACATCATAACGGTTACAGATAAGAATGACATAAATCATTTAAAGAACTCCTTTAGGATGAAAATCGGAGATGCCTTGAGGGTTGTAGACGGAGAAAGAGAATATTTTTGCAAGGCTGTTTCAGTTGGGAAAAAAGAGATAGAGGTTGAAATAGAGGAAGTTTTTGAGGACAGGTACAGTACTAAGACTCATATAGATATAGCTATGGGAATATTGAAAAAAGATAAAATGGAGCTTGCCATACAAAAGCTAACAGAGATAGGGGTTAATAGGATAATTCCTGTACAGACAAAAAGAACTATAGTGAAAATAGACGGAAAAAAAGAGAAGTGGGATGTTGTTTCCAAGGAAGCATTGAAACAGTGTCAGGGTGTGAAAAAGGTAAAGATAGAAGATACCGCTAAATTAGAAGAAATAGATTACTCAAATTATGATTTGATTTTGGTACCTTACGAGAAAGAAGAAGAAAAAAGTATATATGAAATTTTGAGGGAAAAGGAGAATATAAAAAACGTTTTATATCTTATAGGACCTGAAGGTGGTTTTGCTCCTGAAGAGATAGAGTATCTCATGAGCATTGGAGCTGAGATAATAACCTTGGGTAAGAGGATTTTAAGGGCAGAAACAGCGGCTATTGTTGTAGGAGGTATTTTAGTAAATGAGTTTCAATAAAAGGGTTGCTTTTTATACCCTAGGTTGCAAAGTTAACCAGTACGAAACAGAGAGTTTGAAAAAACAGTTTTCTGATTCAGGGTATGCGGTGTGTGAGTTTGACAGTGAAGCAGATTATTATGTAGTCAATTCCTGCACAGTTACTAGTATAGCTGACAGGAAAACTAGAAATATGCTTAGAAGGGCAAAAAAAATGAACAGCAATGCCGTGGTCATAGCCACTGGTTGCTATGCGCAAACAAACGGGGATGAGTTGCAGAAACTACCGGAAATAGATTATGTAGTAGGAAACACTGACAAAAATGGGATACTGAATCTGGTTAAAGGTCTAGAAGAAAATGGAATCGGAGAAAAGTTGATCCTGAAGAATATTTTCTCTCAAGAAAAATATGCTGAGATGGAGTTTTCTACCCTCAGGGAGATGAGCAGGGCATACATAAAAATCCAGGATGGCTGCGATAATTTTTGTTCCTACTGCAAGATACCATTTGCTAGGGGACATAAAAGGAGTCGGTCGCTTGGCAGGATAGTGGAAGAGGTGGAGCTTCTGGCCAAAGACGGGTTTAAAGAGGTAATTCTCATAGGAATAAACCTTGGAGCATATGGAGAGGACCTTGACGGTGACACAAGCTTGGAAGATGTTATAGAGGCAGTGTCTAAGATCGGGCAAATAGAGAGGATAAGGCTGGGGTCAATGTATCCTGATAGGATAAATGATAGGTTTATAGAGGAACTTAAGTCCAATAAGAAACTGATGCCACATTTACACATATCCCTACAATCTTGTGACGATAAAATCTTGAAGCTGATGAACAGAAAGTACGACAGCATACTCATAGAGCAGCGACTTACTAGACTGAAAAAAGAGGTAAGAGATTTAGAGTTTACTGCGGATGTCATAGTTGGATTCCCACAGGAAAGCGATGAAAACTTTGAAAATACATACAACCTTATTGAGAAAATAGGTTTTTCTGATCTGCACATATTTCAATATTCAGATCGAGAAAAAACA
>QKCP01000097.1 GCA_003246855.1 Ilyobacter polytropus
GTTCATCCTGAGCCAGGATCAAACTCTTCATTCAATATATTTTATCCTCTTAACGAGGTATTCACCATAATTTTTGGCGCTTAACTTTCTCTATTTAGTTCTCAATGTCCTTTGTTTTTGCTGCGCCCTTTTCCGAGGCACAGGAATAATATTATCACAGGTACAGTTAATTGTCAACAAGTTTTTTATATTATTTTTAAAGCCTGCTCTATTGAGCAGGCTTTTTCTTATTTTACAACTATATTAACTATTTTCCCAGGAACTACAATTACTTTTACTACCTGCTTGTCTTCAATATGTCTTTTTACATTTTCACTATCCAAAGCCAATTTTTCCAGATCCTGCTTGCTTATATTTCTATCTACATCTATGGTTGACCTAAGTTTACCATTTACCTGTACAGCTATTTGAATTTCGTCTGCCACAGTAAGTTCCTCAACATACTCAGGCCAAGAAACATCAAAAAGATATCCTTCTTTTCCTAACTCTTCCCAAAGCTCGTCGCATACATGAGGGGTAAATGGAGACAACAGCACCACTAAGTTGCTTAGAACCTCTGTGAATACTTTTTTAGATTCTGAACTAAGCCCATCCTTATCCAAAGTATTCGTCTTATAATCCTGAAGTTCATTTAAGAGCTCCATTACTGCAGCTATGGATGTATTAAAATGGTAGTCATCTTCTATCGCCTCTGTCACCTTTTTGATGGTTTGATGAAGTTTTCTGACAACTGCCTTATCCCCTTTTGTGAGATTAGACAGGTCTACTTTTCCATTTTCGAAAAACTGTTTGTTCTCAGTTACCATTCTCCATACCTTATTCAGAAACCTAAAAGATCCCGCAAGACCATTTTCATTCCATTCAAGTTCTCTTTCAGGCGGTGCAGCAAACATAGTAAACAACCTGGCTGTATCGGCACCGTAGTTTTCTATTATGTGAACTGGGTCTACCCCATTATTTTTCGACTTAGACATTTTTTCCACTTTTACACTCAGTTCTTCGCCAGTTTCCTTGGAGTATGAGCTTCCATTTTTGAACTCAACTTCATCAGAATAAAGATATTTACCCTCTTTTTTTGAATGATACGAAGGTCCTAACACCATCCCTTGAGTAAGCAACCTTTTGAACGGTTCATCGGTAGATATAAGCCCTAAATCCCTCAATACTTTATGGAAAAATCTAGAATATAAAAGATGCATCACAGCATGCTCTACCCCACCTATGTATTGATCCACCGGTGACCACAAGTTTGCTATTTCGCCATCAAAAGGTAGCTTGTCGTTTTTAGGATCGCAGTATCTCAAATAATACCAAGATGAGTCCACAAAGGTATCCATTGTGTCGGTTTCTCTTTTGGCTTTACCTCCACACTTAGGACAAACGGCATTTTTAAACTCATCCGAGGTTTCAAGAGGATTTCCTTTTCCAGTAAACTCTATGTCCGTCGGAAGTTTTACTGGAAGGTTTTCATCTTTTTCCATTACAATCCCGCATTCCTCGCAGTAAAGGGCTGGTATAGGAGTCCCCCAATATCTCTGTCTACTTACTCCCCAGTCTTTCAATCTATATTTTACAGTCCTGCTACCCAGACCGTTTTCTTCCAGGTATTCAGCTATTGTAGTTAGTGCTTTTTTATTAGGAGTGCCGTCAAAGTTTCCTGAGTTTTTAAGTACCCCCTGTTCGGTGTACGCATTTTCCATTGTAGAGGCATCTAGTTCTTCAACATCTTTTGTTTTTTTATCGACAGGGAATATAACCGGAATTATTGGCAGGTCATATTTTTTAGCAAAAGCAAAATCCCTCTCATCGTGAGCCGGAACAGCCATAACAGCCCCAGTCCCGTAGTTCATAAGCACATAGTCTCCTATCCAAAGCGGTACTCTGCTGCCATTTACAGGATTTATTACATATTTCCCTGTAAATACCCCATTTTTTTCCTTACCTTCTGCTGTTCTTTCAATTACATCGGCATTTTTCATGTTTTCAACTTCTACCTTTATAGACGGATTATCTATCAAAATCTCATCTACTAAAGGGTGTTCCGGTGCCAAGACCGCATAGGTAACACCAAAAAGTGTGTCTACCCTGGTGGTAAAAACCGGTATTTTAGTATCCGTTCCCTCTAATACAAATTCTATCTCAGTCCCGTAAGACTTACCTATCCAGTTTTTCTGCATTGCAAGCACCTTTTCAGGCCATCCATCTTTTAATTCCTCGTGGCCGCTTAAAAGCTCATCTGCATAATCTGTTATTTTGAAAAACCACTGAGTCAAGTCTTTTTGTATTACATCTGTATCGCCGTGCCTCCAGCATTTTCCATTTTCCACCTGTTCATTTGCCAGCACTGTATCACATTTAGGGCACCAATTTACTGTAGATTTTTTCCTGTAAACAATACCCTTTTCGTACATTTTTTTAAATATCCACTGATTCCATTTATAATAGTCTTCTCTATAAGTCCAGATCTCCCTGTCCCAATCGTAAGATATCCCCAAAAGGTTTAACTGTTCCTTCATATTTTCTATATTTGATTGAGTCCATTTTGCTGGATGAGCTCCATTTTGAATAGCCGCATTTTCCGCAGGAAGTCCAAAAGAATCCCAACCAAAAGGGTGTAAAACATTATATCCCTTCATTTTTTTGTATCTTGCTATTACATCTCCTATCGTATAATTCCTAACATGTCCCATATGGAGTTTTCCGGACGGGTAGGCAAACATCTCTAAAACATAGTAATTGTCTTTACCCTCCTGCTCATCAGGTGTCTTAAAAATATTTTCTTCCTTCCACTTTTTTTGCCACTTGGCTTCTATCTCCTTGAAAGTATAGTCTCTCACCCATTTCACTCCCTTTTCGTCTTTTTACATTTGCACAATCTAATATAACATACTTCAATATTTTATACAAGCATTTGAAGCCTGGCTGAACGTAGTTAAATTTAAAAAATTATTTTGAAAAATTTTAATCAAATAGAAAAAAGCAACCCTAAAGTTGCTTTAGTCTTTTCTATACCCCGAGAGCCACGCCTCGCTTTTTCTCTTTATCCTTTGTATGGCATTATCCACAGATTTAATCTTTTTTTCAAGCTTTTTAGCTATATCCTTATAGCTAAACCCCAATGCCATGTAGGTAAACACATCATTTTCAAAAGAACTTAAATTTTCACTCAAGTATTCTTTAAGCCCTAGCAGCTGTTCTTTCGTTAGGTAGAGTTCTTCTGGATTATAAGAAACGTAAGATTCAAGCCCCTTTACATAAACTACTTCTCTGTTGTCTTCATTTTCTCCCTGTATTCCAATAGCTGAGTTTAATGCCATGTTTTTTTGAGAATTTGCAGATTTAATAGCCGTTATAAGCTGTCTTTTTATGCATATAGAGGCAAACGTCTTAAAAGATGCAGTTTTATCTTTGTCGTAAGCCCTTATCGCCTTTAAAAGACCAATCATTCCTTCCTGGATAAGATCCTCTTTTTCAGCCCCCATTAAAAAATAGTTTCTAGCCTTTAGGAAAACAAAGTTTTTGTACTGATCGAATATTTTCCCAACCGCTTCCTGGTCACCATTTTTTGCCTGATCCAAAAGTTCATCTGTAACCAAGTTTTCCATCGTCATACTTACACTCTCCCCCGTAAAAACACAAGCTACACGAATTACCCTATAACCAAATAATACCCCTTTATTATTATAGCCTATTTTTTGAAATTTCAGAAAGTAATATTCCTCCTGCAACAGAAACATTTAATGAATTTATTTTACCAAACACAGGTATCTTTACGAGAATATCGCAATATTCTTTAACTTTTTTCCTTATTCCAGAGCCCTCGCTCCCCAATACAAGGGCAGTTTTTTCAGGATAATTTTCCTCGTAGTAATATTTATCACCAGACGCCTCTGCACCATATACCCAAAAATCTAGTTTTTTCAGTTGTTCTATGGCTTCCGATATATTTTTAACCTTGACTATATCCACATATTCTATGGCTCCAGTAGAGGTCTTTACCACTGTCTCGTTTATTCTTACAGAGTTCCTCTCTGGAATTATTATTCCTGAAACATCAAATATCTCTGCACTCCTTATTAAGGCCCCTAGGTTCCTTGGATCCTGTATGCCGTCTAGTATTAGAACTGTTGCAGTTTTCTTTTTAGTAAGTTTCTCTAGAAATTCTCCAAAATCCACATAGTAATCATAGGCATCCATATATGCCACTACACCCTGTGAGTTTTCAATCCTTTTCTCTGTATATGTTATCTTTACACCTTTTCTTCTGGCTTCTGCCAAGAGCCCAGCTAACCTGTCTTGACTGGCCCCTTTAAATACCTCTATTTTATCTATATTTCTATTATTTTTCAAAGCCTCCATCACAGGATTAGGTCCGATTATTTTTTCCATTAATATCTTCTATACCTCCACTTTTATTCTTTCTATTTTAGCGCCCAATTTCGACAGTTTCCCCTCTAGGTTTTCATACCCTCTATCTATGTGGTAGATCCTGTTGACAATTGTTTCCCCTTCGGCAACCAAGGCTGCCAAAACTAGACTTGCTCCGGCTCTCAAATCACTGGCCATAACTTCTGCTCCGCTGTACTCTTGCCCACCGTTTATTATAGCTACATTTCCGTCAACGTGTATGTTGGCACCCATCCTGTTTAACTCCGGTATATGCATAAATCTGTTTTCGAAAACAGTTTCTTTTACTTCTCCTATTCCAGGAACTGCCGACATAAGGGACATCATCTGCGCCTGAAGATCTGTAGGAAATCCTGGGTGAGGCATGGTTTGAACTTTTATAGATTTTAGATCTCCCGTTTTAGATTCCGTCCAAATAAAATCTCCGTCCTGCTTTATCTTTACCCCCATCTCCTGAAGCTTCATTATAAAACTTTCCAAATGGCAGAAGTCTACACCTTTTATCTTTATCTCTCCCTCTGTCATTATTGAAGCTATCAAAAAAGTTCCAGCTTCTATTCTGTCCGGAATTATAGAATACTCACAAGGAAAAAGTTTGTCCACACCCTCTATATCGAGCCGGGATGTGCCTATCCCCTTTATTTTAGCCCCCATGGCGTTCAAAAAATTACAAAGATCTTCTACCTCTGGCTCGCTGGCGGCATTCTCTATTACAGTTTTTCCCTTAGCCTTGACCGCTGCCATGACTACATTTTCCGTGGCTCCGACACTCGGAAAATCAAAGATTATATTAGCTCCAACAAGTTCGGTCACTTCCGCTTCCACATATCCATGGCTTATATCTATTTTGGCTCCGAGAGCTTCAAATCCTTTTAAATGGTAATCCACCGGCCTTGCACCTATGGCACACCCGCCCGGAAGGGAAACCCTTGCTTTTTTCTCATGCGCGAGCATGGGTCCCATTACCAAAAACGACGCCCTCATTTTTTTTACAAGTTCATATGGAGCCTCCGTACTTTTGATGCCCGTGTTTTCTATCCTATAAGAATCCTCATCTATCTTCTCTATTTCTAAGCCCAGCTCTCTCAAGAGATTCATAAGCGTCCTTATATCCATCAAATTCGGCACATTCCTTAAAATATACGTTCCCTTTTCTATTAACGTTGCTATTAAAATTGGAAGGGCTGCATTTTTTGCGCCGCTTATCTTAACTTCCCCATTCAAGCTAGACTTACCTTTTATTCTAAAAGCTTCTACCATTATTCCTCCTACTTTTTCTTTTTCTGCATACAAATAGGGCATTTATACCCAAATAATTTTTCTACGATGGTTATCTTTTTAAAGCTATCCTTATATTCCGGGAGCTTCTCGCTGAGCTCGTTGTAACAATTTTTACAAATCTTTTTCCCTCTGTTTTTGCTAAATATCTCCCCCAGACCCACGTCTATGAAATCCTGATCCATATCCCTTATTATCAAATCGTCCTCGTCCTTTTCCAAAGGACGCTTAGATATAACCACAAGTCCTATGTTGCCGCGATAAGCTAAACCATCCACAAGTTCATATTTTACGCCCAGCTTTTCTGCCGCCATTATATACGGTTTCAAGTTTTCAAATGGTATTTCCCTGCTCATTTTCATCATAAGGACATCCTCGCCCTTCATGGCATCCAAAATTTCCGGATAGATATCATCCTCTATAACCTGGTCCTTCTGAAGGGCAGCCACAACCCTTTCTTTGTACTCTCCCAGATAGAAGTTTTTTTCATTCTGAGTCCTAAAAAAATCAAGCTTATTTTTTTCCTTTTCATCTAAGAATTCATCGAATTTCACTCGCATCAACTCTCTTCTAAAAAACTACAATCAACGATTCCAAAACACTTCAATTATATCATATTTATCTTCTTTTTCAAAAACATTGTACAACTAAAATCTTGACCTGCATTTTTCAAATATATCCAAGGTGCCATAACCACCCGATTTAGTTATAATCTCATATTTCCCGTTAAAACTTTGGCAAATGGGTATCCCGGGCTCCATCTGTTTTTTTACTTTCAATCCCTTTATTCCTAAATTTTTCAAAACTTTAAGGGTTGTCTCCCCTCCGGATATAAATATCTTATTTATTTCAAATTTTTTTGCAACCTCAGCAGCAAACCAACCTATATAGTCGCTTATTTCATCCGTACTGTAACCTTTTTCTATAAGTTCGTACATTTCGCTTTTTTCAGAAAGGCTCCTTATAAATATGTCCCTATCGTTTTCTAAATTTTTATTTGAGTTTCTCTCTCTGTTTTTTATATCCAAGTCTACAACGTTTAACTCCTGAGACTTCTCACCAAGAAAATAATCTACCTGCTCTATATTCTTGTCGTTGCAGGATCCTGAAACCATGAGAACTCTCTCCTTTTTATAGCCCCATCCCTTCATTAGATACTCCATTATGCCGGCAGAACCAACAACATACCTATCCATTCCCAGACTTATAAGGGCTTTTGAGATAAGTTCTAAATCCCCGTCGCTTTCGGCATCTAGAATTACTACACGTCCTTCGATTTCTTGGAGGATTTTTTCCAAGTCCCCCCTCACACCTTGCAAAAAAATGTTTTCCCCTAACTTAAAGAGCTCTCCAACATCACTGGTTTTTATGGGGTGGATAGGGTCCCGGCTGAACTCGCTCATATTCAGAGGAATCCCATTTACATAGAGTCTGCCGTCTTTAACTATCCTACCCATAGTTGGAAAGCTTGGTACCACTACTATTTTTTCTTCCTGACTTGTATTTTCCAAAATAGCCTCTATCTCTTCACGTAGGTTTCCACGAAGTGTTGAATCTATTTTTTTATAAAATTTTTCAAAACCGTTTTTTTTAATCTTTAAAAATATCTCTTCCACTCTTTTCTTTGCTGCTTCTGGCTGAGAATTCCTGGTTTCACTGGATATCACGTCTACCTCAGAGTCCGTCACCAGATTCTCATCCACCAGACTAACAACTTCAAGTCCATATTTTCTTATCTGTAAGGCCACATCATTGGCACCTGTAAAATCATCTGCAATTATCGCTAGTCTCATCTCATCCCCTCTTCAATATTTTTTTAGGAAGATAGAAATATGCCTCCGTACCTTTATAGAGTTTACTTTTCAGATAAAGCTTCTCATTGTAGAAATGAAGCATCTTATTAACAAGGGTCAGCCCAAGGCCTAGCCCCCTATGCCTTCTTGTATCCCCCTCTTCCAGCTGTCTGAAATCCTCTATAAGTTCATTTATCTTACTTTCATCCATACCTATCCCGGTATCTCTTACTGAGATCCTTACCTTATCCTTCTTGTCCTTTACATTTATAGTTATACTAACTGCCTCCTCTGAAAATTTCAAGGCATTTGATATCAAGTTAGAGAAGATCTGCTTTATAGACTCCCTATCGCCGACTATTTCCATAGACTTTCTATCATACTGCTTCTCTATGGCTACGTCCTTTTTGTTTATGAGGTTCTCCAGTTTCTGAAGCACCTCTTCTATCAACTCCTCCAAATCTATCTGCTCATAAGTCATATGATAGTCTCCACTCTCTATTTTCGAATAAGATAAGAGATTTTCTATTAGCTCTTGAAGCCTCTCTATATTGTTCAAAGTGGTTTTTAAAGCTCTTCTCTGCATTACAGCTATATTGCCCATTTTCCCATCTAACATAAGTTCAGTATAGCCCTTTATCGGAACTAAAGGTATTTTAAGCTCATGGCTTATGTTGGCAAGGAATATGTTCTTCATTCTCTCAGAGTTCTGGATACGTTTCATGGCGTTTTCCAGTTTGGTATTTTCATCCAAGAGTTTTAGGTATAGTTTCCTGTTTTCAATAGCAAGAACTATGGTCCTAACATAGGTAAATATGGACCGTCTAAGCTCCTGACCAAGTTTCCCGTTATTGTCCACAAAAAGCAACCCGTAAAGCTCCCCATCGTTGTGGTTTATCAGCGGGAACACATAGGCCTCCCTGGCTTTGTCGTAAAAGTCCACAACCTCTCCTACAGTCACGAACTCCTTCCTTTTTATGAAGTTCAAAAAACCTTCATCCGCCTTTATTTTTTCTGGGATGTCTGCCATCCCCAAACTAGATCTTAACTCCAGTTCCGGCCCTATTTTTACGTATATGGCAACTTTCGATATGGAAAGTCCCTCTCTTATACCCTTGGCTATTATCTGGTAGAACCTCTCATTCACCATAAATCTGGATATATTGACTATCAAATAGTACATGTTGGTTATCTCGGAGATCCTGTTATTTAATATCTTGTTTATCCTGTCTATATTCTTGTTCTTTTCACTTAAGTTTTTCTGCGCATCCTTAAGCTCCCTGTTGGCCTCCTCCAGCCGTTCTGAATAGAGCTTATTATGGGTATTTGCCCTTTCTAATTCATCTATCTTGTTTTTAAGTATGTCTACCATTTTCTCAAAATCACGCGACAAAAGACCTATCTCGTCATCCTTTTCCTTCAGATCGTCCAAGCTTATATCGAAATTTCCTTCTTTCAGAGAATTTATCTTCATCGTGAGGGTCTTTATGGAATCCATTATAACTCCCAAAATAGTCCCCGATACCAAGTAGAGCAGTGCAAACACAAAAAACAGAGTTATGAAAAGGGATATTGACACCTCGACTACATTTTCAAACAAAAAATTAGTCTCATAAAGTGTCAATAGCTCCACGCTGGCATTGTTTAATCCGTATTTGATCCTCTTTATATAGTAGTTTGTCTTGTCTACCTCCACCGAGGTATCGTTTTTTAGCATGGCCAGAATAGGTAATTTATCTGTGGTTGAAAGTATCGCTCCCTTGTCCCTGTCTAGCAGAACTACATTCACCCTATAAAACCTTTTGAAGTAGTTGAGAAACTTTTCCCCTACAACACACTCTAGCTTTATTATTCCTATCTCTTCAGCATTATCCCTTCTTTTTATTGGAGAATAGAACTCCATTTTAAATTTGTTCTCTCCGGAGTCATGGTAGACATATCCCGTATCATAAAAGTATCTCACAAGATTTACATCTACAGTTTTCTGCACCTTGTCCTGTTTTCCTGACACCACAATTTCACCCTTCATGTTGTAAAGGGTTAACCTTATATCATCAAATTTATCATGGTGTTTTTTAAGACTAGTCTCTATGCCGGAAAAATAACTCTCCATATCAGATTTTATCTCGCTACTCTCTCCATTCTGAGCCATAGTCTCAAGTATCTCTTCCACGTCATAGTGGTAAGACACCATTTCCGCCTCTTTGTTCAGACTTATCTCAATCTGCCTCAAAAACTCTTTGAAAAAAACCGTTTCCTCTTCGACTTTTTCCCTAAAGTTACCTCTTATATTCTTAAATATCATCTCGCTTGAGATAACATAAGTAAGGACTAAGGCCAACAGATTCATCAGTATTATCACAAGTGAAAACTTATTTTTAATGCTTCCCTTCATACCCTTCCCTCGCTTGCTAATGTTTATAAAAAGTGCTATACTTCATTATAACACATTTTTTTTCAATGGCAAAAGGAGGGTTTATGCTAAAAAATATTTTATTTGCTATGATTTTTTTCATAGGTATAAGTTGTTTTGCCAAAACCTTTGATTTTGTTGTTAAAGACGAAAACAATTATGCGATAGACGGTGCTTCTGTAACTGTTAATGGAGTAGAAAAATTAACTGATATATTTGGAAAGGCGAGTTTTGAAATAGATGGTGATTTCACAGAAGTTGAAGTCAAAAAAGCCGAGTACTACAACTTAAGGTTTTCTCTAAACGAAAAAAAGCGTAGAGAAAGCGAGATGGAGATAGTTTTGAAAAAAAACGCCCTCAGCCTGGTATCCTTTAATTTCAACATGGATCAGGGTAGTATGAGATACAAAGAACTAGGGGGAGAAGAGGTCAAGGAGCTACAATTTTCAGATAGCTTTCTAAAGATGAACCTTCCCGAAGGTAGGTACGAGTTCATTTTCAGCTCTGAAAATTACATAGACCGCAAAGAGATTGTGGCTATAAAAAGCGGCTTTACCACATTCAACATCGAGTTAGAAAAAAAATCCGATAAGTTTTTTGTGGTAACAGACACTTCAAAATCACCGGGCGCCCTGTTTTTGGATGATTTTCCAGAGGGTGGTTCCGCCATTAAAAATTGTAAGCTAGTGTTTTTAAGAGCCGGCTTACCGGTTAAAGAGATAAACTTCAAAAAGAATTTCGAGTTCACCGACCTCAATTACGGTGTATATGACTTAAAAATGACTGCACCTGGGTATAAACCCCTACAGTTAGACGGCTTAGTAATAAGCGAAAACAGCAAAAAAGTCATCCTGTTGAATATGGAACCCCTAAAAGTTTTCGTAAATGGTTCTACACACTTCAAGGAAAGCCTTATAGGAGGGGTTGACGTAATCTTTACAGGGGAAGACGGCAGCAGTTACTCTTTCAAAAGCGATCTGTCTGGAAATTTTATTGGTACTATCCGTCCAGGTAAATACAGAGTCAATGTGGAAAAACCAGGATATGTTCTCAAGGCGACCGATGACAGCGCCTATGATTTTTCAAAACACGACGAAATCTACTCTCTCCAGTTAGAACTAGACGAGATCCCTAGTGTAGTAAGGGGGGTAGTTTTAGATAGAAATGGCTCGCCTATAAGTGAAGCTAAGGTGCTCATAAGGGTAGAAGATACAGAAACTGGCTTTCAAACCGATAAAAATGGTAGTTTCTCAGGTGAAGTAGGCTATGGTGTAGCTTTTGTAAAAATAGAGAAAAGCGGATATAGACCTTTCGGAACCATAAAAAGGATTCAGCGGTTTTCCACAGTTAACAACCTAGTCTTTTCTTTAAACCCGTACCTCAGTTCCATAAGCGGTTTTTTGACAAATGGGGTTAACCCTCTAAAAAATGTAAAGCTTCTTTTATATGAGAGCGATGACAAATTCATAGCCAGCTCCGTTAGTGGTAAAAATGGTTATTATGAATTCCCGGACCTAAACATACTAAAGGAGTACCACATAAAGATTGATGATTCGAACTACCTAGAATACTCCTCTGAAAAATTGCTACTGGGAAAAGAGAACGTCGAAAACTTCAACCTTATACTAACCAGCAGCAACCTAAAATTTATTCTTGAGCTTACAAAACCCGGTGGCGACATGGTCAGCAATGAACTCGTTGTTGTAAATGGCCAGAAGTTCATAACTGATATAAACGGAATAATAATAGACGAGATTAAGAATTTCTCCAAAAAGGAAAATATAAGGGTGGAAATTCCAAAATACGATTTAAGAAAGATATTTAAGTTTAGTCCAGAAGATAAGAGGCCTTTTAAAATTAAAATGACTTTGGAATAAAAAGAACGAGCTTCTAGCTCGTTCTTTTTATTCCAATCTATATTCAGCTACCTAGATTTTTTAAATTATACTCTCTCAGTTCTCTAAGCTTATCAGATAAGCTATATTTATCATAGATTTTTTCTAGATAGTTCTCGCTTTTTTTGTATTGACCCATACTGCTATAGTATAGAGCCAGGTAGTAGTACTCCGCCGGAGTCTTCTTTTCCAAAAATTCCAACTCCTCTAAGCTAGCCCATCTGGGTTTGTTATCAAAAAATATATACTCGATACCCTCTGAATTTTCTGTACCTTGACTCAAAGCTTTTCTCCTATTTAGCTCGGAAGAAAATTGGGTATTACCTCTCTCTACCAACTTTTCTACCTGCCAGTCACTAAGTTTTCCCAGGTGGTCATAAAGATACTCTAGGTTCATATGCTCGAAATTGTAGTTCAAAAAAGCCTCACTCAATTCTTTGTCCACGAGGTATCCATTCTTGAGGCATACCTCAAAATAGTAAGTCTTATTCTTGATATCATGCAGCGTAGCAATAAGTTTATCAAATTCTCCAATCTCCTCCATAACGTCAATATAGTAAACTATAAGACCTTCATTTAGGTCAGTATATTGAAGTTTTTCTTCTATAAGTCCGATACTCTCTTTTACCCTTCCATCTTCTTTTAAAATCTCTATCTTTTCCGAGAAAATCTCTAGATCGAATTCTTTTTCTAAATAGGAGTCTATTGTCTGTAGCTTTTTCTCGCTGCTGACATCCATCTTTATTTCAAGTTTAGCTATATCTGTTCTATATTTTGAACTCTTGTACCTCTTTTTAAACTCCTCCACCAGATTTAAAGCCAACTCCCTATCCCTGCTAAAAACCTCTACTATGAATCTGTATAAATAGTCCTCATTTTCAAGTGCCAAGTTGTAGAGTATCTTTAAATCCCCGCTGACAAGGTATAGGCTGTACAGCTTATTAAACTCCTTTTTCTGAACCGCCTGATTCAATTCCTCGCTGTAAACCTTTGAAAACTCCTCGCTTTCGCCTAGGTACTTTAAAAAATATAGTTTTTCAATTTTATCGTACGGAACTATTTTTAAATTATTCCTCTCCATATAGCTGAAATAGCTAAAGTAAGATTTTTCATCTCCAACTTCTGTTTTTTTGTATAGATATTCTCCGATCTGTAGCTTTGAGGCATTATTCATAAAAAACTTTTTCAGTTTAGTAGTTTTGTGAACCCCTTTATCTATAAGAAACTCCATTATCTCGTTATATTCATCTTCACTCCACTCCGTCATATAATAAGTCCTTATAAATAGTTCAGGATTCTCCATGTAAAGAAATATTCTATCCAAACGGCTAAGCTCATATTTTTCGGAAGGAAAGTCTAAATTCTTTTCCTCTATCAAATTTAGCATATAGTCGTAATAAACAGCTCTCTCTTCTGGATTGCTTTCTATATACTTTTCAATGCAGGCTACCTCCTTAGTATACTCCCCTAATATGTGCCATACTTTAGAGGTTTTGAGGTAATCTTTTTTACCTGTTGCTTTTTCATACTCATCCATATAGATCCTGGATGCCTCGGCTTCTCCTAATTTGGCATATGAATAAGAGAGTTCTAGTAAATTTTCAGTATCTTCGGACTCAATCAAGTCCTCTATATACTCTGTATTAGACTTGGGAAAGTAGACTTCATTACCCAGAAACCTCTCTCTCGTATACTTTTCGATAGGGAAAATTTGGGATATTAAAATAAAATAAAGCACTGTAACAGACAAGATTTTCAAATTTACCACCCTTTACTTTAGAAGATCATTTATCAATTGCTGCTTTTGGATCTTCTGTAATTCTTCCTTTATTCCGTACCTCTCACTGTCGCTTAGGTTTTCCAAAACCCCTTCTATTGAGGAACTTTGGGATGCATTTGTCTGAGCTTCAATTTTTGAAACTCCTGATTTTGTTTTTTCTATAAACCTTTTTTCCTTAACACCTTCCCCTTGCACCAATGTAAGATTTTCAGAAAGCTCCCTTACTTTCACTATTTTTGGTGTCAAAAATACCACCAAGTTCTTTTTCTGTTTTTGCTTGCTAGTGCTCCTAAAAAGGTGCCCTAAAAGAGGTATATCGCCCAAAAGAGGAATTTTGGTAACAGTCTCTATCTCCGTTTCCCTAACAAGCCCTCCTATGGCAAGGGTCTCTCCGTTTTTCACTATAACGTTTGTTTCCACGCTTCTTCTTGAGGTATAAGGTATGTTGTCGTCTGTAAAACCTGTAACCTCACTTATCTCCGGCTTTACCTTCATGCTTATGTACTCATTTTCTGTCACAACAGGAGTCACCCTAAGGCTTATTCCTACCTGCTTAAACTCATATTCCTGAGTGGATACATCTCCATACTCATCAATCTTTACAAGCTGCTTGTAAGGGACTTCGTCTGTCAAGTCAACTAAGGCTTCCTTGCCGCTTATTGTTGTTACATTTGGCTTTGACAACAAGTCGCTGTTGGTATTAGTCATTATAAATTTATATATCCCCTTGAACTGGTCTTCGCCTAAGACGCCTTCAAAGGATATCCCGTCACTAAGGGTCCCGCCGGACAAAAACCCTGCTGTTAATAGCTTCATGAAGCCGTCATTAGAAGAATCTCCTGCCTGGTCGGTTACGGTCCAACCGCTTACACCTGTTTCTTTCCCGGAACTTTCATTTATCTCTACTATTCTGACCTCTATAGTCACCTGAAGTTTGGGTACGTCTATTTTACCCACTACAGTTTTCAGCTTTTGCACCTCATCTTTTCCGGCTATAACCAGTATTCCATTGAGGCTGTTACTCACCCTTACATCGCCAGAGATGGAGTACCCCATCTCAGAAAGTATGTTTACTACCTCTTCAGGGGATAAAAACATTGTGCGTATAAGCTCCACATTTCTGTCTGATTTTATCTCTTCCTTATAGTCCTCCAATATTGAGTCTATAAGCAATATCTCCCTAGGCCTTGCGAAAACTATAAGTTGATTTTTATCCTTGTCCACCAGTATTTTATCTTCTTCACTTAGCACATTTTTTATCTTTTCTGAAAAATCTGTAGCCGAAATTAGGCCGAGCTTGTACGTCTTATAGTTTCTTCTCTCGTCTGCTCCTAGGATCGTTCTCTGTTTTGCTGAGTCTATATCCAATACCTCCAGTATCTCTCCACTCTTCATATATGTGTAGCCGTTGACTTTAAGTATGACTTCCAAGGCATCATCTAGCGGCACATTATTTAGGTTTACAGTTACAGTCCCAGCTATCTTGTCGCTAAGTACTGTATTAAGGTTATACGCCCTGGAGATATTTTTTAACACATCGATTAGCGGGGTCTGGCGGTAATTTAAAGTTACTTTTTCTTTTGGAGCTATTTTTACCCCGTCATAGGTCGCAGGGTAAAGGTTTATGCCAAGAAAAATATAAATCAGGAATAAAATGTTTTTTCTATTTTTAAGCATACTATTCCTCCCATAATTTCAGTATAATCTCGTTTTTGTCTGCATCTAGAAGAACTACTTTATCCCCGTATATTTTTTTTACTATATACCCGAATATCTCTTCTCCTTGCACTGCATCTTCACCACTGGAAAAAAAAGCCACATTTTTTTTCCCAAGTACGATGCCCTTTAGCAAAGGTAATCCCCTAGGGTTATGAGCCTCTGCTTCAAAATCATTATTTTCAAGTTCGAAAATATTTCTTTCAAAAATTAAACCGTCCTCTTTCACTGAATTTTCAAGTTCCATGCTGTATCTCTCAGTTTCCTCTAATTGAAGCTTCTCGTGATCTATTTTCTTAAAATCAGTTACCAGCATAAACTCTCTGCTTTTGCCTTTTAGGCCTAAAAATAAGAAAATTAGCGCACACGCTATCGCTACCAAAATAGATATCCTCTTTTTTTTCATAGACCTCCCTCTAAATTAAGTTTATGTAGATCTGTACATTTATCTTATCAGAACTTCTGTTTATGATGCTTCTGCTTATGTCCACTGCTTGACTTAAATTTTTAAGTTCTTTCAGGAACTCTAAAAACCTAAAATAATCTGTTGTGAACTCCAAACTCAGCTCACCCTTATGTGATTCTAACTTATTTGAAAATCTTATCGATGAAAACTCTATCCCTGATTCTATTCCTGAATTTATTATTACGTCTATAAGTTCTTCTCCTTCTTCACTTATACCGGATAATTGATACAAGTTGTCTAGCTTCGACTTCTTATAGTAATACTCAGAATATTTTTTTTCCAGTGAATTTATTTTTTTTAGGTTTTTTGCGTAATCCTGCTCTATTTTTTCTATGTTTTCCTTATACACTTTTATCCTCTGTACGCTTGCTTTTACAACATAATTTTTCATAAAAAAATAAAGCGTCAGGCAAAGGATTGTCAAAAGGAGTATTATCTGTCTATCCCTAATCCTGCGGTTCATCATTTACCACCGCCAGGCAAGAATATTTCAAGATCAAAACTTTTAGCGTTTGGGTTGTTTTGAAGCATTTTTATTTCGCCAACTTCTACTCTGTAAAGTTTTGACAGACTGTCAGAAACCCCCTTGATGTAAAGCTCCTGATGTCCAGTCTCCGAAGTAGCCAAACCTTTGAGGCTCACACTTCTCCCGTTGAAACTTAAACTATTAAAATATATTTCCGCAGGAATACTTTCGGTTATATCATACAAGACCCTATAAAACTCGCCGGCTGTACCGCGTTTTTCCAATTTTTCTATTTTTTTATCCATAATTTCGATTTCATTCTGCAGTTTATCATACTCATCTATTTTTTTGAAAAATGGCTGCAACGTACTAAGTATCCTCTGCTCAGTTTTTTTCAACCTATACTCTTTGACCTTGTAGTAGAAGAAGTTTAATGAGATTAGCACCAAGAAGAAAGTTAACACACTTATATACAGACTGTTTACCTTAAAAGGGAGCCTTCTTTTTTTCCTAAAAGAAAGCGGCATTCTCTTAGTTTTCAAAGTCCCTAATATTGTGTTCACATCACAGTTTTCTAGATCAACGTCAGCCTTTAATTTAAATCCTTCCAGAGGCCTAAAAGGCAACGCTTTTTTTATATTGGTTTTGTCACAAAGCAACTCCCCTATATTAGCTATCCTTAGGTATTCCCCGGTAAATTTTATGCAGTCTATCTCTTGTCCACGATTGTTTGAATGGAAATAATCTATGGACTGCAATATCCTCCTGAGTATCTTATTTAAAAATATCTCATAGGCCAGGTTAAGCTGAGGCGCAAACTCCTCGCCATTTTCCAGCATAACTTCCGCCATCTCCTTGTCTATAAACCCATATCTGGTTTTATACTCCTGTGCCTTGACTGAATCAACTCCTAAAAATTCGGAAATATTTTTTAGGAGATCCTCCAGCCCCACATTTATACTCCTATACAGTTCCAGGCTTTTTTGGTTGTATATCATCAATATAGTCCTGTCTGACCTCAAATCCAAAAAAAGAATATTTTTACCCTCTTCTAGAAAATTACTGTAAAGCCTTTCAAGGGAATACACTTCGAAGTCCAAGCCAGTCACTTTTAGTTTTTTATTTTTAAGCCCCTCTATGCTCCCCTCTTCCAGGGTCTTTACGAAGTATACGTCCCTGTTCTTCTCCCTGCTGTATCCCAGCTTTTCATAGACGAACCTTTTGCCATCGAGCTTTTCCTGCTCCTTTTCTATTTTTTTCCTGAGAACCGCCTCGACCTCTTCTTCAGGCAGCCTAGGCAGCTCTATTGTAAAAAAGTGGTAGCTCCCTGTGTTGTACAAAACCTTTGTCTTGTAGGCGCTCAGAAGCCTGTCGTTTCGGAGTTTACCCAACCTGTCGGCCACGTAACTGTTCCTCTCGCCGGCACTTTCCTTCGCAGGCAGCTTCTCTTCAAAAAAATCCAAGATGAGGTGCTCCCTTCCCCTTTTCTGGGAAACCACACCCCTCAACAAATTCTCTGTTACTTCTACCGTTAAGAGCTTATTCATGTTATTTTCACTCCTGAAAGTTAAAAGTCTAGATCCAATAAAGTCTGCAGAACTTTGCTGTCATATATTACCTGTGCTTCTATATCCTCTACACCTTCTGAAAATGTTTTCCCAACAATGGCTCCCACAATTTCGCTTCCATCAAGTTTTACATCTCCCTGCGAATATATACCGCCGGCTATCTTGGCATTTTTTAGGTATAAATCATTATAGGTTACTATCAAAAGTTCCGCGGGGTTTCCAGGATAGTTAAATTCACTGTTATTCCCAATTGAAAGAGTATTTACAAAAATTTTCACAGTCCCTACTCCGGTGACACTTACATTTACACTGATATTATTTTCAACAGTCAGGCTTCCTATCCAGTATTCACCTGGATAAAGATACAGTGTTGCGTTATTTTTAGTTATACTCAAGTTGTTTATAACATATTCGGTCTCTCCTGATTCTCCAGACCAATTCTGCGGAAAATTTAGTTCTATATTATTTGAATCCAGTACTATACTGTCGAAATCGTCATCCTCTACCTGCCCGTCTCCTGAATAAGTTATGGCTCCACCGCTGGATGTTTCAAATGTCGGTAGATCAAGCTTGCTAACTATTTCATCTAAAAACTGCACACCATCAACTTCATCAGTAAATAAATCATTATTACTGCTATCAATGAAAGGAATTATCCCATTTTCCATTGCTGTTAGCCTATCCTCCTGCAGCACGGCAAGCCTAGATACGGAGAACGCCACCACCATTAGCGTGGCAAGCGTGAAAAGGGTTATGGGTAGCGCCATGGCTTTTTTCTTGTTCATTGTCCCCCCTAGATCGAAAACCCGTTGCTGAACTTGAGTTTTATCTGCCGGTTTTTATTTTCCTCCACAGAGAAGTTGTCCGCCTCCACGTCCATCCTGATGTAAACTGGTTCCGTTACTTCATCCGTAATAATATTCCCGTTGCCGTCGTATAAATAAAAGTCGAACTTTTTTATCTCAAATCGGTTCTTAAGTGTCTTATCATATTTTATCAAATATTTTGTATTATTTAGATTTTTATTCGATGACCTAACCAAGCTACCCCCGTCCAGAGCATACCAGTAATCAGATACCTGTATGATGCTTACTTTGCCGGATCCATCCGGTGTTGTCCAGTCATCTATTCCTCCGTTATTCTCTGTCAAGTACTCTATCCTCTTCATCGCTGCGTCCATCTTGTTCATAAACTGGTTGAGGCTTAGGTTTAGGCTGTAGGTGTCGCTTGACAGCTGCACGGCCGGGTAGAGTAGGACTATAAAAATAGAGAATATTACCACTCCTACTAACAATTCCGGAATGGCCATCCCACTATTTTTTTTACTGCTATTTTCTCGGAATTTCAACCAGCAATTCTCCGTTTTTCCCATAACACCTTACCTCCAAGATTCCCTGAGTACTGATAGTGGCCTCCCTGTAGTAGTTTTTATTCTGACTCCCGCTGACTTTCGGGAACTCTATCCCGACGTTCTGGTCCTCGCTGTAGTCAACATCGTAAACCCCTGCACCTATTCCCTCGTATAGCTCCTTAGAATAGTAAAGTGCCTCATACCTCTTTTTGTTTTTTATCACAGATTCCAGGCTGCTGTTTATCGCTACTAAAAAAGCCATTATGGCTACCGAAAAGACCGATACAGCTATCAAAATCTCAATTAAGGTGAACCCATTTTTGGTCGAATCCAATTTTAGTCCTCCTCTATCGGCATACTGGCGACACCATTCAAGCCGAGGTCAGCTATTTTACCTTCCTCTCTTCCATAATTCAATTTATAGTAAGCCGCAACTGATATCATTGCTGCATTGTCAGTGCAAAGCGCCATGGACGGGTAGTGTACCTCTATCCCATGTTCCTCTGCCCTCTTGCTGAGCTCCCTGCGTAGTGCAGAGTTTGCCGCAACTCCTCCTGCTATCAATATCGTCTTCACACCCTTTTCCAAGGCTGCCGCTATTGTTTTTTTACAAAGTATGTCCACTACCCTCTCTTGGAAGGAAGCAGCAAGGTCTTCCGGGCTGAAAACTTCCCCCTTCATCCTCATCTTATTCACATAGTTTATTACAGCGGTCTTTACTCCGGAAAAGCTGAAGTCATACCCTCCAACCTTTGGTTCCGGCATACTTATTGCATCCGGATTCCCGTTATATGAGAGTTTGTCTATTATTGGCCCTCCGGGATAGCCCAGACCAAGCACCCTTGCGACTTTATCGTAGGATTCTCCTACCGCATCGTCTAGAGTCCCTCCAAGATTTTCAAACCGATGTTCCTCGTTCAGGTACACTATGTTTGTATGTCCTCCTGATACTATCAGGCATATAGCTGGCAGCTTAACCTCATGCTCAGCAAAATTTGAGTATATATGACCTTTCAGGTGGTGAACCGGTACTAGGGGAATATTTTTTCCATATGAGATAGCCTTTGCAAAGGATATCCCAACCAGTAAGGCTCCTATGAGCCCAGGTGCATAGGTTACGGCTATGTAATCCATATCGTCCAGCCCTACACCAGCCTCATCTAGGCTTTCCTGCATTACTGCAGCTATATTTTTTATATGGTGCCTAGAAGCTATTTCCGGGACCACGCCTCCATATTCTTTATGTATCTCTATTTGTGAAGAAATTTTATTCGATAATATCTTTTTCCCATCTTCTACAACTGCTACAGAGGTTTCATCACACGAAGTCTCTATACCAAGTATCAACATCCACAATCTCTCCCTTACCAAAAATTTGCCTTCTTGAAATTATACCATTACTAAAGAGTTATTTCAACGTTTAAAAGCAAAGCCGCAAGACAAAAGTCTTGCGGCCTTCTATGCTAATTCATCATCCGCTATATAATATTTTGGGTCATCCATTATGTTGACCTCTATTATATGCTCTGCATTCTTTAAGAGCTCAAAGCAATCCTTGCTAAGATGCTTAAGCTGTAGCTTCTTTCCTGCCTGAGTATACTTCTCAGTTATTGAATTTATTGCCTCTATGGCAGAATGATCGTAAACCTTAGACCTTTTAAAATCTATTATTACGTTATTAGGGTCATTCTTTACATCAAATATATCTTTAAAACTAGCAACCGAAGCGAAGAAAAGAGAACCTTCCAGCTTGTATAGCTTTCTGTTTTCATCTTCTAATTTTACCTCTGCACTTATCCTCTTACCCTTTTCCCATGCAAATATAAGAGCTGAAATTATTATCCCAACTACCACGGCAAGGGCTAGATCATGCACAACTGTCACAGCTGTAACCACGATTATTACAAACACATCTTTTAACGGTACTTTATTCCCCAACTTAAGCGACTCCCACTCGAATGTGCCTATAACAACCATAAACATCACGCCAACCAGGGCAGCGAGCGGTATTATCTCTATATATCTGGCACCAAACACTACAAACAGAAGGAGTGATATAGCCGCTACAAATGATGAAAGTTTCTGCCTACCGCCAGAACTAACGTTTATCATGGATTGCCCGATCATCGCGCAACCACCCATACCGCCAAATAGCCCGTTTATAAAGTTGGCAACCCCTTGTCCTATACACTCTTTGTTGCCCCTTCCCCTAGTATCGGTTATATCGTCTATAAGCGTCAAGGTAAGAAGAGACTCTATAAGTCCAACCAAAGCAGCTGTTATCGAGTAAGGAAGTATTACTTCCAATGTTTTTAAGCTAAACGGAACCTTAGGTAGGTGAAAGCTAGGAAAACCACCAGAAATCCCGCCTTTGGCAAAATCCCTAACATTAAACACGTCAAACCCTGCTTTTGTAAGCGGTATAGATATCAAAGTTATGGCTATTATAGCCACAAGCGAAGATGGCACAGCTTTGGTAAACTTGGGCAAAAAGTGTATTATTGCCATTGTTAAAGCCACTAATGCCAGCATTACATACAGCATTGTCCCGCCCATCCAAACAAAATTTCCACTGGAATCCTGAACTTTGAACTGACCCAACTGCGATCTAAATATAACTATAGCCAAACCATTTACAAAGCCAAGCATAACTGGATAAGGTATCAGCCTAACAAATTTACCCAGCCTAAACATACCAGCCGCGATTTGAAGCAGTCCCATCAAGATAACAGCGGCAAAAAGATATTCAACACCATGCGACCTCACAAGAGCCACGTACACAACAGCTATTGCTCCTGTAGCCCCAGATATCATACCAGGTCTCCCGCCTAATAGCGACGTGACAAACCCCATAATAAACGCGGCGTATAAACCTACTAAAGGTTCTACACCAGCAACAAAAGCAAACGCTATCGCCTCCGGCACCAGTGCCAGCGCAACTGTAAGACCGGATAATACTTCGTTTTTTACATTCATATTCTTACCGAAAATTCCTAACATTCTGCCCCCTTATTTTTCTTTTAAAATTTAGAGGCGATTTTACCACATTTTTATGATTTTGTCAAGGTTAAATGACGTTTAGCCCTCTGCTACGGAAAATATTCTTGGCATTTTCCACCCTTTCGCGAGTGGGTTCTTTAGTGTCGGTAAGAGTGTACTCCCTGCCCAGAGATTCCCACTTGTGCTCACCCATCTTATGAAACGGTAGTATCTCCACCCGCTCAACATTCTTAAGATCTTTAGCAAAATCAGCCAGGTGCTCTAAAAACTCATCCCTGTCTGTCACTCCTGGCACTAACACATGCCTCAACCAGATAGTTTTCTTCATTAACGACAGGTATTTTGCAAATTCAAGCGTCGTCAGCAAACTACCGCCGGTTAAGTCTTGATATTCATGTTCGTCCATACACTTTATGTCAAGTAAGATTAAATCTATATATTTCAGCGACTCTTTGACCTTCTCATTTAATATACAGCCGGAAGTGTCTACAGCAGTATGTATCCCTTCCTCCTTAGCTCTTTTGAGCAGTTCCTTTACGAAATCTGCCTGCATAAAGGGTTCTCCACCACTTATTGTTAGCCCGCCACCATTTCTGAAGAAGTTTTTATACTTTTTCAGATCATCAACTATCTCGTCGACGCTAAACTCATATTGGGTATCTTTTAAATACCATGTATCGGGATTGTGGCAATACCTACACCTAAGCGGGCACCCCTGCATAAATACTACAAATCTTATGCCCGGTCCGTCCACAGTGCCGAAAGACTCAAATGAGTGCACCTTACCCGTCAATTTTTTCATTGCTACTCCTCCTAATAAATTAGGGGGAAACCACCAGGATTCCCCCACTAAAATTATATCTTCTCAGCTATTGTTCTTTTTATGACGTCTAGCTGCTGCTCTCTTGTAAGTTTTACAAAGTTTACTGCGTACCCTGATACCCTGATTGTTAATTGTGGGTATTTTTCTGGCTGTTCCATAGCATCTTTAAGCAGTTCAACATCAAAAACATTTACGTTGATGTGCTGTCCTCCCTGCATGAAATATCCATCTAGAAGTCCGCTCATATTAGCTTTTCTTTCCTCTTCAACTTTACCGAGAGTGGCAGGAGTTATTGCAAATGTATATGATATCCCATCATTTGCATGTTCAAATGGAAGCTTTGCGATTGAAGACATCGCTGCCAATGCCCCTTTAGTGTCCCTTCCGTGCATTGGGTTTGCTCCTGGTGCGAATGGCTCTCCGTCCCCTCTTCCATCTGGGGTACTACCTGTCTTTTTACCGTAAACAACATTAGACGTTATTGTTAGTATAGATTGAGTTGCAGTGGCTCCCCTGTACATCTTATGTTTTCTCAAATGGTTCATAAATTTCTTAACAGTTTCAACGGCTATACCATCTGTCTCGTCATCGTTATTTCCAAATGGTACGTAATTACCTTCTATTTCATAGTCCACAGCAATTCCGTTTTCGTCTCTTATAACCTTTACCTTTGCATTTTTAATAGCTGCAAGCGAATCAGCTATTATAGATAGTCCTGCTATTCCAAAGGCCTCAGTCCTTTTTATCTCAGGATCATGCAATCCGAATTGGAACCCTTCGTACGCATACTTATCGTGCATGTAGTGTATTATGTTAAGCGCCTTAACGTATTTTTCAGCAAGCCACTCCATTACTAGATCAAACTTTTTCGAAACCTCTTCATACTCTAGATATTCACTTCTTATAGGCTCGAACCTAGGCGCAACTTGTTCTCCTGACTTCTCGTCTATTCCTCCATTTATAGCATACAATAGTGCTTTCGGCAAGTTAACCCTTGCTCCAAAAAACTGCATCTGCTTTCCGACCCTCATAGGTGATACGCAGCAGGCTATTGCATAATCATCTCCTAAATCCTGTCTCATAAGGTCGTCGTTCATGTACTGAAGTGCACAAGTATCTATAGAAACCTTGCTAGAAAACTTTTTGAAGTTTTCAGGTAGATTTTTAGACCAAAGTACAGTCAGGTTAGGCTCAGGTGCAGGACCTAGGTTATAAAGTGTATTTAGCAGCCTGAACGAGTTTTTCGTCACAAGCGGTCTTCCGTCTACTCCCATACCTGCTACACACTCAGTTACCCATGTAGGGTCTCCAGAGAACAGGTCGTTATATATAGGGGTTCTCAAGAATCTTACTATTCTGAGCTTCATTACAAAGTGATCCATTAACTCTTGTGCTTCTAACTCTGAAAGAACACCGTTTTTCAGGTCTCTCTCAATGTAGATGTCCAAAAAGCTCGATACCCTTCCCAAAGACATAGCGGCACCGTTTTGATCTTTTACCGCTGCAAGATATCCGAAATAAGTCCACTGTATGGCTTCTTGAGCATTTTTTGCAGGCTTAGAAACATCCAGGTTGTATGTAGCGCACATCTCTTTGAAATGATTAAGAGCCTTTATTTGATCTACGAATTCCTCTCTGTTTCTGATGACTTCCTCTGTCATCTCGCTGAAATTTATGTTGCATAAATCTCTCTCTCTATCTTCTATCAGCCTGTCTACACCGTATAGGGCTATCCTTCTGTAGTCACCTATTATTCTCCCTCTACCATAGGCATCAGGAAGTCCTGTTATTATACCGTTTCTTCTGCAGGCTCTTATATCCTTACCATAAGTAGACATTACCGCATCATTGTGGCTTTTTCTGTACTTGGTAAATATCTCTTCTGTTTCTGGGTCGATATCATAACCATAGGCATTTAAAGCTGTTTTTGCCATTCTAAGTCCATTGTCTGGAAAGATAGCCCTTTTAAGCGGCATGTCAGTTTGCACGCCAACAATTTTCTCCAAGTCCTTATCTATGTAACCAGGTCCGAAAGCATTTATTTTAGACGGTGTTTTTGTGTCTACAGCATAAATACCTTTTTCCCTCTCCACGCTAAACATCTTTGAAAGCTTTTCCCAAAGTTTAGTCGATGCCTCAGTTGCTCCTTCAAGGAACGATTCGTCCCCGTAATAAGGCTCGTAGTTTTCCTGTATAAAATCTCTAACATTGATTTCTTTTTTCCAACCCTCGCCTTTAAAACCTTGCCACTCTTTAAACATCTAGATCCTCCCTTTATGAAAATTAAATAAGTTATTTATAATTAATATTTCAGAAAAAAATCAAAAAATAAATCCAAAATTAAAACGCAACTCCAAAGTTTAGATTATCAAACCATATACTGCTTAAAAAAGTATAATCCCACTTGAGCGAAATTATACTTAACGACAACAAACTTCCCACTTTAACAGGAAAGTCAAGTTACAGTATAAATCACCCATAGAAAGTTTGTTTACGGCAAACTCGTAGAAACTCTCAGACCATATTACCAAGGATATATGAGTAAATTTTTTTGTAGAACTATTGTACCAAAAATAGTCATTTTATTCAATAATATATTTTACTATTACTATGTTTTGATTCTTATCTAAACAACCAGTTTTTTATCTTAAATCTGTGTTTTTTCAGGCTTAAACAGTGCTTATCGCCGCAGTTTTATTGTCTTAACATTTTTTAATTTTTTCATTTTTATTTAATTTTCAACTTTGCTGTAGGTTCTTTTGCCTAAAGGCTTTTATAGGCTTCCTCTATTGCATCCCTTACCGTCTCATTCAATTTTTTAACTTCCTCCCTCGGAAGTGTCTTCGGGTCTATCACCTTATTAAGTATAAGTTTCACTCTTTTGCCTCTGTTTATTCTTAAGCTGCCCTTTCTCTGTATATCAAAAGTCCCCTTTACTGTTACTGGGACTATTTTAACCATCGGGTCAGATGCCAATTTAAAACTCCCTTTTTTGAATTCGCCAATGCTACCGTCTTCCGATCTCGTCCCCTCTGGAAAAATAACAATTGAAAACCCTTCTTGTATCTTTTTAACGGCATCCTTCATATTTTTCATGCCTTCCCTTGGATTTTTTCTGTCCAAGAATACGCATTGTCCATACTTCATCCATACACCAAAAAAAGGCCAACTCTCCATCTCTTTTTTAGCCACGAACCCAACTTCTCTTGGGAAGTAGCCTAAAATAGCCGGTATGTCCATATTACTCTGATGGTTGCCCACTATTACTATCGGTTCTTCATCTTTCAACTGGCTGTATGTGCCTTCGTCATTATAGACCACATCGACCTTAGCTCCCGCAGCCCACATTAAAAACCTTCCCCACTTCTTGGCAGTCCATTGTGCAGAACGTCCTCCTCTTTCTTTACCTCTTATTTTTATATAAGGTATGTGAAATATAAAAACAAATATCAAACTAATTATAAGTAAAAGCATGTACAAAGTTGTTGCAAACATGACTACCTCCATAAAATTTGTTTTCTAAAAAAAATAGTTTTTGTAAGGGATTCCCTTACAAAAACCTACTCCCCTTTATCATATTTTTTAAGCTCTGAAATTATATCTTCCAGATCAAAGCCCCTCCTAGCCAAATAAGTGATCTTCTTCTCCCTGTCTTTATGAGATATCTTGTGCAAGGTTCTTCTTATCTCACTTTTTTCGTCCACATCACTATCTTTGTATGCACTAAAAATAAGTTCAGGACTCACTCCCTTTTGACACAGTTCATACTCTATTCTTTTCCTGCCGTATCTCTTATGCAGTATGTAGCTTTTTGCGTAAGCATAGTCGTCTATATACCCCTGTTGGGAAAGTTTTTCTAACACCTTTTCCAATATTTTCTTACTTGAAAACTTCATCCCAAGCTTGATCTCCAGCTCTTTTCTGCAATAATCCCTCCTGGAGATTAAAAAATATGATTTGGATAAAGCTGCTCCAAAAACTATCTCCTCGTAAAGGGCTTCATCCAATTCCATATCCTGTGAAAGCGAATACTCTAAAATTATTCCCCGGTTTATGTCTAAGACTTCTCCGGTATCCAGAAATAGCTTATTCCTCTGGATTTTCTTTATTTTCATCTAATTTATCCTCTTCTTTTGGAAACAGAATGACGTTAAGTTCCGACTCT
>QKCP01000128.1 GCA_003246855.1 Ilyobacter polytropus
GCAACATCTAATGCAAACCTCCTAAAAATATATCACCCTATTATAAACTGCTTTTTATTTTATTGCAAATACTAAATTAATTAATACTGTTTCTAATAGCTTCTTTTTCTGAGTACTAATTTGCTTTTCATGTCCCTGTTTTTTCTCATTAATCTTCACAAATTATCCAAGATCGCAAGTCTATGAATGACTAAACTTTTCTTTCTCATTAAAGCTCTGTGCTCAAACTCTTATTTTATTTCTTATTCGCGTCAATTCTTTGCTAAAACAAGTATTTTTACTTTTGAAGTTATATAGACCCCAACAATTACTTAAATTAAAAAGCTGGCCTGAAAGGCCAGCTATCTCTTTATTTCAACTACATCCTTTAACTTGCTCATATGGGATATTAGCCTGTTGTACGATTCTTTGTCAGATATCTCTATTGTAAATTTTATATTTATACATCTTTCTTTGCTCGTTGTGCTGTTTATGATGCTTGAATTTACCCCTACTATATTTATCTTGTGCTCAGCTACTAAAGTTACCAGCTCCATTAGTACATTTGGCCTGTCATAAACAATTACGCTGAAAGTAAAGGCATATTTGTTTACCTTCTTTTCAATGACACTCTCATCCCAGTTGACTTCAATCTGCCTGTCAGGATCATTTTGTATCATGTTCTGATAATTTAGACAATCATTTCTGTGTACCGCTATGCCGGATCCCCTTGTTATGTAACCACCTATGTCATCCCCTGGAAGCGGAGTGCAGCATTTAGCAAACCTTATCAGGGTGTTGTCCACCCCTTCTACCACTATTCCATAGTCATTTTTTTTCTTTTTGCTCGTCGTCTTCGAACCTATCATATCTTCTAACTTCAAATCTTTCTTTTCAGAAGGCTTTATCTTGGCGACTATATTCTCTGCTTTTAGCCTCCCCTCTGCCACCTGAAACAAAAGTTCTGTGACAGTAGGTAGATGGTGTTTTTTTATGTAGTCCAGTATTATCTCGTTCTGTTCAAAATCTTTATAGGAAATATTGCTTTTCGAGAGCTCTTTTTCCATCATTTCCTTGCCAATTTTTACGCTCTCTTCATACTTTTGGTCCTTCAGCCACTTCCTTATCTTACTTTTTGCACCGTGTGTTACAACTATATTAAGCCAGTCATTTCCAGGCCCCTTAGCTGCCTTAGATGTGATTATCTCCACCCTGTCGCCGTTTTTCAGCTTGTAGTCTATAGGTACAATCTTGTCGTTTACTTTTGCCCCTATACACTTATACCCTATCTGTGTATGTATATAGAAAGCAAAATCCAACGGAGTGGCTCCAGCCATTAGCTCGATTACATCCCCTTTTGGAGAAAAAACAAAAACTGTTTCGCTGAGTATGTCTCCTGTAACTGTTTCTATGAACTCCTCAGAGTTATCGGCCTCCTGCTGCCACTCCAGTATCTTTCTAAGCCAAGAATAAACATGGTCCGCTTTCGCAGAAGTCTTTTTCTCTTTGTATGTCCAGTGGGCTGCCACACCCTCTTCTGCTATATCATGCATCTCTTCGGTTCTTATCTGTATCTCCAAAAACTTTCCTAAAGGTCCAACCACGGTGGTGTGTATAGACTGGTAGCCATTTGATTTCGGCACAGCGATATAGTCCTTAAACCTTCCTGGCACCGGAGTCCAGAAGTTATGCAGTATCCCCAATACATGATAGCAATCACTCTCGTTTTCAACTATTACCCTTATAGCTATCAAGTCATAGAGTTCCTCAAAAGTTTTGCCCTTTTCAAACATTTTTTTATATATACTGTAAAAATGCTTCGGCCTACCGGATATATCTCCCTTAACATTCTGTTTTTTAAGCTCATCTTTCAATAACTCTATGACTTCATTTGTGTAACTTTCTCTTTCAGTTCTTTTTGTGCTTACAAGTCTTACTATTTCCTTGTATATTTCAGGCTCAAGGTAGTACAAGGCTAAGTCTTCTAATTCCCACTTTATTTTCGCCATCCCCAGCCTATGTGCTAATGGGGCAAATATCTCAAGAGTTTCCAGTGCTATCTTTTTCTGTTTTTCCGCCTTCATATACTTTAAGGTTCTCATGTTGTGGAGCCTGTCCGCGAGCTTTATTATTACAACCCTGACATCCTTTGCCATGGCCACTATCATTTTTCTTATGTTTTCGTGCTGTTTCGTGGTACCTTCTGGAAGTATACTTAACTTGGTGACGCCGTCCACAAGGTCCGCCACCCCTTCTCCGAAGTTATACTGTATGTCGGCCTTGGTTATATAGGTATCCTCTATGACGTCATGCAGTATCCCGGCGACTATGGTGTCAGTATCCACCCTCATATCTATGAGTATTTTGGCCACTTCTATTGGATGTACTATATACTCTTCGCCTGATTTTCTGAACTGCCCTATATGAGATTCCTTTGCAAATTCATAAGCCAAGAGAATCTTGTCCTCGTCCACTTTTAGGTTATTTTTCTTTATAGCCTGTAAAAGTTCGCTCTTATACCCCATAATAATTCTACTCCCTAATCCATCTTAAAATTTAGTAACGCAAAACTAGACAAATTATCCGCAAATAATAACTTACCCAGTTTTGTGTTTAAAAGGAGCGACACTTGGCGCCGCTCCAAAAGAATTCTTCTAATATTTTACAATTGAAAACACACTGTGATCCCCTAGTTTTTTTCTTCCTTCCAGCGCTTCAAGTTCTATTAAAAATGCTAACTCGATAATATCTCCGCCAAGCTTTTCAACTAGGTCTACCATTGCCGCAGCTGTCCCTCCTGTAGCCAGAAGGTCATCTATAACTACTACTTTAGAGCCTTTTTCTATGGCATCGATATGCATCTCTATCTCACTTGACCCGTATTCTAGCTCATAACTTGCAGTGACTGTTTTATATGGTAGTTTCCCAGATTTTCTTACAGGTACAAATCCGCACCCTAGGTTATATGCAAGCGCGGCACCAAATATAAATCCTCTGGCATCTGCACCTAAGATATAGTCAATCTCTTTCCCTGAATATCTCTCAGTGAAAACGTCTATAATGTACTTTAGCGCTTCCTTATCTTTAAGAACTGTTGTAATATCCCTAAAAAGTATCCCCTCTGTTGGGAAGTGTTCTACATTTCTTATAAGCGCTTTCAAATCGATATTTTTGCTTGCCAAGTTTTTTCCTCCTAATTTATTAAGTTTTTAAAGTTCGTCTTGAGCTACTCTCAAAACCTCTTCTATACTTGTTATGCCTTTTAAAACTTTCTCTATCCCATCACATATTATAGATTTTATATTCAAATTTTTCAACACTTTTTTTATCTCGGATATACTTTCATTTCTGTTTATAAGTTCCCTTATGCTTTCGTCTATGGTGACTACCTCGGATATAACCGTTCTGCCCATATAACCTGTGTTCTTGCATTTCTTACATCCAACCGCCTTATAGACCTCATATTCCTTATTTACATCCAGATTAAACTCTAATAGTTCGTGACCTGATAGAACATTTTTTTTCTTACAGTGCGGGCAGAGTTCTCTGACTAGTCTCTGTGCGACTATACCTAGAAGTGATGATGATATCAGGAAATTCTCTATCCCCATATCAAATAATCTGTTTATAGTTCCGGCTGCTGAGTTAGTGTGCAGGGTTGAAAAAACTAGATGCCCTGTCATAGCAGCTTCTATTGCTATATCTGCTGTCTCTCTGTCTCTTATCTCCCCTATCATTATTACGTCCGGGTCCTGCCTTAATACAGAACGCAGCCCTCTAGCAAAGCTTAGCCCCACTCCTGTGTTCACCTGCACCTGGTTTATTATCTTTAGCTGATATTCTACCGGGTCTTCCAGTGTCACTATGTTTTTATCCATGCTGTTTATCTCATTCAATGCCGCATAAAGTGTAGATGTCTTACCGCTTCCTGTTGGTCCGGTTACGAATATCATACCCGTTGGCTTCTTTATGAGCTTCCTCAAATCTTCTAGATGCCCTTTTGAAAAACCGAGCATATCCAAGTTTTTAGTGACACTCGACTTATCCAGTATCCTTATGACTATCTTCTCTCCGAATATTGTGGGAAGCGTGGATACCCTGAGATCTATATCACGCCTATCAATTTGAAACTCTATCCTGCCGTCCTGTGGGATACGTCTTTCAGATATATCCATTTTAGCCATTATCTTTAACCTAGATACTACGGATAGCTCAAGTTCCTTTGGAAGTTTCATGGCCTCAAAAAGTATGCCGTCCACCCTAAATCTTACCCGGACCTCATTTTGTTCACTCTCTATGTGTACGTCACTAGCCCGTTCCCTGATAGAACGCTTTAGTATCATCTCTACTATATCCACTACAGACGACTCCTCTAGCTCCTCTCTAAGAATTATCTCTTCCTTAAGGTAGCTTTCAAGTGCGTTCTCGTCGCCCAGTCCAATTTCTTCCCTATAGTTTTTAGCTATAGATTTTATGATGTCGTCCATGCTAGATATAGCCGGATGTATCTCCAGGCCAGTTTTTGCTTCTAGCTCATCCAGGGCGTATATATCTAAAGGGTCCTCCATCGCCACATGCAGGATGTTTCCATTTTTCATAAATGGTATCAGCTTATATTTTACCGCTAGATCTTTTGGTACTATGGACAATACCTCCGATGTGATTACTATCCTCTCAAGCTCTACATAGGCTATCCCCAACTGATCTCCCAATACCTTTATTATGTCCTCTCTGTCGCAGTACCCCAGCTCAACCAGTATTTCCCCGAGCCTTTTCCCCAGTTTTTTCTGTTTTGCCAGTGCTATCTGCAGTTGCCTATTGTCTATTACCTCCTCTTCTACCAGGAGGTCCCCCAGTCTTTTCCTTATTGTACGCGACATACCCTACTCCCATCTGTTCCCTAAATACTGTATACACCTTTCATGAGAGGTGAAATACTCCTTTAATTCCTTTTTTATATTAGGGTAGACAGTATACTCGTCTATTCTGTCTATTGGGATATATGCTACATCGCTTAATATTCCCTCTTCACCCAATTTTATCTCGCCATTTTCATGCTCAACTTCGAAGAATATATTAACTATGTGCCTCGAGCTGTCCGGAGCTATTGACTCTGATATAAAAAGTAAGCTTTTTACACCTATATTCAAATTCACTTCTTCCTTAAACTCTCTTTTGAGAGCCTCCTGGAAACTTTCCCCATAATCCACTCCACCGCCAGGTAAAAGCCAGTACTTTTCACCTTTTTTCTGGTGGGCTATCATCAGAATTTCTCCTTTGTTTTCTAGCACCCCTGCCACTCTGACTCTTATCTGCTTCATATCCCCTCCCGCTTACCTCTAAGTGGTTTTAAAAATAGAAATTGATGTAGCGTTTAAAAAGAATCTATTCTCAGTCTTTTTAAGCTCGCTGTATATTTTTTTTGCTATGTATGTAGCAGGATATTTATGATTTTCCAGCAATACATCTCTTATTCTATCTAAAGTCAGGTTGACATTGGATATATAAGGATGTATTGTTATGAATAAATCACCGCTGGCTAGCTCGGTTTTTATTTCACTTACTTCGATTTTCTTGTTGTTACCAAGCGTCTCCCTTATTGTATCGAATTTCCTAAACTTAGTTTCTTCCAACACACACATAAGCGGCAGATTTTCACCTATATTTATAAACTTGAAATCTTTGTTTTTTACATCGTACAAAGTTAATGTAAGTGACACATCCTTTATCTTTTCTGCATAGAGTACTCTATTTATCTCCTTTACAGTTTCTTCTAAAGATATTTCCTTCTTTGAGCAGAGCATCCCCTCGATGAGTCCATCTATTTTCTCTAGGATGAATAATGAGTCAAACTTTTTATAGTTTGTATTTATAAAACTGGTGACGATTTTTCCAGATGCTATTTCTCGTACTTTAAAGTGAGAATTTTTAAGGGCAGTATTTTTTTTATTCCTAAAGGATATATCAAAATACCTGCTTGTCTTGTTTTCCGTGACAAGTAGCCTTTTTTGTATCTTTTCGTAAAGATCCTTTTCTTTTTTTGTAGCTTCTGTATCTATTTTGACCTGTAGATTTTTAGAATTTTCCAGTATTATCGCAAGTATTTCGTTTAAAGAAAGGGTGAATCTGATTTCAGGCATTGTAAAATCTCTGCTTTTATTCATAAGCAGCAGAGCTCCTATTGTCTCGCCTTTTTGGTAGATAGGAATTTTCATTAAATTTTTTATGCTTTTTCTGATCTCTACCGGTAATAAGTGGTAGTTATTCAGTTCTTTTAAGTCATTGACATAAAAACTTTTATCAGTTTCGTTTTTAGAAAAAATAATGTTTTCTAACCTTTTTAAGAAGACAAAATTTATTTTGCTGAGATTTTTATCAGAGCTGTAAAAGTTGGATATATTGACAGTATTCTTGTCATAATAGTATATCAAGCCTGCACCTACATTTAACTTTTCTGTAAGTGCTTTTAAATAAGTCTTTTCGAAATTCTTTTGCTCAAATTCCCCTTGTACTTTCTTCATCATATCGTAAAAAAGGGTCACTTCGTCGTATCTGTCATTTAGTTCTATTAGCCTCTCCTCGAGCTCTTCATCCTTTTGAACCAACTTATGTTTTAAGTCGTCCTTTTCATACTCGCAGATGGAGATCTTTTCCCTAAGTAGGTCGGTTTGATATATATTTTCAGCCAAATTCGTGGTCTCATGGGCTATTACCTCTATTATCTTCAAGAGGGTGCTGTTCATAGTGTATTTTTCGATATTTTCTCCATTCAAAAATATATACCCGTGTCTTCTTAGTGGATTTTCCAAATTTATAATCAGTTTATATCCACTTATCTGGTTGATGCTGTGGTTAAAATAAATTCCAGAAGTGAGTTTTTTAAGCTCCTGGTATACCTTCTCGTTGAACGCCACGCTCCTAGACAGTTTTACATACTGTTTGTACTCCTCGCCGACTGGCCTGAGTATAACGAGGTCTTCTATGCCGAAATTTTTCTCAAGTAAGTAGAGTAATTCCTCGAAAAACATGGAGTAGTTTAGCTTGGTATCTATGAGATCCTTGAAAATATTCATAAAGGAGTCCAATACCCTTTCCTTATTTAAAAGGCTCTCATTAAGGTTATTGACCTCCTCTATTACGCTTTTTAACTGATACTCCTTCAGTTGGAACCTTGTAAGGTTCTCCTTCCTCAGTTTCTCAACCTCTTTTTTCTGGTCATCTATACATCTAGCAAGCTTATTTATCTCTTCGTTAAAGTAGTATTCAAAATCTATAAATGTTTCTACACCCATTATAGGTTTTGAATAGGTGTTTTCTATGCCGTACCTTTGATTTATCCTCTTTACCTTATCTATAAGCTTCCCAGAATAGAGCCTGAGTCTTATTCCAAAAATTACATATAAACATACTAAAAGTATTATCTCAAACGAATATAAGATTATGTACTTTTGTATATCTAGCGTAAATATTTTTATATAATTTATTATGAAATTCGGTAGAATCGCAAAAATAAAAAAAATAACTAGCTTATAGAATAAACTTATTTTCCACTCTTTCATCCTATTTTTCCTGCCCTTTTATATTACTTATTGTTTTTTGAAGCCTTTCGACCTCCTCTTTTTCCCCAAGTTTTTGGGCTACCTGAATCTTCAGATTGAGGGTATCCAAGTGGTACTTGTACTTGTCGGAAAGAAGGTTTAGATATAGTTTTGATTTTTTATAGTTCCCAGCTACATAATAATAATTAGCCAATTTGAAGAATACTGCTTCATTTCTGTCTACATTGAGTGTATACTTCTCCAAAACATCTATAGCAGAATTTACATCATTAAATTCACTGTAGACATATTCACTGTAGAGCAAGGATACGTCAAGGGCCCTATTGTATTTGTTGTAGACTTCATACAGGTACATATATCCCTTGTTGCTGTTACCTTTTTTCTTGAGTGTATCCACATACTTTTGAGTAAATTCTGCATCTATATAGTCGGTTGTACTCAGCATATTTTCAAAATAATACAGAGCTTTATCATAATCTCCCATTTGATAGTAATTAAAAGCCCTTACCTTTTGTATCTTCATCGTCATGGAATCCGGTGATAATTTTTGTATTTCATCCAGTGATTTCTTATAATCCCCAGTTTTATAATAGAGTATCGCTAGGTTGGAGACTGCAAACGGATCATTCTCCTCTATTAGCAGTACTTCATTATAATATCTCTTCGCCTTATTATAATCGCCAAAATTGCTGTATATATACGCCATCTCCCTCAGTACAATGAGGTTTTTTTTGTCTTTTTTGTATGCCGATTCAAATTCTTTTAAAGCTTGAGTATAATTGCCTTCCTGCGATAAATTGATCCCCTTTACGACAAGATACTCTGTTTTGTTCCTTTTGCCGGTGTTTGTACATCCTATCAACGTAAAAGCTAATATTAATACCGCTAAGTGAGATTTTTTCATAGATTAGCCCCCTATTTTTTTTTCAAATTATTTGGTACTATGGCTCCTCCAGATATTATTAGTTTCACCGCTTCATCCACCTTTAGATCAAGCTCTATCACTTCTCGATTACTCATCATTATAAACATTCCTGAAGTGGGGTTAGGAGATGTTGGTATGAATACATTTACAAGCCTCTCCTCCCCGGATATATTTTCAAAATACTCATTTTTATAATTCGTCAAAAAACCAAGGCTGTAGATGCCTTTCCTTGGGTATTCTATTAAGACGACCTTCTGGTACGCCTTGCTAGAGCCCGAAAGAATCATATCGCTTATCTGCTTCAGAGTAGCATAAACTTGTTTTATTATCGGGATTTTAAAAAATATGCTATCAAAGTATTTCGCTATTTTATGCCCCACTACATTTCTTAATGTTGCACCGACCAAAACTATTATAAAAAACAAAATTACAAGGACTGTAAAATATACACTCCACTTAACTACTAATTTTGCTACGTAGTCTTCCTTAAAATAATTTTTCACCAGGTATTCTACTATGGTACTTACCGGGATAGTTTTTTCTATCTTTGTAAGTAAAAAATCCCATATTCCTGAAAACAGATAAAGCGTTATTATAAGTGGAAGGGATGAAACAAATCCAGTTAAAAAGTATGTTTTCAGTCTTTTCATTCTTCCTCCTTGTTCAAAATTTCGATTAAAACTTGGTCTATCCTGTGCTTCTCTGTTTTTAATATCCTTATCTTTATACGGTTATTCTCAAGTATATCGTCCTTTTCAGCAACCCTACCCAAGGTTGTCTGTATGAATCCACCCAAGGTTTCATAATTTTCTGATTCAGGGATGTCTGTATCTAATTTTTTGTTCAGCGTCTCCACATCTATCATAGCGTCTACCTTATACTTATTTTCGCCGAGCTTTCTGATATCATCTTCCTCTTCGTCGTATTCATCTTTTATTTCGCCGACTATCTCTTCCAAGAGGTCTTCTATGGTAAGCATCCCTACAGTCCCACCGTACTCATCTAGAGCTATAGCTATGTGCACCTGCTTCTTTCTAAATTCATCTAGAAGCTCGAAAAGCGGCTTTGTCTCTGGAACGAAATACGCATCCCTCACAAAGTTCTTTATCTCTTTTTCCGTTTGCCCCTCTTTTACCACATTTAATAGATCCTTTATGTAAAGTATCCCTATTATGTTGTCTATCCTCTCCTCATAAACTGGTATCCTGGAAAAACCCTTGCCGACTATCTCGTCCCAAACCTCATCTATGGTCTGGTCCCCCTCTAGGGCGAACATGGACGTCCTAGGCACAAAAACCTCCTTAACGGCGGTATCTCCAAATTCAAATATAGAGTGTATCATCTCTTTTTCTTCTTCTTCTATGATACCTTCTGCTTCTCCTACATTTACAAATGACTTTATATCGTCTTCGGTTATCATCAAATTTTCATTGCTTATTCTTATGCCAAATATTTTGCTGATAGTCTTGGAAATAAACATAAGCACTAGGATAAGAGGGTAAAGTATAATAGATAAATAGTATATAGGTAGGATTACTATCCTAGATACGGTATCAGAATAACTTTTAGCCACAATCTTAGGCGTTATCTCCCCGAAAACTAAAATTACAAAAGTCATTATCAGTGTGGCGAATGCCACGGCGTTGCCTTCGCTGTCTTCCCCTATTATCTGAATCGCTAAAACAGTTGCGATCGAAGAGGCCAATATATTCACTATATTGTTCCCCAAAAGAATTGCAGTCAGTATTTCATTGGGTTTTTTTAACCACCTTTTTAAAAGTTCTGCTGCTTTTATATTTTCCTTTTCTACCTCAGAAAGCTTAATCCTTTTAAAGGCTGTCAAAGCCGTCTCTGAAGCTGAAAAAATTCCTGAAAGAAGTATTAATATAAGTAAAATAATACTCTGCTCATATGTATCCAAATCTTCGTGCACCTTCCTTATCCATAAAATTATAATTTAAAATTACAAAAACATAGTCGCACTATGTTTTTGTGATAATTATTTAAAAACACTTATTTATAAGATCTGTTTTAGTTATTATCCCTTCCAAATGGCTTTTGTTTCCTATAAGGGCGTATTTATAGTCTTCTTCTACAATCTTAGTCACTATCTCCTCTAGATCGGATTCCTTTTCAACCAAAAGGTAGTCTGTACTCATTATTTCCTCGGCTTTATAAGCCGTCAATTTTTTCAGTCTTTCCTGAAAATGTTTGCTGTGAGGCAGGGTTATGAACAGGTCCCAAAATGCAACTGTAATTGGAACCGGGGCCTTTTCCTGCTTTACCAGGATATCATCTCTTGTGACAACCCCTATTAGCATGTTGTTTTCTATTACAGGCAGCCTTCCTATCCCTTTTTCCTGCATTATCTTTAAAATTTCTTTCAAATTGGTTTCTTTGTCTATAGTTATCAAATTAGTGTTCATGACATCCGATATTTTCTTCATATGCCCCTCCTAAATTACTGTAATTTTATCATAAACCACCTTATAATACAACGTCTATTTTATGTAGTCAGGCAGTGTATATATCCAATTTTTTGTAGCTAGTTCATAGTCCAAAATCTCCTCTTTTTTAAAAAAGAGTTCGACCTCCCTTTTGGCGCTATCCGGTGAGTCAGATGTGTGTATTACATTTTTACCGGTATCCAGTACATAGTCACCTCTTATAGTTCCAGGAAGAGCTTCTTCCGGTCTTGTTGCACCGGCCATACCTCTCATTATTTTTATAATATTTTCCCCTTCTATCGCCATAGCTACTACCGGTCCTGCTGTTATCCCCTTTATTAGCTCCTGAAAAAACGGCTTGCCCTGATGTTCCGAGTAGTGTTTCTTTGCTAACTCCTCGCTTATCTGCATGAGCTTCATCCCGACTATTTTGATGCCCTTTTTTTCTATTCTAGATATAATCTCACCTACAAGTTCTCTTTGAACGGCTCCAGGTTTGACCATGACAAAGCTTTTCTCCATTAATAGCCCCCTTTTGTCAGTTTTTGTTAGCAATTTTAATTATATTATACTACACATAATACAATTTACAAAACCACAAATGAATTCCTTTAAAAAACAAAAAACACCATGTGGTGTTTTTATGCATTGGTATCTATAAGAATTAGTTTTTCTCCTTTTTTAACCGGCTTACCGTCTTGAGCTAAAATCTTTACAACCTTACCGCTTTTGTCAGCTTTTACTTCATTCATGAGCTTCATGGCTTCAACTATGCAAAGTGTATCCCCTGTACTTACCATGTCACCCTCTTTTATAAATGCTGCAGCTCCTGGTGCAGGAGACTTGTAAAAAGTTCCTATCATCGGAGAATCAATTGAAGGGTAATTTTCGGTAGCCGATACATCTTCCTGTTTTGCCTCTGTAGCTTTTGTAGCGGCAGTTCTAACTGGTGCTGCAGGAGCTGCCATGGAAACCATGTTCGGCTGAATAACTGAAGGAGCCAAAGAAACCGTCTCTCGTTTCAAAGTTACCTTAGTCCCCTCGCTCTCTAGGGTTATCTCCTCTAAGTTGTACTTTTCTATATCACCCGCAAGTTCCTTTATCAACTTAGTATCTATCTTCATTTATCCTCCTAATTATTTCCTATTATTCTTAAGTCCTTTATCCCACTGAGTTGCCTTATTTTCTCTAAGGTGCTCTCGATTTTTCTCAGTGAGTCTTCTGTCGTCTGTACAGAAAGAGTAGCCATAGACATCCCGTCTATTGGTATATTCTGGATAATTGTCAAAATATTCATCTCAGAGTCAGCTATTATATCTAGCACACTAGAAAGAACCCCTGGCTTATCGTACATGGATAGGTAGAGACTAAATACCGTGTCCCTTCCACTTTCGAAAAAAGGCCTTATATAATCTTTGTATTTATAATAAGTACTTCTGCTGATGCCAATTCTTTTTATGGCTTCATACTTTGATATTTTTTCACTTTGGACAAGATCATTGACCGCTATAACTTTTTGAATGGAAGTAGGTAAAATTTCCTTGTCTACTATGTAGTACTCCCTCTTAACCTTTTTATGATCTATTTTAATCACCCTCTATAAAAATAATTCATCAAAATTCATAGTATCATTTTTCAAAGGATAATTCAAGTTTTTTATCTTTTCCAAAGTCTAGTCTTTAGCCATTTTGTAAGCTTTTAAAGTATTTTTCATAAGCATAGCTATAGTCATAGGGCCTACTCCTCCTGGTACAGGAGTTATGTAAGATGTTTTCTTGCTGACGTTCTCAAAATCTACGTCACCGCAAAGCTTCCCGTCGCTGTCCCTGTTTATTCCTACATCTATTACAATGGCTCCCTCTTTTACCATATCCTCTTTAAGGAACCTTTCCCTTCCCACTGCAACTACTACTATCTCGGCTCTTTTTATAACCTCTTTTAGATCCTTAGTTCTACTGTGACAAACTGTAACTGTGGCACTTTCATTTATAAGTAGTGCAGCAAGAGGTTTCCCTACTATGTTACTTCTACCTACTATCACGATATCTTTACCAGAAAGTTCTACTCCAGTTCTCTTTAAAAGCTCCACAACACCGTATGGAGTGCAGGACTTAAACGTGTCATCCCCTATAAGTAGTTTCCCAACATTTTCTGGATGGAAACCATCGACATCCTTTTCAGGTGTTATGGCGTGTATTACCTTTTTTTCATCTATATGCTTAGGAAGCGGCAACTGAACCAGGATACCATTAATCTCATCTTTATTGTTTAAGGTTTCTATAAGTTCTAAAAGTTCTTTTTCAGAAGTAGTCTCAGGTAGTACATATTTTTCTGAGTGCATTCCAAGGGCGTTACAAGTTTTTTCCTTTGAACCAACATAAACTTTTGAAGCAGGATTTTCTCCCACAAGCACCACGGCAAGTCCAGGAACTTTCCCGTCAACTTTTTTTATAACCTCTATCTCCTGTTTTATTTCCTCTTTTATCTCATTTGATATCTTTTTCCCATCAATTAGATTCAAAATTTATTCCCCCCTAACAAGTATTCTTTCTTTCCAATAGTTTAATTCCTGAAGTTTTGCATAAAGATCTATATTTTGAATAGCAACGTTCTCAGGTGCTTCAAGGTTCACAGGCGTAAAGTTTAGAATAGCCTTTATTCCAGACTTAACGATGAAATCTGTAACCTCTTGTGCTGCATATTTAGGAACAGTCACTATAGCTATCTCTACCTTTTCTTTACTTTTTAAAAAGTACGGTATCTCTTTAATATCCCTTACTTTTAGCCCCCTAACTTCTGTACCTATTTTATCAGGTGAATTGTCAAATACACCGACTATGTTAAAGCTCTCTTTTGTAAACTCAGATTCAGATATAAGCGCGCTCCCTAGCCTTCCAAGTCCTATTATTACTATGTTATTTGTTTTGTGGACCCCTAATATTTTTTCGATGTCACTGTGCAAAGTTCTTATCTGATACCCCTTACCTCTTACCCCAAATTCTCCAAAGTTAGATAGGTCTTTTCTCACTTGAGCTGCTGTAAAACCCATTTTATCAGCCAATTCTTCTGAAGATATATAATCCTCAGGAGTCAAGTTTTCCAGACATCTCAAGTATTTAGTCAGCCTTTCTATTACCTTTGGTGAAATTTTAATTTCCTTCATTTTTAATAGCCTCCTCAACATGCTCCAATTCTATTTAGTTCTCTTTAAAACTGTCTCCAATTTTTACAAGATTCCCATTTATAAGATCGCTTCCTGATATTTTTTTCTTGTTTTCAGGTTTTGCTGATTTTATAAGCAGGCCACCGTTTTTTGCTTTGACCACAGGGCCGGTATTTTTCACTATATCCACTACCTCGCCAAAGTCTCCACTATACTCTTTATCCACTTTTTCCACTTCATATATTTTAAATATTTTACCGTCTAAATAACTGTGTGCTGATGGAAACGGGTTCAGCCCCCTAATGAAATTGTATATATTTTCCTTCGTATCGCTCCAGTCAACGAGGCACTCCTCTTTTTGAATAGGCTTTACAAAAGTTGCCTTGTTGTGGTCTTGAGGAGTTCTTGGAGCCACTCCTTTTTCTATGAGGTCCACGGTCTCCATCAATGCCTCACTCCCTATCTGTGCCAGCCTGTCATGAAGCGTCTCCAAGGTATCCTCCTCGTATATAGGAGTTTTTTTCTGCAGTATTATGTCCCCTGCATCTAACTCTTCTGCTATATACATTATGGTGACCCCTGTTTCATCTTCCCCATTTATTATAGCAGCATGTATAGGCGCTGCCCCCCTATATTTTGGTAAGAGAGATGAATGTACATTTATCACACCGTACCGTGGTATATCTATAAGCTCTTTAGGAAGTATTTTTCCGTATGCCACGACTATGATTAGGTCGGGATTCAGTTCCTTTACCATATCCAGAGTTTCAGCGTCCCTAACCGAATTAGGCTGATATACGGGAATATCGTTTTTAAGAGCGAACTCCTTTACCTGGCTAAACTTTATCTTTTTCCCTCTTAGATTTGGTTTGTCCACCTTTGTAAAAACACCCACGACATCATGCCTTTTGTGGATTATTTCCAACGAGGGAACTGCAAATTCAGGCGTTCCCATAAAAAGTATTCTCAAAAAAAATTCACCTCCGAAAATATTTGTCCTAAATATACTCTATTCTTAATAAAACTACTGCTCTGCTTACCCCAGTTCCTTCAAGGTTTCTTTTTTTAATTTTTGGAGTTTGCTGCTCACAATCCTCTTAGCAACTGGTGCTATCTTGTCTACAAAAAGAACAGCATCCAGGTGGTCGTTCTCATGCTGTAGGGCCCTTGACAAAAGTCCTTCAGCTTCCTCAGTTACCTCTTCCCATTTTTCGTTCATATATTTTATCTTTACTTTAGATGACCTTTTTACTTTTTTATAGATCCCTGGTACACTCAAGCACCCCTCTTCGTTTTCCTCTGTTTCATCAGAAAACTCCAAAAATTCAGGATTTATAACTTTTCTTATGTGCCCGTCCCCCAAATCTAAAACAAATATTTTTTTGTTTACTCCAATTTGCGGTGCAGCTAGTCCTATACCGTTTGCATCATGCATTGTCTCCACCATATCGTCTAAAAGTTCTAGTATCTCGTCATCTATTTTTTCGACCCTATCACACTCTTTTCTCAAAACAGGGTCTCCATATTTTCTTATTTTATGTATCATAATTAATTCACCTCTTTTACATCAAGTTTATAGGGTCTACATCTATTGTTATCCTGATGCTGTTACCCTTATAAATCAGACTTTTTTCATAAAATATTTTTTTAGCCTTACTTATATCTGACCTGTTACCTTTTATAAAAATCTGGTACCTGTAGCGCTCCTTAACCCTATATATCGGCGCTTTTATGGGCCCGTAGATTTCAAGTTTAGGATTTTTTATCTCTTCATAATATTTAAGAGCTGCTTCTTCTAGTCCAGATTCATCTAGACTAGAAATTATTATGTTTATTATTCTAGAAAATGGCGGGTATTTTAATATTTTTCTATTCTCTATCTCATCCCTATAAAAGCCTTCATAGTCGTCTTCTATGATTCTTTTTATTGCGTAATTATCAGGTTGATAGCTCTGTACCAATACCTCTCCCTCTTTTTCTTCCCTGCCTGCCCTGCCTGAGGCCTGCGACACCAGCTGAAACGTCTTCTCCCCAGCCCTAAAGTCTGGAAAGCTCAATATAGTATCGGCTGATATGATGCCTACAAGGGTCAAGTCTGGAAAATGTAACCCTTTTGAAATTACTTGAGTGCCCAGCATTATATCGTATTTTTTATCTAAAAAATCATTATATATCCTATCATAGCTGTCCCGCGCTTTAACACTCTCGGAATCCACTCTGATAACACGTGAATGTGGAAAATGCTTCTTTACCTCTTCTTCTATCCTCTCGGTTCCCTTTCCGGAATAGCTTAGGTTTTCACTTCCACACGAGCTGCATTTATTAGAGTAAGTTTTGGAGTACCCGCAATAATTGCATTTGTACTTTCCATCACTTCTATAATAATTCATTGTTATAGAACAGTTCGGGCAAACCTCAACATGGCCGCAGTCTTTACACTGTATGTAAGTAGCATATGATTTTCTGTTTAAAAGTAGCAAGATCTGCTCTTTTTTCCTGAGCCTGTTAGATATCTCTTTTAGCAATTCCTTACTGAAATACTGGTCGCTCTCATTTTTCATGTCCACCAGTTTCAAGGTTGGGAGTCTAGCGTCGTTATACCTAGTTTTTAACTCCAAGAGCTTAAAAACTCCTGTTTCAGCATGGTAATACGACTCCACCGAAGGGGTGGCCGATCCCATAAGTACCTTCAACCCTTCTAGCTCCGCCCGTTTTATCGCCACGTACTTTGCATTATACCTAGGACTGCTATCCTGCTTGTAGGTAGTCTCGTGCTCCTCATCTATTATTATGTATTTTAAGTTTTGTACTGGAGCGAAAATTGCTGACCTTACTCCTAGTACTATATTTTTGTCCCCTCTGTATATACTATGCCACTCATCGGCTCTCTCTTTTGCAGTCAGCCTGCTGTGGAGCAGAGCTACCCTATCTGCAAATTCAAGTCTGAACTTTTTTATCATTTGAGGGGTTAGCGATATCTCGGGAACCAGAAATATAGCTCCTCCTCCTTTTTTAAGCGCATCCTTTATAACGTCTATATAAATCTCCGTTTTACCGGAGCCAGTGACTCCTTTTAATAAATAAAACTTGTCTTTGCCATTTACAATTTCGTCTCTTACGGCTTCTTGTTCAGGGGTGAGCACCTTTTTGTAGTCTATTTCGTCATACTCTAGGTCTTGACAACCTACAGGGTACTCCTTCTGTTTGATAACTTTTTTCTCCTCTATGACTCCTTTGGCTAAAAACTTTTCTACAAGCTCCTTACCATATCGCTTTACCAGTGTATTTTTTCCTATCTCGCACTTTTTTGAAATATATTTTAAGAAATCTCTTTCTTGGTCATCCATGGGGATAATACTAGCTTTAAATATATACCTGTGTGAATAGGCAGTTTTAAGATTTTGTGGGTAAGCCACACTCAATATTTCCTCAAAACTGCAAAGATAGTATCTTTGTATCCAAAGGAATAATTTTATGAGCGGTTCCGGAAACCTGATGCTTCCTTCGACACTTCTCTTTATTGATTTCAAGTCAAACTCATATTTTTTCTGCTTTTCCTCGGATATTATGAGGGCGGTTCTTTCTCCACGTCCAAAAGGAACCACAACCTGTTCCCCCAGGGAGTACTCCTCTTTTTCATCTATATACGTGTAGAATTTGTCACCTGCACCCTTTAATGAAAGTGTGTAATACCTCATGTTTCCACCTAATTTTTTACTAAATTTTTGTATGCTAATATCATAGCCCTAGCCTTGTTAACTGTCTCCCTGTACTCCCTTTCAGGAATCGAGTCATAGACAATTCCAGCTCCAACCTGAAAGTACACTTTTTCATTTTTCTGTACAAATGACCTTATTATTATGTTAAAGTCAATGTTTCCATCAAAACCAATGTAACCTATGCTGCCAGTATAGTAGCCCCTTTTGGTAGGCTCCAACTCTTCTATTATCTCCATGGTCCTTATCTTAGGTGCACCGGTTATAGTCCCACCTGGGAACATGGCCTTTAAAAGTTCAATGCCATCACATTCCTGCTTCAATTTACCGACTACGTTAGAAACTATGTGCATTACATGAGAGTACCTTTCAATAACCATAAATTCGTCTACTTCTACACTTCCAAACTCGCACACTTTTCCAAGGTCATTCCTCTCCAAATCCACGAGCATAACGTGTTCAGCCTGCTCTTTTTCGTCTAATGCCAATTCTTTTTCCAACTTTGAATTGTTGTCTATATCACCCTTTTTAATCCTCCTGGTGCCGGCTATCGGTCTTGTCTCAGCAGTTCTTCCATGAAGTTTAATAAGTCTTTCCGGAGACTGACTTATTAATTTAAATTCCTCCAGACACACATAGGATGCAAACGGGGATGGGTTTATCTTTCTGAGTATCTCATACAGCCTAAATGACTCCTCCCTGTTTATAGGAGCTGAAAATCTTTGGCTGAGATTTACCTGAAAAACGTCACCCTCTTTTATGTAGTGCTTGGCACGCTCCACTATCTCTTTAAACCTCTCCTCGGTAATATTCGAGCTGAACTTTTCCAAGTCGTGCCACTCTATGTCGCTATTCTCTATCTCCGGCTCTTTTCCTAAAATTGCCAGATCCCACACTATCTCTTTACTGAGGTTGTTTATCTCATAAAATTCGTTGCTGTTTTCATCCTTTACCACTATGAGCTGCGGCAACACGAAATACAGATCCTCTAAGCCCAAATCATCTCTCGCAATATCCGGCAACCTTTCTATATAGCGGTTGTAGTCATACGAAACAAGACCAACAAGGCCACCTGAGAAAAAATCTCCGCTTTCGTAATCCGCATAACGTTCCTTGTTTAAAATCTCTCTTATAAGGTCTTCAGCATTTATCTCCGACTTATTCCCGTTTAACGTGGCAACGCCGTTCTTAAGCCGCACCTTTTTTGAAAAATGAGAAACTATATATGAATAATTCTCAAGCTTAGAACTGCCTGGAGAGTCAAGTATTATGAACTCTTCAGTGAATTTATCCATGTTGGTTTTGTAAAAATCAACTATTGAAAAGTCTCCCTGAACTATAAACTTTTTCACTGCTTCTCCCCTAATTTCAATTTTATTTTTTTGACATTCTCCATGCCTTTTCCAACTTCTGGGTACTGGCTGACTATTACCCCTTGTCCTGAAATCTCTATTTCTATATCCATTTTACCCAGTAGCTGCATGGCTTCTTTTAGGCTCTTACCCCTCAAATTTGGCATGTACTCTCCATAATAGGTTTTGTTCTCACTCTGTACTTCTTCTATGTTTATATCCGCCAACTCCCCTACTTTTCCAGGAAGTAAGTTCTTATAGGCTATTATTCTTTTGGCGACTTCTTTGAAAACCGGGGCGGCTACCCATCCTCCGTATTTCAAATAGGTGTATTTAGCCTGCGGCTGCTCAACCATTATCAATACAAGATATTGTGGATCAGATACTGGGAAAAAACCTATAAATGAGGCTAGGTACTCTCTGTCCAGATACCCGCCCTTGCCGCTTATCTGTGCGGTTCCGGTTTTCCCGCCTATTCTATAACCTTCTATTCCAGCGCTCTTACCTGTCCCTTCCAAAACTACCTTTTCCAGTATAACTTTCATCTTGTTTGAGGTTTCTTCGGAGATCACCCTGCCTTTTTCTACAGGTATATTCTTTCTTACCGTGACCCCGGTGGAATCTACTATTCTATTTACTATATAGGGCTTATAAAGTTTCCCGCCGTTTATAACTGCTGCAAAAGCTGTGGCCATCTGAAGTGGCGTAACCGCTATCCCCTGCCCGAATGACATGGTGGATTTCTTTAGACCACTCCACTTTTCGTGCGGCAGTTGTCTCGGTTTCAGCTCTCCGGAAAGGTCTACTTCTGTTCTGTCATAAAACCCAAAGCCCCTGAGGTATGTTTCAAATCTGGCATTGTCTACCAAGTCGGATATCATAACCATCCCTATGTTGCTCGAATTAAGTACTATATCCTCTGTTGTCATGTTTCCTATATATTTATGGCTGTCTTTTATTATCTTGCGGTACTTAATTATCTGCCCTTCGTTGTAAAAGTTGGTGCTTGGACTTATAATCCCGTCATCTAGTTCAGATGCGACTATTACTGGTTTCATTATAGATCCAGGCTCATACTGATTGTGTATTAAGTTATTCCTTGTATTAGCCAGGTCAGTGTACGGAAATGATGCCATAGCCAGTATTTTACCAGTCTGAGGATCCATAACTATACCGCTAGCACTCTTTGCCTCCGTCTGTATAAACTGTTTTTTCAGTTCTTCGTTCAAGATATATTGTATATTGTAGTCTATTGTAAGCTCGACACTTTTACCATCTTTGTAATCCATTGGATTCATATGGTTGAATATAGGCAGTTTAAGCCCCCTAGCGCCTGTGTAGTAGGCTTTATTCTCTAATATCTTGCCTTTTAAGTAGCTGTCGTATACTTTCTCTATGCCATATACCCCAGACTCCTCCCCATTTTTACCCAGTGTTGTATATCCTAGTATATGCCTGAAATATTCCTCGTTCGCGTAGTTCCTTTTCCCCAATCTCCTAAAGAAGACCTCGTTGTAATTTATATTGTAAGTTTTTTTGATCTCTTCTATCTTTTCTTTCTGGTCCTCACTTATCCCCTTTGCTATTCTAAAATAACGTTTACCGCTAGAGGCAAGGGCAGCTATCCTTTTTTTTACTTCCTGCAAATTTATATTATTTACTCCGTCTATTCTCCTTAAGATCTCGTCGCTTTTTTCCAGCTTTACAAATCTTACCGGATCGATTGCCAGGTCGTATATATTTATCTCATATGAAAGGTCCTCACCAGTGGATGCTACTATTTTCCCCCTTATACCCTTTTCGAATACCACACCCTGACTCTGTTTTTCTGCCATCTCTTTAAATTTTTCATAATTGACTACCTGTATCCTGAAAATTTGAGCTATGGCAATCAGAAAACAAACATTGGCAATGTTTGAGAAAATTATCACCCGTCTTTTGAAAAAACTGTAATCTTTTAACTTCCTGATGAAGTTTAATTCCAGTATAAGCAAAACTGTTAGAATGACAAAAATTGGAAACATCCCCCTATCAAAGAAAAATTTTCCCAATTTATAGATAAAAAAAATGCAAATCGAATAAACCAGCAATCTCCTAAATCCGAGCTTTCTCACATTATTCCTCCCTACTGATTATATCACACTTCCAACCAATTTTAAATACTCTTTTTCAATGATGTGAAAAATTTCTAATTTATCCAGTCTTCTACCTTCAAACGAATTCGACCACAGCAGTCCATTTTTCATAAGCGAGTTTGTGATAAAAATACCATCTGCATGTTCTAATTCCTCTTTTTTAAAGTGCCCCTCCTGAAAAGGAACTCCCACCTTTGCCAGTATCTCTATTATCTTGCCTCTCGTCACGCCGCTTAAAATATTAAGGTCCAGTGATGGGGTCTTAAACACACCATCTTTCACAAAAAATATATTACTTATGCTACCTTCAGTTACATCACCCATTCGGTTAGTAAATATGCCTTCATAGAGGCCGTTTTTACTGGCTTCCTCCCTCGCTAGAATATTTACCAGATAGTTTGAGCTTTTCAAAAAACCTAATTCATTCTGGTAATATCCATTTATCCAACCTAGCTTTACCCCTTTTTCTTCGTACCTGTGCCGTATCTTTTCCGCCTTGACATATACATCCCTATCACTTACAAGTATTTTTATAAAAAATTCCTGTTCTATTTCCAGACCGCTTCTCTTTATGGTTTCTTCAACTATGCCCTTATAATCTATTTCCCTGTTTATACCCAGTAATTCGAGGCTTTTCACAAGCCTTTCTATGTGCTCGTGAAAAAAAACCGGTTTACCGGAAAGTCCCATAATGGTTTCAAAGCACGCCATTCCGTATTGATAGTGTTTCGAACTAGTGTCTTCGTCGTAAAATTTCCCGTTTAAATACAGCATTTCCCTACCTTCTAAAATAAAAAATTAAAGAGGACAAAGTCCTCTTCAGTTTATTATATATTATCTTACCATAGATTACAAGCCCTATTTACCCATGGACTTCTTCCAAATATGCTGGCAGTGTTTTGAAAGTATGGCCATCGCAGAAAAGGAGCTCGTCATAAAGTTTCTCCCGCTTTTATACTCGGTAGAATCTTCATTTTGGAACTTGTAAAATGATTTTATCTCACCGTTGGTGTGCCCGTCGCTCCCGAAGGTGGCGAAGAGGTCATATTTTTTTCTGATTTTTTTTGCTACAAGGTTCCTTTTTTTAGGCAAGGTGTGGTTGTAGCTCTCGATAGCGTCTACTCTTTCAAGTATATCCTCTACATACGGGATGTACTTCAAGTAGTTTTTGTGGGCCAAACCGTTTATGTGCGGTATAGATATAAAGGATTCGTAGGCCTTTAATTCCTCAAAATACTCCTCCACACCTCTGCTGGTCTTTATCATCCTGTATTTATTCCTGTACTGCTCGACGCTTTTTTTATAGAACTCCTCTAGGTCCTCTGGTCTCTTAAAATACACGAGTATCTCAAATCCATCCTTGCACCCCAGCTCTATACCCGGAACTATATTGAGGTTCCCCCTTTCGTGAGCCAGTATATTGCTGGCTATCTCATTATGGTCTGTAATGCTAAGCATGTGGGTCTTGTCCTTCAAGAATTCCTCTAAAAACCTGACGTCGTTTAAGCCGTCTGAAACGTGAGTATGTAAGTGAAAATCCATATAAAAATTTTTATATATGCGGCTCTTCTCTTTTTCCCATTTTATATACTTTTCAAAAAAATCCGATATTTCGAAATATTCCAACATAGTATCCCTCCTTATAGCAAGGGGGTCAAAAGTCTAGCCACTGATTCTTTGAATTTAACTACAAGCTTTCTCTTGTCGTACTCTTCCTGACTTAGAAGATGACTATCCTTAAGGTCCTCCTTAAAGCTTTCTTTTATTTTCTTCACTACTACCTCATCATAAATAAAAGCGTTTAACTCAAAGTTCAAATAAAAACTTCTTATATCTATATTAGTGGTCCCAACTGTGGCCACCTTGTCATCCACCACAACAAATTTGCTATGCATGAACCCTCCCTCATATATATAGCAGTTCGCCCCTAGTTTCAGAAGTTCGCTGACATATGACAGAGAAGCCCAGTATATAAACGGGTGGTCTGGTTTATTCGGCAGCATTATATTTACGTCTATCCCAGACATGACAGCTATCTTCAGCACCTCCATCATACTGTCATCCGGTACAAAATAAGGGCTCTGGATGTATACACTTTTTTTTGCGTTACTTATCATTTTTATTATACCGTTTTTTACTACTGGGTACTCCCAGTCAGGACCGTTGGCTACTATCTGCATGGAGGTTATTCCTGTATTTGGGGTGCCTAAAATCTCTTTTTCATTTATCTCTACACTTTCTTTTGTTGTGAACTCCCAATCAAATACAAACTGCTTTTGCACCTCTAGTACGGCGTCGCCCCTTATCTTCAAATGGGTATCCCTCCAGTACCCGAACCTTTTATTCTCACCTATGTATTCATCACCTATATTAAATCCGCCGGTATAAGCCATCACCCCATCAACAGCAAGTATCTTTCTGTGATTTCTGTAGTTCAACCTGAAATTCATATTTGGTATAAAAGGTGGAAAAAAACTCACTATCTTAGCTCCACTCTTTCTGAGCTTTCTTATTCTCTTTCGCGGGAAGCCTAAACTTCCTACGCCATCGTACAGTATTTTCACGTCCACTCCATCCTGGGCTTTTTCCATCAATATGTCGAAAATTATACTCCCAAGAGAATCCGCCTTTATTATATAATACTCCATATATATGTATTTTTTGGCATTTTTAATTTCGCTTATCATATCTTCAAAAAGTTTTCTACCGTCAGTAAATATCTCCACATTGTTATTTGTGAAGTAGATAGCTTCACCGTAATTTTCCAGGTATTTTACTAAAGAGTCGCTGTAATGGCTTATAGCATATTCATCCAAATCATTTTTGTTCATATTTATCCTTTTTAAATAGGCTTTCCGCTGAAGATCTACATACTTTTTCTTTTTAATGAGCACTCTTTTCCTGAAACTTAGCCCAAACATGAGGTAGAGAAAAAAACCCACATATGGCGTAAAGGTCAACACCAGTATCCAGGCTATTGTAGAGCTAGGGCTCCTTCTCTCGAAAAATACTATAGTTGTTATAAAGATCATATTCAGAAACATGGTGACTAAAAATATATGCTCAAAGTTCATACTACCACCTCATCAAAATAAAAAGGGAGTTCCCCTCCCTTTTATTTTTTGAATTATCTTTGCACTTTCCTTTTTAATTGGAAAGTTTTTTTATTAGTATATCTGTTACTAGCTGAGGATTTGCTTTTCCTTTTGAAAGCTTCATCACTTGGCCCATCAGCCCCTTCATTACCCTAGGCTTCCTTCCATCGTCAGCATTTCTATAGTCTTCTACCAATTTAGGATTTTTCTCCAAGACCTCAGATACCATGTTTTCTATAACCCCCGTGTCAGCAACCTGGGACATTCCATCTTCTTTTACTATCTCTTCAGGGTCCCTGTCGTCCTTGAGCTTTTTCTCAAACAGGTCTTTGGCTATCTTGCTGGATATTACACCCTGCTCTATAAGTTTTACTATTTTACCGATGTGCTCTGGTGATATGCTGAACTCTTCTATCCCCTTCTGCTCATCTTTTAGAACTCTGAGAACTTCTGTCATTATCCAGTTAGCCGTCATCTTGCTGTTTCCAGATCCTTTTGCTGCCACTTCGAAGTAATCCGCTAACTCCACCTCTGAGCACAGTACTGTGGCGTCATATTCTGGTATAGAATACTCTTTTATAAACCTATCTATCTTTTCAACTTTTGACTCTGGCATCTCGGCTCTTATCCCTTCAAGCTGCTCATCGCTTATAACCAGTTTTACCAGATCCGGTTCAGGGAAATACCTATAGTCCATCGCCTCCTCTTTAGACCTCATAGTCCTTGTAACTCCAGCCTCCTCATCCCAAAGCCTGGTTTCTTGGACTACTTTTCCTCCGGCCTCTATTAATTCTATCTGCCTGGCTATTTCATAGTCTATCGCTTTCGCAACTGCTTTAAAGGAGTTGAGGTTTTTTGTCTCAGTCCTGGTTCCGAAAGTTTTTTCTCCCTTTAGCCTAACTGAAACGTTGGCATCGCATCTGAGGGATCCTAGCTCCATACTGACATCGCTGACTCCGGTGTATTTAATAGCAGTTTTCAGCGTATTTAGATATTCATAAGCCTCTTCACTACTGCTTATGTCAGGCTCAGACACTATTTCTATTAACGGTATGGACGCCCTATTAAAGTTTATGAAGGATTCCTCACCTGCATGGACTGATTTCCCAGCATCCTCCTCTATATGGATTCTGGTTACCCCTATTTTTTTCTCCCTGCCGGAGTTAAGCTTTATATCGATGTGTCCGTATTCTGCATACGGCATATCGAACTGAGTTATCTGGTAGTTTTTAGGTGTATCTGGATAAAAATAGTTTTTCCTATCGAACTTACTTTCCTTGTTTATTTTGCAGTTTAAAGCAAGTCCAGCCTTTATAGCATATTCCACAACTTTTTTGTTAAGTTTAGGAAGGGCTCCAGGGTGCCCTAAACAAATTGGGCATGTGTGTGTGTTTGGATCGGAATTATCATAGTCAGCACTACAGCCACACCACACTTTGGTACCAGTTTTAAGCTGGCAGTGAACCTCTAGTCCTATTACAGCTTCCCATTCTCTAGCCATCTATATTAAACCTCCATCTATTTTCTGCTTTATTTTATTTCTGGTAACTCTACCGTTCCCGATGCCCTTTCAAAGGCATCACCAGCTTTTAGAAGCTCCCCTTCTCCGAAAGATTTACCGAGAAGCTGAATTCCTACCGGCATTTCGTGTGCAGTTCCAGCCGGTATTGAAAGTCCGGGAATACCTGCCAAGTTTGCCGAAAGTGTGTATATATCAGAAAGATACATCTGTACCGGATCTTTTTCCTCGTCAAGCTTAAAGGCTATGCTCGGTGATGTAGGGGTCAACACGATATCCACTTCTGAAAAGGCATTATCGAAGTCTTCTTTTATAAGCCTTCTTACCTGCTGTGCTTTTTTGTAGTATGCGTCGTAGAAACCGGCACTTAGCACATAGGTACCTATCATTATCCTTCTCTTTACTTCATTCCCAAATCCTTCACTTCTAGATTTTATGTAAAGGTCAGCTATATTTTCTGAATTTTCAGATCTATGACCGTACCTTACTCCGTCGTACCTAGCAAGGTTTGAGCTAGCCTCTGCAGGAGCCAGGACATAATAGGTCGCCACTGCATACTTTGTGTGAGGCAGGCTTATTTCTATGATCTCTGCACCTAATTTTTTAAATTTTTCTATAGATTCTTCTATTACCTTTTTGACCTCAGGGTCCATACCATCTATAAAGTACTCCTTAGGAACTCCTATTTTCATCCCCTTTATATCGCCTGTAAGGTACTCTGTATAATCAGGGACCTCTATATCCACAAGCGTGGAATCCATGTCGTCCATTCCAGAGATTACGTTAAGAGTCATTGCTGCATCCCTTACCGTCCTTGTTATAGGTCCTATCTGATCCAGGGAAGAGCCGAATGCCATAAGCCCATACCTAGATACCCTCCCATATGTCGGCTTCAGACCAACTACCCCGCAAAATGATGCAGGCTGTCTGATACTTCCTCCCGTGTCTGATCCAAGGGATACGATTGCCTCCCCTGCTGCTACAGAGGCTGCCGCTCCGCCAGAGCTGCCGCCGGGTACCCTGTCTAGGCTCCAAGGGTTT
>QKCP01000085.1 GCA_003246855.1 Ilyobacter polytropus
AAAACTTTATCTGTGAAAGAAACTTTCGACAGGGACTACTTAGACTGGAAAAAGGCAGCAGTTTCAGAGACAAAATACCAAGATGTATGTTCTGTTAGGATTTTTATAAAAGAGGGTAACCTTGAATCTGGGCAATTTAGAAGTCTAGTGGAAATTTTAGAAGAAACAGGCTGCCCTTTTGTGAGGCTTACCTTGGAGCAGGATATTTATATTCCGCTTATTCATAAGAGCTTTCTACCGGAACTTTACAGGTTACTTAAAATCAAACTTGTGGGATATGGCGTGGCTGACGTTGATTTTGAAGACCGCGCAGTTACCTGCATAGGAGCCAAAGTTTGCGGTATAGGCCTTCTGGACTCCCCTGCGATAGGGAGGGACATTTTTAAAGGAGTAGAAGAGTTATTTGAAAAATATCCGGGATATAAAGCGGATCTTTTTACTGAAATAATAGACGGTATAAAAATATCTGGTTGCGGCAGCTCATGCGGCGGAAACCAAGTAGCAGCCCTAGGTTTTGAGGGAATAAAGAAAATGATTGACGGGAAACTGACAGACTGCTTGCAGGTATATAGTGGAGGTAGAGTGGACGCTGATGTGAAGGCTTTGGGGAAAACCGCTTCTGACAGATTCATAACTGCAAGTGAAGCTCCGAAATATGTATCGGAAGTAGTAGAGTCATATATAAATAAACTCAAAAAAGGTGAAGATCTAAGTTTTAAACAGTATATGCAAAAAATATAAAGAACGGCGCAAGCCGTTTCTTTATATTTTTAATATTACCCCTTCTTCTTGAAGGTACTCTTTTAACAAGAAAATTCCATCTTCTATACTTTCTAACTGGTCAATGTGCAGATCAGTAGAAATACCTGTAGTCAGCCTATCCCCTATCCATATAATCTCAATATTATCTGCACCGACAATAGTTTTTATGAGCTCGAGTTCGTCTTCTGTTAGTTCTATAATTGTAGTTATAAGGATATTTCCGCTGTCTATAAGAATATGGGCTATCTCGCCAAATCTCCTTATGAACTCCTCCCTATTTTCTTCTTTGTAAGGGTCTTTTATATCTGCATCCACACCGTAGATAAGGTTTTCTACACCTAGGTAGTATGCCTTTTTACCTGTATTCAGCAGGAGTTTTTCTAGCCCTTTACCAATATCCCTTCTTCCGGTACCCTTTTCTCCGGTTATCAGTACTAGTTTTGATTTGTGATTGTATCTTTCAGCTCTATCTTCTGGGCTGACCATGCTTTTTTCCCAGTTGTAGTTTCTAAGTAGTACCTGGTCTCTTACCCTGCTCTGTTTGTCTTCAAGAGCCTCTTCAATGATACCTCCTCCGGCTATGTCGTAGTTGTCTACTATTACAAATCTGCTAGTACTTTGTATGTGGCTGTTTTCATCAAAGGCTATTGGAGTATGGGTTTTTAGGATACACTCAGCTACATCGTGTCTGTCAATTTGAGACTTTTGGAGGTTGCTCAGGCTGGATGCATCCATAACCCTTTTTATTTCTTCTATCTCAACCTTTACCTTTGAGTTACCTATTTTTAGGAAATATTGCTTTCCTTTCTCCATTGGAGCCCTACCCAGCCAGAAAAGGTGCGTTCTTACCCTGGTACCTACCTTGGGCTTTTCCTGGCCTGCAATTGAAGCCAACTCCCCTCTGGTTATATATATCTGTTCAGATAGGGTAAATCCTGTGGCATATCCTGACCCCACACTTTCTGGATTTTCCTTGTTAAATGCTTCGATTGTTTTTACAGTGCTTTTTTTACCTGAAGGGTAGAAGACTACTTCGTCCCCGACATTGACTCTACCTGTCTCCACTGTACCGGCAACTATCCTTCTGTTGTCGCCGTCCCTTGTAAATTTATATACGTCTTGAACGGGCATTCTAAAGGCTTTGTCTTCTGGAAGTTTTTCTATCTCAAAGTTGTCCAGCACTCCAAGTACCGTTTTGCCAGTATACCAAGGGGTGTTTTCGGAAAGCTCGGAGATGTTGTCCCCCATCATACCGCTTACTGGGATGAAGACGTTTGGTGTTATGTTGATCTGTTTTAAAAACTCTGTGTACTCCTGGGCAATTTCGTGGAAAGCCTTCTCGTCATAGTCTACAAGATCCATTTTGTTTACCAAAACAGCTATCTGTTTTATTCCAAGCATCGACAGCAGATATCCGTGACGTTTTGAATTTTCCTGTATTCCTTCGCCAGCGTCTATAACAAGGAGGGCTGCTTCTGCTCTTGAAGCGCCAGTTACCATGTTTTTTAAAAACTCTATATGTCCAGGAGCGTCTATAATTATGTACTCCCTCTCTTTAGTGCTGAAAAAACATCTGGCTGCGTCTATTGTTATACCCTGAGCCTGCTCATCTTTCAGTGCATCTAGCAAAAATGCGTACTCAAATGGCTTGGAATTTTTACGGCATCTTTCCTTTACTTCGTCCAGTTTTCCTTCCGGTAGTGAATTTGTATCGGCCAAAAGTCTTCCGATTATTGTACTTTTACCGTGGTCTACATGACCTACTATAACTATATTCATATCATCTTTTCTATCTATAGGGACCATATCCTCACCTCATAATAAATTTGTAGAATCATTTTAAAAATTTCCTTTTTCTTACATGTATCCTTCTTTTCTAAGTTCTTCAAGACCTCCACCGTCTTCTTTGTCCTGCTCTCTTCCTGACCTTTCGGCAATATCTGCGAATTTTCCTGTCTTCAATTCCTCCACTATCTCGGCCACTGTTTTTGCAGTTGACTCCACAGGAGAAGTACAAGGGTAGCATCCAAGAGATCTGTATCTTTTTCCTTTTCCTTGGTCGAAGTAAAGGGAAACTATAGGAATATTTTCTCTTAGTATGTATTCCCATATATCAAGTTCTGTCCAGTCTAGAAGAGGGTGTATCCTAACATGTGTACCAGGTGCGAAGTCAGTTTTATATTGGTTCCAAAATTCAGGCGGTTGGTCTCCAAAATTCCAAGTATTTTCTTCGTTTCTAGGCGAGAAATATCTTTCTTTAGAACGACTTCCCTCTTCGTCGGCTCTTACCCCTACGATAACCCCTGTAAAAGCTTCCCTTTTTTCATCTAGTTCGTAGTTACCGGTATCGTGGTTTAGCCTGTGTCTAGGCCATGCACCATTTAATGTATTTTTCAAGGCATCGGCCTTTAGTAGTTTGCAGCAGGCTATCCTGGAAACATTGCCATCAGGGAAAGTCTGCTTGTTGTCTAAAGCCTCTTTATTTTCACCGTATATCATGTCTATCTTCCATTCTTTTGCAAATCTATCCCTATATTCTATCATTTCAGGAATCTTGTAATGAGTATCGACGTGTATTAATGGCATAGGAACGTGTCCGAAAAATGCCTTTCTGGCAAGCCATACAAGTACGGTGCTGTCTTTTCCGATAGACCAGAGCATGCCCAGATTTTTAAACTGGCTGTAAGCCTCCCTTAATATATGTATGCTTTTACTTTCAAGTTTATCTAAATGATCCATTAGTATCCTCCTTTAAAACTTATTGGAATCTTTTTTTGATATTACGATTTCTTCAATTATTTTTCCATTTTCTTTTACCTGCCAAATTAGAGATTCGTTATCTTGTTTGACGTTTAAGGTAGACCCGCTTCCACCCACTTCTGGGAATAGATACATCTCAATTGCTTGAACTGGGCACTCTTTTAAACAGGCCGAACAATCCCAGCACTCTTTTGGGTCGCAGATTTCTGCTTTTTTTTCTTCGTTTAAGTAGAGTAGATTTCCGGGGCAAACCGATGTGCAGGCATTGCAGCTTATACATGTTTTTTTATCTATCTTTATAGCCATTTAGATCACCTTCTTAACTTCGCGTTCAATGATTTTGATGCTGTCACTATCTTTTTCATAAACTGAATTCACGAATTTAAACCAATTTTTGTTGTCTAAGAAAGGATAGTCTACTCTTTCCTGATAACATTTCCACCTTGTTTCTTTTCTGTAGAGTAGATGTTCTATGAGCGCCTTGGCAATTAAAATTCTGTTTATTACTTCGTTATATTTAAGTACTTCAAGCGGGGTTGAAGCACCGACTTTACATAGATCTTTATCTAGGTAGGTTAAGAGTCTTTTTGCTTTTAAAAGTTTTTCCTCGTTTACCCTGTAAGCTTGGGAAATGCCACCAGCATATTCGTCCATTATTTTTTGGAGTTTTTCTTCTATCTCTTGCGGTGAAAACAGTTTGTCACTGTTTTGAAGCGGGGCAGTTATCCTGTTAATTTCTTCTGCAACTGTTTTCTCGTCTACCGCTTTATGGTTTTCTGAAGAATTTATATACTCTATTGCAGCTTCCACGGCTATTTCAGCCTCGGCCATACATCCTGTCACATACTTCTTTGGAGAACCTCCACAGACATCTCCTGCTGCATAAAGGCCGTCCACCGTTGTTTTCCTAGAGTTATCTATCCAGTACCCTGCCTGTCCGTGTCCGCCAACTATATAAGGCTCTGACCCGCATATTTCAACAGGCTCTTTTGATATATCTATTTTTTCATCGTTCCACTTTAAAATTATTGAAGGTGACATATTTAGATAGGCTTTTTTGAGCTCTTCTACCTGGTCTTCTGTAGCGCCTCTGGTGTCAAGGTAGCAAGGCCCCCTACCCTCTAGATTCTCCACTATAGTTGCATAAAGCCTCATTGGTGTTGATTTATTTTCGTAATTTACCATATATTTTTCATTTTTTGCATTTATTTGGCCAACTTTTAGTCCTTGTGCTATTGTACCAGTTGGAGAAATAGTGTCCTTAGTCCTCAAGGCGATAAACCTCATTTCAAAGCTTGTCATTTCAGCCCCGGCCCTTATACCCATTGCAAGCCCGTCTCCTGTATTGAATGGAGAATACCACATTTTGTGTCTGGCTTCGACTGGATTGTTTGGTTTGTATATTCCGGCAGCTCCGCCAGTGGTGCAGATAACAGCTTTCGCCTTTATAACATAAAACTTTTCTAAATCCAGGGATATGGCATATGCACCTGATACCCTGCCATCTTCTACTATATAATTTGTGGCGATGATTTTGTTTAGTATCCTTGCTCCGCTATCTTGGGTTTTTTCTGCCATTATAGGTTTTATGTTTTCGCCGTTTATTTTAACGCTTCTTTTTCCACGTGCGACATAGTTGCCTTTTTTGTCCTTTAGGAAAACCAGCCCGTAAGATTCCAGCTTTTCACTCATGAGGTTCAGTCTCTGCCCGATGGAAAGGGTCAAGTCTTCCCTTATCAATCCGTGGGACTCTTTTTTTACAAAATCCACATAAGATTCTGGGGTTTCTCCTTCTGTGAGGTAGGCATTTATCGCGTTGACGCCTGCAGCTAAGCAGCCGCTTCTCTTAATACCTGCCTTTTCCAGGACGGTTACGTCTAAGTCTGAGTTTAGCTCTTTTGCGTGTATGGCGGCCTGGCAACCTGCCGTTCCGCCACCTATTATCAATATGTCTGTTGACAGCTTAATTATTTCCAAATCTATCACCTACCGTCTAAATTATTATCTTATTATCTTCTAAATACTTGATGAGCTTATCTGCAAGTTCCTCCATCTCGTAGATCTCGGTGTCTAAGACGAGTTCCGGGTTTAAAGGAGATTCATATACTGAGTCTATACCGGTGAAGTTTTTTATCTCCCCGTTTCTGGCTTTCTTGTAGAGTCCCTTCACGTCCCTGGTTTCGCACTCTTCTAGAGAACACTTGATATAGACTTCTACAAATTCCCCGTCTTTAAAAGCATTTCTTATTTTTTCCCTGTCGTCTCTGTATGGGGATATAAAGGATACTATGGTGATCGCACCTAAGTCTGTGAAAAGCTTTGATACCTCTGTTATCCTCCTTAGGTTTTCCACCCTGTCATCCTTTGAGAAACCAAGATCTATATTTAGCCCGTGCCTTATGTTGTCTCCGTCTAATATGTACGCCAGGTTTTTTCTATCATGAAGTTTTTTCTCCACACATTTTGCTATCGTAGATTTGCCGGCACCTGAAAGTCCCGTCATCCATATGGTGACCCCTTTTTGGTTCAGCAAATTTTCTCTGTCGATTTTTTTTACGAAATTTTCACTCCAGACAATGTTATTTGACATCTAGTAACCCCCTTTATTTATATCCCGATGATGGGAAAATAAAATTTTATAAAAATATATAGTAAAAACACCGAGATAAGTTTTAGTATGAAACCGCTTTTTATTAGTGTTTTCAAGTCTACGTGTTTGGTCGAATAGACCATTGCAACAACTGGGCTACTTATAGGGAATACATACGAAAGCCCGGAAGGGATGGCTGTAGCCATTGTAATGGTTTCAGGGCTTAAGTTAAAGCTAGCAGCTACGTTTATCGCAACCGGAAGTAGTATAACTATAACTGCACTGTTCGATACCAGCTCTGTCAACAAGATGCTGCTCACTATGAGTAATATCAACAGGCTGTTCTTATTTAGGGTTAGGTTTAAAAGGTAGTTGTTCACAAACCATTCCAAAACTCCGACCCTGTTGAGTGCTGATCCTATGGCTATTGCTCCGCCGTACATGAAAAGCACGCCCCAATTTATTTCTCTGTTTATCTCCTCCCACTTAGCCACGTTTAGCACAAAGTACAGTGAGGCGCTTAGGAGGGCTATATTTGATATGCCTAACCTCTCGTTGTAGAATACCCAAAGCGTTATGGTGAGGACCAGTATTAAGCCAGCTTTTATCTCGTTAAAGCTTAATTTTTTTAGTCTGTAAAGGCCCTTTTCTTCAAAGGATGCAGGTATCTTTCCAGAGCGTATCTCAGAACTTATTTTTTTCCTGAGATAAATAAGGATTATACCCATGAGTATGTACACCGGTAGGGATGCTCCCAACCACCATTTAGTGAAACTTATATTAAGTCCTGTCATCTCGTTCAATATACCTACAGCCAACGGGTTTCTTGCGCCGCCAAGATAGGTTACAACTCCACCGAGTACGCATCCCCAGAATATGGATAAAAACAGGTACTGGTTGAAGGAAGATTTCTTTTTTATAGCCTTGTTTATATCTTCTACGATAGGAAGCATTAGAGCTGCAACGGCATGTTCCGGCATTATGTGTGACATAAAGGCCGATAGGAGAAATATAGAGCTTACCAGTTGTGTGGGAGTATTGCCGTATTTTGAAAGCACCATAAATGCAATTCTTTTACTGAGCCCCGACACCTTAACCCCTGCTGAAATTATAAATGATCCTAATATGAAAAATACTGAGCTGTTTCCGAAAAAAGAGTATATAGTTTTACTGTCCAAAACGTTATATATAGCCAAAAGCCCCATTATTAGGAGGGAAGTTATAACTACAGGAATGATGTTTAATGTCCACAAAATGATAGCCAAGAAAAATATTATAAGTGCCTTGTATCCGCTTGTAGACAAATCCTGCAATTGTAGGTCCTGGTTTATAAAATAGAAAAAGCTTATTAATATGGAAAAAAGCAAGATAGCATTTCTGTACTCTATTAGAAATAGTATCGGTATAGGTCTTCTGTCTATTGAGAATCTATGCTTCATACTACCACCTACAATCCGCTGGAATTAAATGATTCTTCTACGTTTTTAATCATTAGTTTTTGTCTTAAGTTGTCGGTTTCTAGCATCATCTTTATTTTTAGCTTGTGTCCAAAATTATAATCGCATTTTACCTGCTCTAATAAGGGGACGTATTTTAAGTAACGTGAAAGTTTTTTAGATTTTTCAATCCTGCCCTTTGTGTGTTCTAGCAACTTAATGTCGCATGATTTTAAAACCGGGATAAAATTCAACTCTAAAATTTTATCCACTTCATTGAGTTCATTTCCAGAATATTCTAAAAACAGGCTTCCCTTTGGAAAAAGCTCGGTGCTGTGTTTCAAGATTTTTATATCATTATCCGAGAGGCTGTTTTTTTCATTGTAGTAAACGCCGTGGAAACCTTGGAAAAAATATTTATCAACTGATGAAAGTTCTCTTGGAATATCCGTTTCCAGCAAGATAAATATATCGAAATGCTTTTTTATGTCATAAACGAGCTTTTTCAAATCATAGTTTTTTGCATCATCTATGATCAGCATAAAAGAAAATCCAGATTTTATAATATTTTCCTCTATAGAATCGAGGAAGAGTTCCATAGAATTTATCTCGCTAGTGTGAAACCTAATATTCAATGTAACCACCCATCCTTATCAATAACTAAATTTATAAAAAAAGCTCTTTCTCTTTTGTAGAGAAAAAGCTGCTGTTTGCTCTTCCTCTCATCTCACGCTAAACGTAGGATTTAGCACCAACACCCTCGTGGGCAGGTTGCTGAAGTTTCAAAGGGCCGGTCCCTCCACTTCTCTTGATAAGAAACTATTTCTGATTAACTTACTAAAGATTATCATTTCTGAGAGTTTTTGTCAAGAAAAAACTTTTATTTTTTTTTCGTATATAGCAGTCATCTTTAAGCTTGTATTTTAAGAGTTTGCAGATAAAAAATAGAATTAGTACAATAAAAAAAAGTATTATAATTGATTTTTGGTAAAAAATAGAGCCAGTTCGAACTGGCTCTATTTTTTAAAAAGATATTTTTTTAAAAGATCTATAGATGCTGGTAGTATTATAAGTGTAGCCATAGATGATATTATTAGGATAGTAGAGATTAGTATTCCTACGGTCTTATATGGAATAAGAGGGGCTACTACAAGTGGAAGGAAAGCTATTGAAATTATAAGCGCATTCCTGCTTATAGCCCTGGCAGGTTCCGTGAACATTTTTTTTATGGCTGATTCCCAATTTGGATCTTCAGCATAGATCTCTTTAAGCCTTTGGATAAAATGTATTGCAAAGTCTACAGAAAGCCCTAAGGTCAGTGAGGAAAGCACAGCTACCGGCATGTCGTAGCTTTTGCCTGCAATTCCTATCATTCCATAAGAAAAGAGCACTGTTACACTCAATGGAATCATGCTTAAAACTCCCCAGATAGGGGACTTGAACAGCACACACATCATTAAAAATACTATCACAAAGGATCCTAGAAGGGATTTTAGCATTCCTTTTACCATTTCGTCCTGCCAAACAACGTTTACATAAGTAAGGCCAGCCCAATCAAGCTTTATATTTTCAGGAGCCGGATTCTTAGCCACCCATTCTTCTACATACCTCTTGACCTCCTGCATGCTTTGGTTGTCCCCATTTTTTAATTGTACCCACATGTTTGACTTTTGGTAGCTAGGGTTAACAAAGTGCCAGATAAGATTAGGGTTATGACTGTTTTGGAGAGATATCAAAGACTGTGCCACAGCCGGGCTGGTGTCTGGTATCCTATAAAATTCCTGTTTCCCTTCAAGAAGCTCCATATATATTTTTTTAACTATGTCGCTTATTGAATTTACTTTCCCTACGCTAGAATGTTTTGTTACAGCTTCCTTCAATCTGTCCATGTAGCTCAGGACGTCTGGTTTTTTAAATGTATGCTGGGAACTCTCCATATCGTCTAAGATGTAGTAAAAATCTTCTAGCTCGAAATAGTAGTTGGAGTCTAAAAGCAGTGAAACATAAGATTTTATGGCAGATATAAACTTGTAAGCTGAGTAGTCTTTATACTGAACAGCTGCTTTGAATTCTGTTTCTATTTTTTGTGATATGCTGTTGTAGTCATTGTCTGCTAGCCCTTGTCTAAAGCCTTCAAGGTCCTTTTTCACTGTGTTCTTTAAAAGGGTGAGGTCATCCATTGTATAATTTTTTTCCCAAACAATGTATGCCATATAGGTGCCGCCGAAATGGTTGTTTAATACCGTATCCGCTATCCTTATAGGATGGTTTTCCTCAAACCACTTTACTGGATTGTCGTTTATCACTATTTTTGTCAGACCATAAAAAGAGATTATCACCACAAAAAGTGTAGAAAACAAAATTTTCCCGGTATTTTTTAAGACCATCCTGGAATTTTTTTCCAACAGATATCCCAGAAAGTCTCTGCCATCTTTTTTGTCTGAGGTTCCGAAATTTTCTAGAGATTTTTCATTTACAAATACCATAATGTATGCAGGGATAAAGGTTACGGTAAGTATCCACGCCAAACCTATCCCAAAAGAAACGAAAAGTCCGAATATTCTTACTGGTGGGATTGGAGTTAGAGCCAGCGAGGCGAAACCCACGCATGTGGTTAGGGATGTGTACAGCATTGGTATAAAAAGCTCGGTCATGACCTGAATTAGGGTATTTTTTTTATCCTTGAACTTTGGATAAAGGTCGTAGAACTCGCTCAATATGTGCACCGAGTCTGTTACGGCGATGGGCATTAAAAATATTGGGATCATAGAGCTCATTATGTGTACCTTATAACCCATGCCTATTAAAAGACCCATGGTCACAATAACACTCATCAAAGCAATTATCATTGGTGAGATGATGAGAGATGTTTTTTTAAAAAATATCTTAAGGAGTATGAATATTATTAGCATTGCCAGCGGAGCGGATGCTCCCATCTGCTTAAACATCTGTACTCCGAAGGTATCTTCGGCTACTGGGAGTCCGCTTATATAGTAGCTATCATCCCCTTCAAGTTTACTAATAAAACCTTCTATTTTTTTAGACATCTCATAGCTTAGGTCTTTTGATTCCAAGGGGATATATATTGCTAGTGCTTTCCCGTCTTCCGAGACCATTGTCCCGTTTAGTGTGGGGTTAGACATAATATTATCCCTTATTTTCAGGGCTTCTTTTTGGTTTTGTGGAGGGCTGGGCATAAGCCACTCAAATCTAACAGTTCCAAGTCCTGCCTGCTCGATATTGTCCTGTGTCGAAGGTGAGATTATGTCTTCTTTTATGACTCCGTCTGTTTTTTTAATTTCACTGGTGAGCATGAATATGTTGGAAAGCGTTTTTGGGTTAAATACGCCGTATTCGTTTTTTTCGTTAACTACACCCAGCACCAGCATGTCATAGAGGGAAAACTCCTCTTTTACCTGTGAGTGGAACATCCTGACATGGGTATCCTCGCTAAGCATGTTTTCTGGATCGGTATCTATAGAAATATTTGGTATGAAAAAAGCAGAAACAAGGGTTGCCAATATGAAAAAACTGATTATTGATTTTGGGTAGTTTATGGAGAATTCTATGAACCTTTTTTTTAGCTCCATTTATTTCACCTCTTAATTATAATTAGAAACTATAGCGGAACCTCCCATAAACATTGGAGTTTTTATCTAGCTGGCTGAAAAATGTATGGTCATCATTGCCGTAGAACATGTTTGCGCCGCAAGAGATGTTTATGTGGTCGCTGAAATCGTATGAGATATCAGGATTTATAAAGCCGTCTTCGTCTGAAGGAGAATAATAGGAAAAAATCCCGAGCTTAACAGTCTGTTTTTTCAAGGATTTAGTCAGCCTAAGTGCTAATAGGCCTCTGGTTTTATCTGCAGAATACTCTAGGAAAGCTTCTGGGATGCTGTCTGAGTAATTGCTGTAATCCAGCATTTGTTCTAGGTAGTATTGAACACCCAACGTAAACTCCCTTGAAAGCTCCTTTTTGTAACCTAACATAAATTTCAAAAATGAGTTGGGTATGTAAAATTCATCGCCGCTGCCGTCTTCTACAGAGTCTTCATACCCCATCTCTGCATTCCCTATGCCGCCAAATATGTTCCCCACCCAGCTTGCACCGTATAAATTAGTCCTTGAGAAAGTGTACCCTGATCCGTATTCGTTTAGGTTTGGTGATTTGTAGAATCCCCTGTAGGCATATAGGGCCAACTCGTTTCCTGAGATATCCTTTCTGAGCCTTATAGCCAGCTCGGCATTGGAGGGCTTGCTGACTGGTTCCTCCGGATTAATGGTGGATTCGCCGGTTTCGGTTATCTTTCCTGTGCCCTGATTGAAATAAGATAGCCTCTCGCCGTCGGCATACGTATTTGGCTCAAAAATCGGTATTAACACAAAATCTATCATGAGATTTTTGGGGAAAATTGAGAGTTTTATGGCGTCAGAGGGGAGTTTCATGTATTCCATGTTTCTGCCTATAAAAAAAGATTCATAATCCTTTGGGAATACATCGTTTATGAAAAGGAGATCCCCAGTCCCCCAAGTAAGTACCTGTCGACCTGCTTTTATCTCCCAGTCAAGACTCGGGTAAGCTGTAAAGTATAGCTCTCTTAATTGTTCGTCTAATTCTTCGGAAACGAAATCACCGACTAAATCATATCTAAACTGTATTTCGCTGAAATCACCAAGGGGGGACCATAAATTTAACCTAGCCCTAGTTTCTCCTAAAATAAGCTGGTCCTCGCCCGATGAATATCTTAAACCGCCTGCGCCCTCGAAAAAGCCATTTATTTCTACGCTAGAAAGATCAAACGTGAAGATTGATGAGCACAAAAACAAAAATAAGATGGCTACACGTATTTTCATACAGCACCCCCTAGTTCAGCCATCTGCGAGGCGGACGACGTAAAAAACGCTCGGTAAATATATCTTCGTTTAAACCGATATTATATTCTATCTTTGAAAACTCGTTTACAGTGTAGGACTTTGTTTCCAAATTCTCAGCTTTCATTTCAGTTATGGTAGGATAACCGCCAAATGTCTCTACCTTTAAAGCACTGATTACCCTGTAAGGTTTTCCGGATTCATTGTAGTATTCAGCTACAAGTGGAAGATAATTTTTTTTGTCTATTAAAATAGTGTAGTAAGAAAAGTCTTCAGTTTTTTTAGGTGTAGCTTTTACAAGGTAGTGTGATTCGGTTTCATTTAATAGCTCGAACTTATCTTCTTCCAAACTTCTCCCTGAGATATCTTCGTATAAAAAATCGGAACCAACAAAACTAGACCTCTTGTCACTTGCGGCAATTCTCTTGACTAAATCTAAAGCAGGAAGATACATCCATCTGTCGTCGTCCCCGCCAACTTTTTTATGAACCATAAAAACCATCTGTTTGACATCTGCTGGCTCTTTAAAATATGCATAGTAGTTTTGACGCCCACCATCTTCTAAGTCAAGTCTAAGGAGGTTGAGTTTTCTTTTTCGGGTTCTACCCTGTTTGTCAACTATGGTCATTTCCACAGTAGCTCTGCCGTCGTCCCCGTTGTAATAAGCTGCGTTGTAAGATTTGCTCACGATGTCCTCTACGTTTTGTGAGTAGGACACACCACTTATTAAAAATAATGCCGCCAAAAAAATAGAAAAATATCTTATCATAAAAGCACCCCCTAAATAAAAAAACAATTTTGAATTAACCATTTTATTTGAAGAAATTGTTTGAAATTAAACAGAGACTAACTAAAGACTATATATTGACAGAAGTAAAAATTTCCTTTGAATATTTGCCCCAAAAATGTTTTTTAGATAAAATTTCAGGACATTTAATCAGAACTTTTTGTTTGTCTTTTTTTTAATGATGTGATATATTAGTTTGGGTGGTAATTATGAATGAGACTATAAAATTTAGGAAAATCAGTGGGAAAAACAGCAAAAAGAAGATTCTAATAGCGGCATCGCTATTAACTGTACTGGCTTTTATTTCATATGTAAAGATAAGGGAAGCTTTGGTATCGAACAGGGAGAAAAAGATCTTTCTCTACGAAACTGAAATTTCGGCATTAGAAATCGAGTATAAACTCCGGTTAGAGGAACTCCAGAAAGAGTATGATGGAAAAATACTTGAGAAAAAACAGCAACTTGAGGACACTAGAAAATCCTTAGAAAAACTGAAATAAAAAGCATAAATCTAATATATATATTAGATTTGATATCTGATACAACGCTTTACAACTATATAATATCCTATGATATAAGTGCAGATTTCTATGTGTTCGAGCTACAGTCTTACGGGAACAGCTCTGCAACTTCAGAAACTTTATCTACTACAGAAATGTGGATAGAACCAAAACTTGGATACAAATATACAGTTGACGAAAACTTAAACCTTCATTCATGGGTAGGGGTTAAAGCTTTTGATGCCATTACATCTGACGTTAGAGATGACTTAGACAAGTACCACAACAATAAATTTAAATTAGTAGTAGGGTTTAACTACTCTATATACTACATGTAAGAAAAAGGAGCTTAAAAACAGCTCCTTTTTGTTTTAAATGCTATTTAAATTCTTTTAAAAACTATCTGGAAGGCTTGTAAGCTATAGGTGCTGATCCAAAAAAAGTCCCGTACTCATATGCAGATCTTTCTATTTTTAAGAGTTCTTCGGCTATATGGTGCATATTTCTGAGCTCTGTAGGTTCTAGAACATCCTCCACACGCAACTCCTTATGTTTTTTTAAAAAAGAGTAGTTTTTCCACAGACTTTGTTTTATTTTGTTTAGTGAAGAGGGTTGTCTAAGCATCAAAAGCACTCTGTTTTTTATCAGGGCGTACATCTCGGTGTTATCCCCTTTTGAAAGATTAGCTATTTCATTACCTAGAGCTCTGGAATTAACCTCGTCAATCTCCTGGCACAGGAATTTCAGTGTATGCCACATAGAGTAAAGAGAGTCTTTGGAGTCTATGTTTAATTCTTTTAACCAGATAAAAGCTTGCAGTCTTCTTCGCCAGTCCCACCATTTCACAGGGCTTTGGAGATCTTGTGCAGGGATTAAAAAAAATTCCTCTTTTAAAAGAAGTGAGCCGAAGACTCCTGGTGGATGCCCCAGTCTTTGATTTTTTAATGTGGTCCTGTAAACGCCACAAGATGGACTTCCCTCCATGAAGATGTATATGTAGACACCAGCCCTTTTCAGCGTATCCATGCAACAATTGCATCCTGATGTCATTAGGTCTCCTACGTCTTTGCCGGTCCTGGATTTCACCTTAGCTTTTCCCGCCCAAAAGTCATCTCCGCTGCCTCCTCTTAAACTTATGGGGTTTCTCGGTACTCCCATGCCGCTCATGACTTCAGGACATATAGGGTGCCATATGAAATCAGCGACCTCCCTTCCAAGGTAGCCAAGCATGTCCCAGCCTTTTTTATTATATCTGACTTTTGCCCCATACATGCAGGCGGATATGCCTATATTTATTTTTTTTTCGATTACATTGACCATTTCCACATTTCATCACCTCGATTAGCCTATACGAATTATTGTGAAAAATCCTTCTTCAATTAATGGGTTGGTGCTGTATATTTCATATAATTAATCAGTGGAATATTAATATAGACTATCGAACTTATTTAAAGTTGATAATGAAAAACATCTGTTTTACTCGCAAAGTACACGGATTAACTCCAGTGAGAAGATTAAATACTTGTGTAGAGAAAGATATTGAAGTTTTGAGAAAAGGGTAATTTTTTACAAAAAATAAAAAAAGATGCCTTGGGCATCATAATATACGCGAAAGTGGTGCCGACTGCCGGGATTGAACCGGCGACCTCAGCCTTACCATGGCTGCGCTCTACCAACTGAGCTAAGACGGCCTCTTACTATTAACGCAATAAAGTTTAACATAAAGCTATTTATGTGTCAAGTTAAAAAAGAATAATTTATTCTAGGATAGAGTAAAATTTTACTACTTGTACTAACCTGCTAATAAATGCTATAATATTAATCATTATATCGTTAAAAAGTGCACAGTTGTGCAGCGGTGCTTTGTTGGAGGAAGAAATATGAAGGAAAAAGCTTTATTTAAGGTTATAGACAGAAAAAGAGATTCTATTAATATGCTTTTAAACAGCGTCCCTGTACCTGTTTTTTATAAAGAGATAGACGGATCTTTTGTAGAATTTAATAAAGCTTTTGAAAAGTTGTTGGGTATGTCCAGGGAAGAGCTGATTGGGAAAACTGTTTTTGATATCTGTCCAAAAGAGTATGCTGAAAAGTATTCCAGTCAGGACAAGAAACTTTTGGCAAATCCTGGAATACAAGTGTATAAGCATGGAATTAAATTGAAAAATGGACTCGAGTACGAAGTTCAGTTTAATAAATCCACTTTCTCGAATGATAAAAAAGAAGTTATAGGGATAATGGGAGTAATAAATGTATGCAAAGCATAGAAAAAATAAGGAGCAGGCCGTGGCCTGCTCTTTTTTTTATGGGAATGGGTTCCTACAGACTATATTTGAAGCCTAAGAGGGCTTCGACTTTGTTGTTGTGGTATTCATCCAAGTCATGGGTAACATCGGCAGTTTTAGCATCAAACACCCTGTACCCTACCCAGGCATATAAGTTTAAACCAGGATTTATGTCATAGCTGTAGCCTAGCTTAGGCTCTATCCACATCTCGGTGGTATCATGCGTATCTGAAAATTCCCAGTTTCCATAGGATTCTAAGCCAAACTCTGTGTTGAAGTAAAATCCTTTAGGAAGGTTGTATGTGAAGTTTGTGTAATGCTCTAATTCAAATTGATAGTAATCCTTGTAGCCGTCCCCGCTGTATGAAACAAACTCGTTGTATAGGATAGTCGTGGACTTCCAGAACTCGTTCCATGCGGTGTCGAAATAGAAGTTAAGCTCATAGTAATCTCCGATCTCAGTATCATCTTCTACTCCAGGTTCGGCGTAGTTTTTCTCATGATCTCTGTATTTTGCTACTAATTCAGTTGTAAACTTAGTTTTTTCACTGATAGGAGTACTTGCTGTATAGTCAGCTATAAAAGTTAATGTATCCCATTTGTTACCTTCGTCCCCATCTTTTGTATTTTCAGTTTCTTGTTCGAAACCTCCCCACACAGTCTGCGTCCAGGTTTTGTCCATAAACTCAACTGACGGCAGCTTTTTTTCCACCCCGAAAGTGTTGTCCCAAGCATTGTATGAGTCTTTTCCGTCACCGTCATTGTCGCTTATTATATCTTGTTCTATCTCAAAAGTAGCTGTCAAATCTTCAGTAATAGCAAGGTAGCCAGAAGCGATTACCCACTCCAGGGTTTGTTTATCGTCTTGATTGTTGCTGGCTGCATTTGTCGTATTGTCGTTTATAAATTTAGCATCTTGCCTAAAGCTGGTTATATGCATGGCATTTGATACATTAGAAACAAGCAGTAACGAAGCAATCAATGTTCCCATTTTTCTCATAAAAAATCCCCCCTGTAATTGATGTTTTTTTGACAACCTTATAATATTAAGTATAATCTAAAAAAAATAAAAGTCAAATTATTATTCTTTTCATTAAAATCTTAAGTTGTTGAAAGTAGACATGGAATTGAAAATAAATTTTTAGCTGACGTAAAGGACAAGGTGAGTTTATGGTGTATAATACAAATAAGACGGATTGATTTTTTTCTAGAAATGGGGTGATGAAAATGAACTCCCTAGAATTATTAAATAAAGCAGGATACAACATAGTGAAAAGCGGTAAACACGTATTATTCTTAAAAACTGGAACTAAAAAAGGATACAGGACTGACATGGATCACGCAGAGTATATAATAGAAGAGATATTAGATAAGAAAAAAATTAGTCCAGTTACCTTTGTAAGGATCATAGATATAATTCAAGTACTCCCGTATATAAAACTTTTCACTGAAAATATAGAGGTAAGGTTTGACGGCGAGTACATAGAGTTGTTCAATTCGGATCTCCGTACAGGTTTTGAATTTGATTATCCAAGCAGGGTATTTGACAGAGAGGAAATACTAAGAGGAGTCAATATAGTAATGGACGGCTATATGTATTTTTATTAGAAATTATTAAAAGGAAGTCTGAGGCTTCCTTTTTTTATGGAGGGCATAGATGGACTGGAAAACTTTAACAATAGAGGATGCCAAAATTTTTGAAAATTACATGGAATACTATAGATATAGGACGTATGACATTTTGTTTACAAATATGTATATGTGGTCCTTTTTAAGGAAAACTGCATATAAAATAATAGACGGTTTTTTATGCATAAAGGGGGAGTTAGAGGGGGTAGAGTACCTTTATTTTCCAGTGGGGGAAGGGAATCTGCAAAAAACCATAAAGGCACTGTTGGAAGAGTTTGGGCAAGAGTTTAAAATGAGGGCTGTGAACAAAGAGATGATTGTGCTCTTGGAAAAAGAGTTCTCTGGAAGTTTTGTTTACAAACTTGAGAACGGCAGGGGAGACTATTTGTACAAAACGGCTGACCTCGTGGAGTTGAAGGGGAGAAAATATCATTCTAAAAAAAATTTTGTGAACCGATTTGAAAAAAACTATAGTTACACATACGAAAATATAGGTTCTGAAAATATAAGAGAGGTTCTCGAATTTCAAAAGTGGTGGTGCGAAATAAAGGGGTGTAACTTGAGGGGGAGCTTAAAGGATGAAAAGGTAGGAGTTATTAGGGTGTTGGAAAACTATGAAAAGCTAAACCTAAGCGGCGGTCTGATAAGAGTTGACGGCAAGGTTGTGGCATTTAGCATAGGAGAGGCAATAAACCACGATACCGCAGTAGTGCATATAGAAAAAGCTGATCATAACTACATCGGGGCTTATCAGATGATAAACAAGCTCTTCGTAGAAAAGGAATTTTTAGAATATAGATATATAAACCGCGAGGAAGACTTGGGAATACCTCAATTGGAAAAGGCAAAACTCTCCTATAACCCTGTGAAAATTTTAGAAAAAAGCAGGGTTTTTTTGAAAAAGTGACTCAAGCCAGGCACGGTTTAATGGATGGACACTAGACACTTAGAAAACTTATCGGGAAGGTGATAGAGATGGAATTTTATGAAAGGTTAAAAAGTCTAAAGGAAGAGTATGCAATGGGCCTTCCGCAAGAAAAAAGGGAAGCAATGAAGAATTTTCTTGAAAACCTTATAAAGAGCGGCATAGAGGAGAATGGCCTGAAAAAAGGGGATAAGATACCAAAACATAGCCTGATAGATGCACTTGGAAATGAGGTAAATATAGAAAAATATTTTGGGGAAGGACCAGTAATAATAAGCTTTTACCGTGGTTCTTGGTGCCCGTACTGTAATTTAGAGCTCACTGAACTTTCTAAAATAGTAAAAAGGCTGAAGTGGCTTAAAGGTAAATTGATAGCTATATCTCCCGAACTCCCGGACAATTCTCTTAATTTTAAAGAAAAGCTTGATCTAAAGTACGAGGTGTTGAGTGACTTAAACAACGATTTTGCAAGAAAGTTTAGCATAGTATTTAAGTTAGACAGAAGTATGGTAAACTTGTATGAAGAGTCTGGCATAGATCTTGCAAAGAGTAACGGCGTGGATACATATGAGCTTCCTATACCGGCTAGTTTTATCTTTGACAAAAATGGAATATTGATGTATAGTTTTGTGAAAGCGGATTATACCGAAAGGGTAGCTCCGGAAATATTAATAGAGGAAGTAGAAAAGGTAATAAAGGAGGAAAATAATGTTTAAAAAAATAGTGTGTGCAGCGATTTTGACAATTTTTCTAGCCGCATGTTCAAATGTGCCCATAACAGGTAGGACGCAACTGAGTTTGATATCACAACAGCAAATTGTCGATTTAAGCGATGCTCAGTATAGTGAGTTTATAGCAAACAATCCCCCACTAAAAAATAGTGACGCTGAAATGGTGAAAAGAGTTGGGGCAAAAATATCTAAAGCAGTAGAGGAATTCATGATAAAGCAGGGAAGGCAGTACCAGCTATCTGGATTTGATTGGGAGTTCAATCTTGTCAATAACAAGGAGAAAAATGCTTGGGCCCTACCAGGCGGGAAAGTGGTCGTCTATTCAGGCATCCTGCCAATTGCAGGGGAAGAAGATGGGATTGCTACTATAATGGGGCATGAGATAGCACACGTAGTTGCAAATCATGGAAATGAAAGGATGAGTCAGGAACTGCTTCTGAAATATGGTTACGCGACTCTGCAAGAAGTATTTGGTGAAAACCCTGGACTTGCAAAATCGGTATTCTTAGAAGTTTATGGCGTAGGAAGTAGTTTAGGGATGTTGAAGTATTCCAGGACACATGAGTATGAGGCGGACAGGCTCGGAATAATATTCACAGCTATGGCCGGGTATGATCCAAGAAAATCATTGGAATTTTGGGAAAGGATGAGCGCAGACTCAACAGCGGCTGTACCTGAATTTTTGAGCACGCATCCGTCTTCTATTAGCAGAATAAGCAGGATAAAGGAAAGTATGCCTGAGTTTATGGGATATTACTCTAAATAGAGATTTGGCAATATGTATTAAGTTGATGTATTCATTAAAAAAGCTTGTCATTGTGGCAAGCCTTTTTAAATTAGGAGGAAATAAAATGTGGGCTTTGATAACAGGTGCATCTAGTGGCATAGGGATGGAAGCTGCTAGAATCTTTGCAAAAAATGGTTATAATCTTTTTCTAGTCGCAAGGAGAAGCGAGAGGCTAGAGGGATTGAAACTGGAGCTGGGGACAAGTGTAGAGGTCGTGACAGCGCCTTTAGACCTATCCATGGCTGAAAACATAGATGAACTTTTTTTGAGAGTAGAAGAACTGGATATAGACATAGATGTTTTAGTTAACAATGCCGGGGTTGGGGAGTACGGCGAATTTATGAACTCTGACATTGAAAAACAAATAAAAATAATAGATTTAAACGTAAAAACACTTACGCATATAGCGAGAGTTTTAGGAGATAAGATGAAAAAAAGGGGTTGCGGTACTATAGTGAATGTGGCATCTACGGCAGCTTTTCAAGCAGTTCCTTATATGGCCGTATACGGGGCTACAAAATCTTACGTCCTCTCTTTTTCATTAGCGTTATCTGCAGAACTAGAAGAAAGCGGTGTCACTGTGGTGGCGTTTTGCCCAGGTGCAACAAAAACAGAGTTTCAGGAGGTTGGAAGTTTAAAGACAAGTAAATTTCGAGGGAAACTCCTGGGATCAGAAACGGTTGCAAAACTATTATATAAGGCGGCACATGGCAATAGAAGACTTGTGGTTACAGGTGTGTACAATAAATTGCTGGTTTTCTCAAGCAGGCTTATGCCTAGATATTTTATAGCAAAACTTGTAAAGAAATCTTATGAAGCTTAGCCGAGAAAACAGCAATTGGAAATAGATATCTTGCATTTTTGCATAAATTATCTTATAATATCTTGAATAACTTTAAGTATTAGGAGGAAATATAAGTGTCTACAAAATTCAAGAGGAATTTTTCTATTATTGCACATATAGATCACGGTAAGTCCACGATTGCCGACAGACTGCTACAGACAACAGGTACTGTAAATGAAAGGGATATGAAAGCACAGCTTTTGGATTCGATGGATCTTGAAAGGGAGAAGGGTATAACAATAAAAGCTCAAGCAGTTACCCTCTACTATGATGCCAAGGATGGAAATAGGTATGAATTAAACCTTATCGATACTCCGGGACACGTTGATTTCATATATGAAGTATCAAGGTCGCTTGCAGCTTGTGAGGGAGCACTCCTAGTTGTGGATGCTGCACAAGGGGTAGAAGCTCAAACTCTTGCAAATGTATATCTTGCATTGGAGCATGACTTAGAAGTTGTACCGGTAATAAATAAAATAGACCTTCCGGCTGCGGAACCGGATAGGGTAAAAAAAGAGATAGAGGACTTAATAGGGCTGCCTGCAGATGATGCGGTGCTTACCTCTGCAAAAGCTGGAATAGGTATAGAAGAACTGTTAGAGGCTATAGTTGAGAGGATACCAGCTCCAGAAGAAACAGAGGAAAAACCTTTAAAAGCACTTATATTCGATTCGCATTTTGATGACTATAGAGGAGTAATAACTTACATAAGAGTAATGGACGGTAAGTTAAAAAAAGGGGACAAAATAAAAATCTGGTCTACAGAAAAAGAATTTGAAATTTTAGAGTGTGGAGTATTTTCTCCAAATATGAAGATAAGCAATGAACTTACAGCTGGTTCAGTTGGATACGTGATAACTGGAGTAAAATCCATTAAAGATACGCAGGTCGGGGACACAATAACTTCAGCTAAAAATCCTTGTGAATCACCATTTGGAGGCTACAGGCCAGCGCAATCTATGGTATATGCAGGGATTTACCCTATTGCAACCGATGATTATGAAGATTTGAGAGATGCCCTTGAAAAACTTCAGCTAAATGATGCTTCACTGGTTTATCAGCCAGAGACTTCAGTAGCACTTGGTTTTGGATTTAGATGTGGATTCCTAGGTCTACTCCACATGGAGATAATAGTGGAAAGGCTTAGAAGAGAATATGGAATCGACCTTATCTCTACCTCGCCGTCGGTTGAGTATAGGATATATATGGAAAACGGCGAATTGAGGGTAATAGATAATCCGGAAGAATTCCCAATAATAGGGAAAAAGAGTGTAGAAGAACCTTTCATAAAGGGAAACATAATAGTTCCTAAAGATTATGTTGGTAACGTCATGGAGCTTTGCCAAGAAAAAAGGGGTATCTTTATAACGATGGACTACCTAGATGAGACGAGAGCTATGCTGACTTATGAATTGCCACTAGCTGACATAGTGTTGGATTTTTATGATAAGTTGAAATCTAGGACAAAGGGCTATGCTTCTTTTGAATATGAGATGATAGGCTATAAGGAATCAAAACTGGTAAAAGTGGATATTCTGGTATCTGGAAAACCGGTAGATGCGTTCTCGTTTATAGCCCATGTAGATCATGCTTACTCTAGAGGTAGAGTTATAACTGAAAAGCTAAAAGAAGTTATACCTAGACAGCAGTTTGAAATACCTATACAGGCCGCTTTGGGAGCAAAAATAATAGCAAGAGAAACCATAAAAGCCTATAGAAAAAATGTAATTGCAAAATGTTATGGTGGGGATATAAGTCGTAAGAAAAAACTTTTAGAAAAACAAAAAGAAGGTAAAAAGAGAATGAAGCAGATAGGAAACGTTGAGATACCTCAAGAAGCGTTTATATCAGTATTAAAGTTAAGTGATTAAATCCAGCCTTACGGCTGGATTTTTGTTATAAACAGTTTATTTTCAATCAGTTGCGAATTTTTTAAAATTGATTTATTTAAGATATAAGTATAATTTTTTGAGACTTTTTCATAATAACGTGAGTTAAATTTATTTTTTTTGAAATTTAGAGGGCCTGCATTGTAAGACAGGAGAGTCGCTTTGACATCATTGTCATTCAGTTCATAGAGATACTTTATATATAGAACCATGTATTTTAACTGCAGATCTATATCTTCTATGAGCCTTTCTCTACTCAAATCCTCGTGAAGATCAAATCTTTTTTTAACAAACATCGCCGTGGGTAACTGTATCTGCCCATAGCCTATACTCTGTCCATTGTCGCCTAAAACATTCCTAAAATTGGATTCAGTAGCTATAATGGAATATACAACGTATCTATTAATCCCGTACATTTTTTCATATTTGTGCACAATTTTTTCAACAGCGACTATTTCTTCATCTTTAATCTTGCTGTTGTAATACCTCACAATTTCTTTAAATTCCATGGAGAAAAGATTTAGGGACAGCAAAAGGAATAGAATTATCTTCTTCATAAAATCCCCACCTTTCGATTCAAGGAAAATCCCTTACTTAATATATATGCAATCATAATTTTAAATCCTTTAATTTTTTTAATGAGATGGGAAAACAGCCACTGTATATTGGGGTGTTTATATGGATATTCTTACAAAATAAAAAAGCCCAACAGGGCTTATTTTAAAATTACAAGATTTTTCATACTTAAATCCAAGGATTTAACAGAATGGGTCAAAGCTCCACAAGAGATATAGTCGATTGCCAAATTTCTCAAAGAATTCACTTTTTCGGAGTCTACATTCCCTGATACCTCAATGATAGCTTTTTTATCAATAAGTTTCACAGCCTTTTCCATTGTCTCTACGTTCATATTATCAAGCATTATTATATCAGCGCCGGCTTCGATGGCTTCATTAACACCTTCCAAGCTTTCTACTTCCACTTCAATAATTTTTACAAATGGGTAATTTTCTCTGATAGCGCTAACAGCATTTTTTATGCTTCCTGCAGCCATAATATGGTTGTCTTTTATCATGGCCATATCAGAAAGATTGTATCTGTGATTGAATCCGCCTCCAACTTTAACCGAGTATTTCTCAAGATACCTAAGGTTTGGAGTTGTCTTACGTGTATCCATGAGCTTTATTTCAGTTTCGTCTAAAAGTTTAACTAAGCTGTTTGTATAGCTAGCTATACCAGACATCCTCTGAAGCAGGTTCAGAGCCACCCTTTCACCTGAAAGGATAGTTCTTGTCTTACCCTCAATTTTAGCAACTAGGTCCCCGGTTTTCACCCTGTCCCCGTCTTTGAAAAACAGTTCTACAGAAACCCCGCCTAGGAGCTCGAAAACCCTAGAAAATATTCCCAGTCCGCATATGATTCCGTCTTCTTTTGAGAGTAGGTCCACCACAGCAGTTGAAGATTCGGATACTATACTGTTGGTGGTTATGTCTTCTTGGTTTATGTCCTCAAATAGTGCATTGTTTATAATATTGTCAATAATCGAGTAGTTCACTTTTTAAATCCTCCCGAACCTTTAGTATTTCATTTGCAGCTATTTTCCAGTTTTGCATAATCACTTTTTTAATATCGGTATCAACATATTGAGATTGATCCCTAAAAACATTAAGTTTTCTGAAGGAGCTATTTATGCTTTCAGCAACTCTTTTTCCAAAAACAACAGCCTCTAAAAGTGAGTTACTTGCAAGTCTGTTTCTTCCGTGCAACCCTGTACAAGCCACTTCTCCCGCAGCGAAAAGGGAGTCCATTGAAGTTTTCCCATTTTCATCCACAGCGATGCCCCCTACGAAATAATGTTGGCATGGACTCACAGGAATTTTTTCCTTTGTTATATCCACACCTTTTTTGAGGCAGTTTTCGTAAATATATGGGAACCTCGTAACAAGGTAGTTTTTGTCTAAATGTGATATATCCAAATAAACGTTTTCAGTATTAAGCTCTCTGTTTCTATCGCTGATGGCTTTGCTGACAATGTCCCGAGGCAACAGTTCGTCTACGAACCTTTCCCCAGTTTTGTCAACTAAAACAGCACCTTCACCTCTAAGGGATTCCGAAATTAAAAATCTCCTACCTTCCACCTTCTCATAGAAGGCAGTAGGGTGTATTTGGATAAAATTTACGTCTCTAAGTTGTATTCCGTATTTAAGAGCAAGGGCAAGCCCTATACCTTTTAAATTTTTCTCGTTTGTAGAGTTTTTGAATAGACCACCTATGCCACCAGTGCATAAAACAGTATAACTGGAGTCTATATCATAAACTTTATTATTTTTGAAAAAATATGCTCCAAGAACTTTGTCACCGTGTACCTTAAAGTCAAAAAGTTCAGCGTTGTCTATTATTTCGATGTTCTTTTTTAATTTAACCGCTTCCAGGAGTTTAGAAAAGATTTCCTTACCTGTCTGATCAGCACAGTATAAAATACGGTTTTTGCTGTGGGCGGCTTCCCTTGTGTATTTGAAATTTCCCGAACTGTCTTTTGTAAAGTCGACACCTGCATTTATAAGAACATCTATGCATTTAGCAGCCTCGTCGGCTACAAGTTTTACGATTTCAGGATTGTTCAGATGTCCGCCAGCAACCATAGTATCCTGAAAAAAAGCCAATTTGTCCTCTTCGTCAAGCACGGTGGTTATCCCACCTTGTGCATGATAGGTGCTACATTTATTAAGATCTGCATTCGAAAGTAATACTATTTTTAAATCGTCGCGTAGGCTTAATGCAGTAAACAAACCTGCGATACCAGAGCCGGCAATTAAAATATCGCACTCCATGCGACTCCCCCCTTTACCTTTACCCTAATTTATGCATGTTTTCAAGAGCAATGTATGCTTTTTTTCTTAGGTCTTCGTCTAGAGTTACTTCACCTTTAAATGTCTCCAGACTTTCAGCTACAGTTTCTAAAAAGGTCTTTTTCATACTTCCACAAATCATGTGCAAGAAATGGAAAGTTTTGTCAGGATTATCCTTTTTTAATTGATGGTGTATGCCTTTTTCAGTAAGTACCAAAAACTCCTTTTCTGGGGAATTTTTGATATAACTTAAAATACCGCTGGTACTCCCTACGTAGTGAGAGGCATCACGTATTTCTTTAGTGCATTCTGGATGGGCGACAATAGTTATATCAGTGTCTAAATAATTTTCGATATCTTCCATCTTTACTTTGTCATGAATATTGCAGCATCCGGCCCAAGGGATAATCTCTTTTTCAGGGACTTTTTCAGCTACATACGAAGCTAGGTTTCTGTCAGGTATGAATATTATTTTATCCGCATCTATATTTTTTAATATATTCTCCGCGCTAGAAGATGTACAACAAACATCCGAAAGTGCCTTTACTGAAGTCGAAGAGTTGATGTAGCATACAACCTTTGCAGTTGGGTTTTGTCTTTTAAACTCTTCCAATTCATTTTCGTTTACCATGAATTCCATGCAACAAGGAGCTTCAGTGTAAACAGGGAAAAGAACCGTTTTTTCAGGCGAAAGAATCTTTGCGCTTTCTGCCATGAACCTAACGCCACAATACACGATAACCTCTGCATCAGATTCTTGTCCAATCTTGCTAAGATAGTAAGAATCCCCTACATGGTCAGCTATTTCCTGAATTTCAGAATTTTGGTAGTAATGTGCAAGAATAATAGCATTTTTTTCTTTTTTTAATTCCTCAATTTTTTTGATTAACTCCATAATAACCTTTCCTTCTCAATTGTCTTGTCACCTGTATACATAATTTTTACTTTAGTAATTAATAGTAACATTTTTAGTTAAATTATTCAAGTGTTAAAAGCAAAAAATGGTACATTTTGTAATTTTTCTAAAATATTATATACGAATAATTAAATGGTGTATTATCAAAACAAGTGCACCACTTAAAATAAAA
>QKCP01000155.1 GCA_003246855.1 Ilyobacter polytropus
GAGGCACAGGGATAATATTATCACAGTCCACTTTCTTTGTCAACGGTTTTTTTGTAAAAATATAAAAAAATAATTTAAATTAAAAAAATCTCAAAAAATAAATATAAAAGATAAGAAACTTGCTATAAGCTACCTATCTTTTATTTATTTTCTCAATTCAATTTTTAAAAAATTTAGCTTTATTTATTGTATAAAATTGTTGTAATTTTCTGGGGTAACAAGTTCAAATGGTATCCATGTATTTTGTGGTACCGCTTGATTGTTAACTACTTTAAAAGCCACATCTAATGCGCCACGTCCCTGTGCTTTTGAGTTCTGGAATACAGTTGCTTTTAGATGACCTGCCTTCATTTCTTCTATGGCATCTCTTGTAGCGTCTATCCCCACAACTATAACATCGTCTAATTTTCCATATTTTTCAAGTACCCTTATAGCTCCGATTGCCATCTCATCATTATTAGAAGCAACTGCATCGAATTTTCTACCCGAAACAATCCACTCTTCTACTACACTCGAAGCAAGCGGTGTTATCCACTTTGCAGACTGCTTCCCCACTATATTTATATTGGGATACTTACTTGCTACTTTTTCTACCCCCTCTGTCCTAAGCATAGCTGCGTTATCGCCAAGTTCCCCCATAAGTATCACAACATCGCCTTTCCCGTTTAAAAGCTTGGCTAGGTACTCCATCTGAATAACTCCCGAGGTCTTTTCATCTGATCCAACATAGTAAATGCCTTCAGGTTGATCATTTTTCATAAACTCATCTGGATATCTGTTTATATATATGCATGGTATCCCCGCTTTGGTAAGAATCTTCGTAATTTCGTTCGTATAGCCTGTATCTACCGGTAGTACGATAACAGCATCCATTCCCTGTTCTATAAAATATCTTACTTGCTCTTTCTGCTTTTCTTCATCTTCTTTAGCATCTAAATAGAGAACTTCTATTTTATTTCCATAACTTTTTTGTTGTTCTTCCATTTCTGAAAATATATAACTTATAAATTTATCTTCAGCGTTTGATATCGTAACTCCAACCTTGACAGTTTTATCTTCTCTTTTTTTAGAACAACCATTTATAAGTATACTTATAAATATAATCTGGATAAGAGCATAAATAAAAATAGAACTCCTAAGCTTTCTCTTCATAATTCTATCCTCCTAAAGTAAATCTTGTAAATAATTTACCAAAATATTAGGAAGTATCCTTTTAATAAAATAAAACATATTTTTATTATTTCATAAACTCAAAGATACTAAAGTTCTTCCAAAATTTTCTCCATGTCTTTAAATATATTTATGTAGTCTAAATTCGGTCTTTTTAAAACTAAAATTTCTATACCCATATCTTTGCAAGCGTCTACCTTCTCAAGCTCTCCCCCTTCTTTGCCGCTTTCCTTCGTTACCATGTACCTTATGCTGTAATTTCTCATTATATCCTTATTAAACTGCCTTGAAAAGGGACCCTGCAAGGCTATTATATGATTTGCAGGGTAGCCTAAGTTTTCTGCAATTTCTATAGAGGCCTTCACTGGAAGTATCCTAACGTAAAGTTTGTCCAACATTTCTAGATTTTTAAGTTTGTGCAGGCTGTTTACCCCGAGGGTGCTAAGTATATTCCCATCAGAATAATTGGAGTTTAGATAGGTTATTATAGCATCAAGATCGTCAAATCTTTGAGCTCCTTCATATGAGAGCATCTCTCTTTCAAACCTAAGATATTTTAATCCATGCTCTCTTGCTACTTCCATTGCGTTTTTAGAAACGTTTTGTGCATACGGGTGGCTGGCATCCACTATTACCTTTACTCCTCTTGTAATGACAAATTTTTCCATCTCGCTTTTATCCATTTTTTTGTCAACTACCTCTGAACCTATATCTTCAACTAGTTTTTTCCCGTATTTAGAGCTAGTGCTTATAATAAGTTTGTTTGTATTTTTGGCTATCCTCCTAGCCAGTTCCCTGGAGTCTTTAGTGCCACCTATGAGCCATACAATTTTCATTCTTATATTCCCTCTGCTATCCATCTGGCAAGATCTTTTGCAAAGTAAGTGATTATTATTGTAGCCCCCGCTCTTTTTATCCCATATATCTTTTCAAGTACTATATCTTTTTCGTCCACCCAGCCGTTTTGTGAACAGGCTTTTACCATGGAATACTCTGCACTTACATTATAGGCTGCTATTGGTGCATTCAGGTTATCCTTTAAACGGCTTATCACATCTAGATAGGCTAATGCCGGCTTAACTATTAAAATATCCGCACCTTGATCCAAATCTTCCCTGGCCTCGTCTAGGGCTTGCCAGCTAGATCTATAGTCCATCTGATAGGTTTTTCTGTCACCAAAGCTAGGAGCAGAGTCCGCCGCATCCCTAAAAGGCCCGTAAAAAGCCGATGAATATTTAACCGAGTATGACATTATAGGTATATTTTTATATCCAGTTTCATCCAAGGCTTCTCTTATAATTTTCACTCTGCCATCCATCATGTCGGAAGGAGCTACTATATCAGCTCCGGCTTTTGCGTGGGATACAGCTATCTTTCCCAGTAGTTCTAAGGTTTCGTCATTCTTTACATATCCATTTTCGTCCAAGACGCCGCAATGCCCGTGCGAGGTGTACTCGCACATGCATACATCCGTAACAACTAGCATCTCTGGGTATAATCTTTTTATATACCTCACAGCTTCCTGTACTATGCCACTGTCATTATAGGCCTCTTTCCCGACCTCATCCTTTTCTTTTGGTATCCCAAATATCAACAAAGACCTTATTCCAAGATTCCATACCTCGTCTAGCTCCTCTTCTACTCTGTCTATAGAGTACCTGTATATACCTGGCATAGAAGCTATCTCTTTCCTTATATCTGCACCCTCTTCTATGAATATAGGATACACAAAATCAGCTACATCTAGGTACACGTCTTTTACCAGGTTTCTTATATTTTTGCTATTTCTAAGTCTTCTATGTCTTTTAAACAACCTAATATCCCCCTTAAATTAACTAAAAATCACTGTATTCAATTATTCTGTACGTAGAGTTCTCCATAATCTCGTTTTCACTGAATTTTTCAACACTATTTCCCTCAACGTAATTAAAAAAAAGATTTAAAACTGTCCCATGGGAAACCACCAGGATATTCCCGCTACTATGCAGACTCTTTATCTTTTCTATGCCGTCTAAAAAGCGTTCCAAAGCCTCAATTAAACTCTCGGCATTTATAAGCCTGGCATCGTACTCGGCTGGATTTTTAAAAAATTTTTCCGCTTCCTTCGGGTATTTTAAATATATGTCTTTAAACCGCATACCTTCCCAGACGCCGAAGTTCTTTTCGTTTAACTGCTCAAGTTTTTTAACCTCTATATCCCTGCCACTCTTTAAAATGTTCGCTGTTTTATAAGCTCTCCCAAGTTCGCTAGAATACACCGCTTCAAAGTCTATGTTTTCAAACTGTTCTGACAAGTTCTCCGCCTGAAGGACACCTTTTTCAGTCAATTCAGAATCCAGCCTTCCTTGCATTATCCCCTTAGTATTCCATACAGTTTCGCCGTGCCTTACGAAATAAATATTAAGCATATACTCCTCCTATACTTCTGGGTACAACCTTATATCCCTTGCTATGTTGCTCGCAGCTTCTACTATAGGAAACATCAAAATAGCCCCGCTACCTTCTCCAAGCTTCATATTCATGAAAAGCATTGGTTCTAATTCCATATTTTTCATAATCCACTTTATTCCTGGCTCCTCCCCAATGTGTGAAGGGAGCATGTAATCTTTTATTTTAGGGTTTATTAAGCTTGCAAGTAGCGCTGAAACACCGGATATCAATCCATCTATTATTACAGGAACTCTATTTTTAGCTGCCCCAAGATACGCCCCCACCATGGCGGCAATATCAAGTCCGCCCAGTTTATGGAGTACCTCTATAGGATCACTCGCATCTGGAGAATTAACCGTTATGGCATCCCTTATAACCTGTTTTTTCAATTCCAACTTTTCATCGCAAATACCGCTACCCTTGCCAACTATATCATTCAAAGGCAACCCTGTTAAAACTCTTAGTATAGCGCTGCTGGTAGTTGTATTCCCTATTCCCATCTCTCCAATTGCAAAAAGATTATATCCCTCAGCTACAAGTCTGTCTACAGTTTCTATTCCGGCCTCCATCGCCATTATAGCTTCCTCTCTAGTCATGGCTTCTCCGGTTCTTATGTTTTTTGTTCCGTTTCTCATTATTTTTCTATCTATTATACCTAGAAATTCTTTGTCACTGTCTATACCAAGATCTACTACAAAAACATCACTCCCAAAGGTTTTTGCCAGGGAACTTATTGAAGCCTCTTTTTTCAACATGGCTTCAACAACATACTGGGTTATAACCCTTTTAGAAGCACTTACACCTTCAGCTTCAACTCCGTTATCCGCAGCCATTACAACCACAGCCTTTTTATTAACCCTGTAATCTGAATCTATCCCAGATAACTGAAAGGAAATGTGCTCTAACTTCCCCAACCCATCCGGGGTTTTTAGTAGAGAATTCATGTGTTTTTTTCTATTTTCTATATCTGCCCTATTTAACCCAGTTATACTTTCTAAAGTTTCGTTTAGCAACCTCATAACAAATCACCTATTTTATCTCTTATTTTAACTGCTAACTTCGGGTTTTTACCCTTTCCAGATACCGCGACAACAAATTCTTCTCTTTCTAGAACAGCAGCAAACCTTGCATTGCATCTACTACCACTGGTTATGTTGTTAACCAGGATATTTTTGGACTCAGCTTCTTCATATATTTTTTCATTTGTATCTGCACTGTCGGTGGCTGCTACCACAAAAAAATAACCATCTAAATCACCATGTCGAAGCTCCCTTATATGCACATTCTGGACTAGCTCCCTAATTTCTTCTATTTTTATTTCCGTTGTCACAACATCTATAAGCGCACCATAGTTTGAGAGAGTTCTTATCTTTCTAAAGGCTATATTTCCTCCGCCTACCACAAGACACCTCTTCCCCTTGAAATTTATGAAAATCGGAAAAAAGTTTTCCTCCATACTACCGACTTACCTTTTTAGAGATATTTTCAAAAGCCTTCTCAATGGCTGCTAGTATCTTAGCCAAATCCTCCGAGCTGTGGGCTGCTGAAATGAAATGTGCTTCATATTTTGCCGGAGGGACTATTATCCCCTCTTCAAGCATCGTTGAAAAGTACTCCACATACATATCATCATTTGTATCAATTGCATCCTCTAAATTTTTAACCTCTTTTTTCGAAAAGAATATGGTAAAAAGACTCCCGATCTGGTTCACTGTCACAGGAATAGTGTATTTTCTAGCGATTTCCCTTATATCTTGAGCTAATTTAGCTGTCTTGGCTTCTAAATTTTCATAAAGGCCTTCACTATTTTTTAATATTTTTAGGGTCTCTATGCCTGCCCTTACGGAAACCGGGTTCCCCGATAGGGTCCCAGCATGATAGACGTTCCCAATTGGTGCTACCATATCCATTATTTCTTTTTTACCTCCAAAAGCTCCAACCGGGTAACCGCCACCTATTATTTTCCCCAATGTGGTCAAGTCAGGGTTTATCCCGTATATTTTTTGAGCTCCACCAATTGAAAGTCTAAATCCACTTATAACCTCGTCAAAAATAAGTACTACTCCGTGTTCGTCACAGAGTTCCCTCAACCCTTTTAAAAACTTTTCATCCGGAATCACAAGACCCATGTTTGCAGGTACCGGCTCAACTATTATACAGGCCATGTCATCTTCGCTTTCAAGAAGCCTTCTCACCCTGTTCAAATCACCAAACGGAAGAGTCAGAGTGTCCTGCATCACCCCAGTAGTTATCCCGTTGCTGTCCTGATGCCCCGATGTTAATAGCCCAGATCCTGCCTTTACCATAAGTGAATCTGAATGGCCGTGATAACACCCCTCAAACTTTAATATCTTATTCTTCTTCGTGTATGCTCTTGCCAGCCTAACAGCAGCCATTGTAGCTTCTGTCCCAGAAGTTGTGAGTCTTATCTTTTCAATAGACGGAAAACACTCCTTCACCAGTTCTGCAAGTTCCACCTCCTTTTTAGTAGGAAGTCCAAATGAGCTGCCATTTTCTACCTCTTTTTTTACAGCTTCCACTACCCTCTCATCGTTGTGGCCAAGTATCATCGGCCCCCAAGAACATATGCAGTCCAAGTACTCATTTCCGTCCTCATCATAGATCTTGCTTCCTTTCCCTCTGTTTATAAATATTGGATAGGCTTTTTTTACCGACTGAAACGCCCTAACAGGGCTATTTACCCCACCAGGTATAGAGTCTTTTGCTCTCTCAAATATTTCCATTGACTTTTTATGTATCATCACTTCAACTCCCAACACTTCACATTTTTTTTAGCTCTTCTATTATCCCGTTCACGGTATACTCTCTGGCTTCTATGTCCACCTGTACCCCTGCTTCTCTTATCGTCCTGCTAGTCATAGGCCCTATGGAGGCTATAATCTTCCCCTCTAGCAAACTCTTGTCCTCTTCTATACTTTCCCAAAATGCCTCGAAGGTTGAGCTACTTAAAAAACTTACTATGTCCGTTTCTTTCAGATACCTCTCCACTTCCGACTTCTCTCTTTTTATCTTTTTTGTTTCATATGCCACCAGTTTTTCAAATTTTCTTGAGTACTCTTGCGAGTAGATATCTTCCTGAACCGGCGATATATCCGAGGTAACTATGAGTACCTTATCCCCTTCTCTTGTGTAAGCCGCCGACTTCTTGGCCAGTATGTCTACCCTATATTCTTCCGGTATAAAATCTGGAATTATCCTGTTTTTTACAAGTTCTTCATGGGTCTTTATGCCTACGGCACCAACTTTTACATTTCCCAGTTTCCTTGCATCGTCCAGTTTTCTAAAAAATCCCCTCACTGCGTTGGCACTGTTAAAAAGCACCGCACTATATTCAGATAAATCCGGGAATACAAACTCCCTGTAAACAATATCTATAAAAGGCAGCTCAAAAGATTCCCCCCCAAGCTCTCTTATCTTTTCAGAAAAATTCCCTGCCTGCTCCACGTTTCTGGTCACCAAAATATTTTTTCCAAAAAGCCTCTTTTTTTCAAACCATTTCAGCTTCTCTCTTAAACTAACAACCTCTCCCACAACTATTACTGCAGGTGGGACGACTTTTTTTTCTTCAGAAATCTCCACTATATTATTTAATACACCTGTTATCGTCCTCTGTTTTGTGGTACTACCACTCTCTATTATCGCAATTGGGGTTTCAACACTTTTACCGTTGCCCACAAGACCTTGGACTATTTGAGATAAATTTTTTACCCCCATCAAAAAAACAAGAGTACCATCTAGTTTCGATACGGTTTCGAAATCTATCCAACTGCCATCTTTTTTTGTATGCCCTGTAAAAATATGAAAGGAGGTATTTATCCCCCTGTGACTTACTGGTATTCCCGCATAAGCAGGTACTGATATAGACGAGGTTATCCCTGGAACTATCTCAAAATCTAACCCCTCCTCTTCTAAAGCCAAAGCCTCTTCCCCGCCTCTTCCGAATACAAACGGGTGCCCCCCTTTTAGCCTGAGGACTTTTTTCCCTTCCTTGGCTTTTTCCACCAATACCCTGTTTATGGCATCCTGTATAAGTCCACCTTCAGTGTTCTCTTTACCCAAATAGATGAGCTCGGCATCTTTTCTAGCCAAGTTCAACATATTTTCATTTATCAGACGGTCATACACTATGCAATCTGCAGTTTTTAAAAGCTTTTCTAACTTTACTGTCATTAGATCATAATCTCCACAACCTGCTCCTGCAATATAAACTATCCCTCTATTCATCTATCTTCCCCCTGATTATGCCGGCTAAATCTTGGGCTACCTTTTCTGGAGATTTTGTACTCCCGCTGTTATTGCCAAAGTACACCCTATCCCCACTGTAGTACATCCCTTTAAGCTCTATTATATCACCATTGATTTCAGCCGAGCATCCCATCGGTGTGTGGCACCCGCCATCGAAAATTCTTGAAAATTCTCTTTCTGCAAGGCAGATTAGTCTAGTCTTTTCGTCATCTACTTTTTTGAGTTCATCTAAT
>QKCP01000028.1 GCA_003246855.1 Ilyobacter polytropus
AAAGGTAGGCGAATTGAAATAATTTTTAAAAAGAAAATAAAGTCTTAATAGAAAAGATTTAAAAAATATAAAATTTATAGTATTATAGAAAATATAAAAGAAGGCTGGAAATTAAAAACAGATACTCAGAACTTTTGGAATGTTTGTTGGTTTTAAGTTTTCTCTCCCATTTAGGCTGTATCCATCTATAGTTTAGCTTGGGATTTTAAATTGACGCTTTAGTGCTTATGCACATTATGATGATAGCTCTATTTCTTTTTTTTGTCAATACTATTTTTATAAAATCCATAAAGATAGTTAACTGATTCAAAAGCAAAATTACATATTAATGCGGGCTTATAGTGTATAAAAAACAACCACCAATAGAATAATGGTGGTTGTTTTCAACTCTTTATTTTGACATGTTTTCCAGTTAAAATGATGATAAAAATCCATGAAAAATAGGAAACGAAACATCGGTTTTAAAATCTTTAAATAAAAATAAATATTAGTTTTATATTTTGTTTGTCAATTTTTTACTTAAAGAGTAAATGCCACGTAAAAACTTCTATTTCTACGAACAATGCGTAAATAAACAGTGTCCCCTTTCTTAAACTCTTGTATTAGATTATTAAAATCTTCTATACCGCCAATCCTCCTACTGTTTATTGCTACAATTAAATCCCCCTCGGACAGACCTACTCTGTAAGCAGAACTGTTTGTATCTACATCGGTTATAACTACCCCATTTAACGAATTGTCCAAACCATACTTATTAGCCAGCTCCTCATCAAAAGGCGCCACTTTCAGACCAAATATCTTTTCCAGTTGTTCCTTCGTTTCCTGATTGATTGCACCAGTTTCTAGCTTTCCAAGTTTAACTTTAAGCACCTTTTCCTTACCATCACGTAGCAGCTTTATCTCCACGCTTGTATCAGGTGCTGTTGCAGCCACTTCGTTTCTCAGTTGCTTTGTACTAGATATCTTTTTACCATTGAACTCGACAATGAAATCCCCCTGCTCTACACCCGCCTCATCGGCTGGCCCGTTTTTTACAGTCTGAGAAACAAGCGATCCTTCAGTCAGTGGAAGTTTCATAGCTTTCGCCATTTCTTCATTGACATCTTGGATATAAACTCCCAACCAGCCACGGGTAACTGAACCATACTTTATAAGTGACTCCATAATATTTTTTGCCAAATTCACCGGAACCGCAAACCCTATTCCCTGAAATCCTCCGCTGCGACTTATTATAGCTGTATTAATCCCAACAAGCTCGCCGTTCAAGTTTATTAGAGCTCCACCCGAATTTCCTGGATTGATTGCCGCATCTGTTTGGATAAAATCTTCATATTCAGCTAACCCTACGTTAGAACGTCCTTTGGCGCTGACAATACCATGTGTTACTGTATGAGCTAGATATTGGCTCATTGGACTGCCAATTGCCATCACGATTTCACCTACCTGCAACCCATCGCTGTCCCCTATTTTTATGGCTGGCAACTTTTCTGCATCTACTTTCAACACGGCTATATCCGTTTTTGGATCTGTCCCGATAACTTTTGCCGCCAAAGTTTTTTCATTCATAAGACGAACTTGTATTGTATCGGCTCCTTCCACAACATGATTATTTGTCAAAATATATCCATTTTCGCTAACTATAACGCCTGAACCCAATCCCTGTTGATGGTACTCTCTTCCATTCGATTCGTTGGGAATTCCAAAAAAAAGATCTCCGTCAAAAAAAGACGGTGCTTTAAAAGTTTTTTCCGTAAAAACTGTAACGACAGTTTTGTTTACTTCTGCCGCTACCTCTATAAATGCTTGATTTAAGCTATAAATTGACTCTACAGAACGTTTTGCTGAATCAACTGTACTGTAAGTTGGGGCTTCCAAATTACTTTCTTTGCTAGCCTGTTCAAAAGGATTAAATCTGGAAAAGAATATCCCGGCTACAAAAACACCAATAAAAATTAACATTAAGAAAAATAATTTGATTTTTTTAATCATTTTTCACCCTCCTATTTTAATCTAAAAATTATAACCTAAAGAAGCACTAAGTAAAATTTTATCATTGTCCGCATCATTTGAAATCACTAAATCAATAGGTCCTATTATGGTGTCCCAACCTAATCCTAGCCCGTATCCATAAGAAAAATTTTCTCCAAATTGTCTCTCTTCCTCTAAAATTTCCGTGGAGTATGTTAACAAATTATAACTTCCGATTAAATAAAGGTTTTTTCTCAACTGGTATTGGAGTTCAGTTCCGGCAAGCATAAATTCTTGGACATACTTTCTCATATTATTCATCCCAAAAAACCTAAATTCAGACTTATAGTAGTTTTCTCTAATACCGCCAATTTTAAAATATTCATTGATCGGAATTTTATCCCCAGATATTTTTCCTCCGCTTGAAAAAAGGTTTATGGAAAATTTCTCTGAAATTTGAAAGTAATCTTTTATGCTGTATACCGGACCGTAAAATTCAATATCGCTCTCATTGGGTGATTTTCCAAAGAAATAATCCAACATTATATGGGAACCCTCTGTTGGATAACTTAATTTATTTCGCCTGTCAGATATTGTGGAAAGCTTCCCTTTAAAATATCCATCTTCAAATTCAAATTCTCTAAACTCCTCAGAGCCCTCTTTATAGTTGCTATTAGTTTTTATATATCCCATTGTGACTGAAGCTAGATATGAGTCCAAAAGGATAGTCCCCCCAGCCAGATCTACATATGCTGAAAGATTATTGTATTCAGAAACTTTGTCGCTCTTATCATAAATAAATAATGGATCTAAATCTAAACCTGCATTAAACATTCTTGTGAATTTCAGTTTTTTAAGTTCATACTCCGAAAAACATTTAAAATCCAATTTTGGATATTTTGAGAACTCTAGTTCAGTGACAATATCATTTTCAAAATAACCAACTTCATATGACTCCAGCAATAAATTCATAGAAAAACCGTAGTGATTGTCATAGTTAAATCCGCCTCTTATATAATTTCCAGTGGTTTCCTTCACAGTTATCTCTAATACATCATCTTTTATAGAATAAAATACTCTGCTGATATAGTTTAAAGCATATATTTTTTTCATCAAGGTTATGATCTCATTTTTTGAAAAATCTCCAGGAAGATTTTTATCTATAAGTGCTGCTACATTCTTTTTTTTCAGCTTATTATTACCTGTTAATTCTATAGAATTAATATTAATTTTTTCCTCTTCTAATAATTTTTTTCTTTTATTAAATTCATCTGGATTGCTTAGTTTTTTCAATACAGGTGAAAATTTCCTTGACTCCTCCTCTCCGATAGTTATAAGTTCTTCTAGAAGTGAAAAATCTATAATTGAATACTTTTTTACATTTGGATTTATTAAAATATTTGCGATTTTTTTTTGAAATTTTGTATCTTTCCTTCCGTTGTAAGAGGAGATTATATTTAATATTTCTATAAAATCTGTGCTTTCTTTTACATCCACTACTTCATCGGTTATATCTACTGCTATTATTATATCTGCTCCCATATCGATTAGCTCTTGCACAGGTAGGTTCCTTGCCAGACCTCCGTCAATAAAATATTCCCCGTTTTCTTCTATCGGGTCTAATGCCGTTGGGATAGCCATACTTTTAAACACCGCTTTAGCCAGATCTCCTTCGGATATCATGACCGCCTCTCCTGTTTGAAGATTTGTAGTCATAACCCTATAAGGAATAGGCAGTTCATCAAAATCTTTTACGCCTTCAGCTTTCCATAAAATCGATTTTAATGTAAGGTACATGTTTTCACCTCTTAAGGCCCCTTTTGGAAATTTGAGATTAAAATTGTCATCAATTTCTATATTCAAAAAATATTTATCAGTTTGCATCTTATCTCTTAGAGGAATAAATTTTCTTTCAGGGGTATCTTTAAAGAGCTCATCCCAGTTAAGTGATATTATTATATCTTCTATCTCTTGTGGAGTGTATCCCACCGTGTAAAAGGCACCTATGATACCTCCTACACTGGTCCCGGCTATATAATCAATAGGTATATTATATTCTTCTAAAACTTTTAAAACACCTATATGCACAGCTCCCCTCGCGCCACCTCCACTCAAAGCAAGTCCTATTTTAGGCCTTTTCCCATTAAATTTTTTAAGTTCTAACATATCTTCTGTTAAAATCCTCTCTTTTATAACTTTTAGATGCTCTAAGTTATTATTAAGCACTTCCATCTCATCATCTATTGATTTTAAACGTTCCTCCTTCGAAAGGTACTCCTTATTTTTTTCTTCAGCCCATATAGTAAAGGTGTAAAATATGAGTAAATATAGTATAAAAACTTTTTTCACTTTCACCACCTCATTTTATTTCAACTATTTCAGATGATATTAAAAAGTAAAATATATAATTATACTTATTTTTACCATAAACTATAGTTTTTTCATTTAAATGGTTTTGTTTTTTTGTTATTAATGTTTTTGTTAAATATATTAAATTATAGGACTTTTAACTTTTGATATATCTTTTCGATTAGTATTTTTTTATAGCTAACAAATAAAAACCAAGCCTAGACTTGGTTTTTTGTAAGTTTAATTTTATTTTGTAAAATTTTAACACTTTATGTCTTATTATATAAAAATCTACTGTTACTTTAATTGCAGTGCTTTTAATAGAAGCATCGACATAAATTTTTTTTGTTTTTTTATTTCTACCACTATTCATATTCATACAATGTTTACATTACTCTTAATTTTTTTATTTTTCCTACTGTAGTAGAAATATTTTTTCTTTTTTCTTCTAAAGGAATTGCAGAAAGCCATTCATCAAATTCACCAAACTCCCATTCTACAAATTTTTCTTTTCTTGAGGTAAGCTTATTTATCTGTTTTAATTCTTCAGACGAGTCCATATTTAATAATTGCTTTGCTGTATAGTCTAATAGGGCAAACATTACTTTATTTCCGTCATCTGCCTTAAATGAATTTGCAAGTTGTACCTCTAAAGAATCTTCATGTTTTTCTGCCATTATTAATATTTCTTTAAGGCCTAGATTGTAGTCATTATTTGGATTTATTTCAACAGCTTTTTTGTATGCTTCAGCCGCATCTTCATATCTTTTTAGCTTTAAATATGTATATCCAAGCTCAAGATATGTGTAATCATTATTAGGATTCATTTTAACAGCTTTTTGATATGCGTCTATCGCTTCATCGTATTTTTCTAGATTACGGTAAACACATCCCAGATTTATGTACACGTCGGCACTGCTTGAGGCAGATTTTTTACTCGCCTCATACGCGTCTTCGTATCTTTTTATGTTTTCATCAGCTAACTTATCTTCTGGGTTTTCTTCGATGGATTTTTTGCATACTTTGATAGCTTTTTTATATGCATCCATAGCTTCTTTATATTTTTTCAAATTATCATAGATAAACCCTAAATTAGCGTATATTTCATAGCTGTCGGAGTTGATCTCTACTACTTTTTGATATGCCTCTGCTGCATCTTCATATCTTTTCAAATTGATATATGCTAGGCCTAGTCCGGTGTATACTTCAATATTATCTGGATCTATTTCTATAGATTTTTGATATGAATGAACTGCATCTTCATATCTTTCTAACTTATTGTACGTAAAACCTAGATGGGTATGTACTTCAACATTATCCGGGTTTAACTCTACAGCTTTTTCATATGATTCTACTGCTTCTTTATAATCTTTTAAGTTGCTATATGCAAATCCCAAATTAGCATATAACACATCGTTATCTGGATCTATTTTAATAACTTCTTTGTATGCCTTAATGGCTTCTTTATACGTTTTTATCTCATTACCCAACTGGTATTTGCTTTCTATCACCTCTTCTGTTGGTTCGTCTAACGATTCTTCCTCAGCTTCACTGCCCACCATCAACTCGTCCTCTTCTGACGGTTCTTCTATCCATTCTTCCTCAGCTTCACCGCTTACCATCAACTCGTCTGTTGACTCTTCCTCTTCCGACGGTTCTTCTAATGATTCTTCCTCGGCTTCACCGCTTACCATTAAATCGTCTGTTGACTCTTCCTCTTCTGTTGGTTCGTCTAACGATTCTTCCTCAGCTTCACTGCCCACTATCAACTCGTCTGTTGACTCTTCCTCTTCCGACGGTTCTTCTATCGGTTCTTCATCAGTTTCACCGCTTACCATCAACTCGTCTGTTGACTCTTCCTCTTCCGACGGTTCTTCTATCCATTCTTCATCGGCTTCACCGCTTACCATCAACTCGTCTGTTGACTCTTCCTCTTCCAACGGTTCTTCTGACGGTTCTTCACCGGCTTCACCGCTCACCATCAACTCGTCTGTTGACTCTTCCTCTTCCAACGGTTCTTCTATCGGTTCTTCCTCGGCTTCACCGCTTACCATTAACTCGTCTGTTGACTCTTCCTCTTCCGACGGTTCTTCTATCGATTCTTCCTCGGCTTCACAGCTAGACATCAACTCTTCTGTTACCTCTTCATCCAGCCGATTCTTCCTCGGCTTCACAGCTAGACATCAACTCTTCTGTTACCTCTTCATCCAGCCAAGGCATTTCACTTGTTTCTATTTCCTCTTCATCAATTTTTTCATATGCTTTTAAACTACCGTAAATAGTCCCTAAATTGGAGTTCTCCAACTCTGTAAAAGCTTCTATACCTTGCTCATATTTTTTTAAGCCTCCGTAATTAAATCCCAAATTAGATTCCCCAAATTCAGCAAAGGGATTTGATCCACTGCTTTCTCTACAGGCTTCTATGCTTTCTCCATATCTTTTTAACTCACTGTAAGTAGGATCTAAATCAAAATTTTCCAAATGAGCATATGGAATTATTTTTCTATTTTCCTGGCTGATTTCCAGAGCTTGTTTATATCTTTTCAACTTATCTTGTGCAAATTCATTATCGGGGTTCATTCTGACAGTTTTTTCATATATTTCGCTGCCTTCTTCATATTTTTTTAAATCATCGTAAGCATTTCCTAAATTCATATAAATTTTAGATTTTAAATCATTCTTACCTTTTTTAGATAAATTTTCTTGTTCATCTATTTCAGAAATTATTTCTTCAAATAATTTAACTTTGTCTTCAGGCAGTTTAAGCATCCCTATATTAATTATTTTAAAGTTCATATTACTCAAATAAGCCAGGTTTTCTAATTCATTTTTTATATTTTGAATTTCTTTAACTATGTTTTCTTCAATATTTTTTTCAGCTTCTTTTACTGCCTCTGCTAGATGTTTGGCAAATGAGGTGCTGGTTTCCTTCTTAGATTCGATAAGCTGCGATGCTATTGAGACAGAAGTTTCCTTTATGCAGTCTGTCATTTGTTTAGCTGCTGAAATTATAGTATCCTTTTTAGATTCTTCGACTGCATCTTTTTTGAAATCTTTAATTATATCTTTATATTCCACAATTCTTCTATCAGTACCATCACTGATGTTTTTTAATCCTTCTTCAAGGTTTTTCCAACGTTTAGAACTAATAAATATAAATGCCAGTAAAGAAACAAACAAAATAGCGGCGATTATCCCTCCCCAAATTTGAATGCTGGTCACATAGTCTTCAAAATTAATTCTTTCAGCTGAAAATGATAGAAGCGAGCATGATAAATACATTGACATAATAAACCTTTTCATATCATTTACCTCCCTAATTTAATTATTATTTTTCATAAAACAAACAAATTATAAACTAATATAAAAAAAATGTCTAGTAAATTGCCGTCATTAACCATACTTTTACTAAAATTTTTAAAAGTTCCTTTATTACATAGATAAATTATTAGTTTTTAAATTATCAAATTAAATGCAGAAATATATCTCGCCTCAGAAGACCAGTTGTGTTCTCATTTATTCCCTTCTCCCAAGAATTATGAGGATTAGCAAAATAAGTATCAACCCCTACTTCCTTCTCCAGTTGAAATATCCCACTATTTGTTAAGTCATCGTCGCGCCTTGACTGCCGCTCAATATCCTCCATTAAAAAACCATTCTTTATTATATTGTAAATAGTCGTAAAAGAAATGTTAAAAAATCCCGTGATCTTACCACGCCCTGCTATCTCTTCTGGCGTCTATACATTTTCGAGTTTTTCTTGAATACACTCTAGAAAAATACTATCTTTTAGCTTTTGCTGTGCACTTGATTTTCTTTGTTTGTGAATATTTTAGGCTTTGTCTTGTGTCTAACTAATTTTTTAGTAATTTGAGTTTTAGATAAGTCAAACTCTAAAAATTTTAATACACTTTCTCTCTCTGAAATGGTAAAATATCTATGATTTAAAGACGTTTCTTATTTAATGTTTAATCGTGCATACATTATACTCATGAATATCTATAAACCTTTTTTATTGTTACAATTAATTATATAATTTAAATAAGCATAAAAAGCCTTTGTAAAAAATAACAAAGGCTTTTTATGCTTATAGTATTTTTTCTCATATCAATATATTTTATTTAAAAAAGCTAATTTTCAGCAATTAGTCTTTTAAATTGTGTATTATCAAAATAAGTGCACCTCTTAAAATAGCAAAGTGTCATAGTAATCATGTGAATTAAAGATAGGCCTAGAAAAATATTAGGTTATTTTTTTGGGAAAAAATAAAGTGGTGTGCTTAATATGCCACACCACCTAATTAATAACCAAAATTATATAGAGCTGTCTTCTCCGTACCAATTAGCGAATTTTTTTATGCACGAATCCTCCTTTAGATCCTCATACAGAATGAAATCCGCTTCATCAAATTGGGCAAGGGTTTTCTGAAATTTTTCCGGCACAAATATATACCAAAGTTCAGACCAACTATTTTTATTTTCTGCGCCCAATTGAGTCTCCGATATACTTCCCTTTGTGCGACTTTCAAAATACTCAATTTTTTCCCCGTCGTGATATGCCAGGCAAGATCTGAACTCGCAGCTTCTATCTTCTACCCCATCCATGAGTTTTAGCATACCGTCCAAACCTATGGTTCCGAGGGCATGATTAACATAGGTGTTTGGGAATCCGTTCAAAGCCCCTATGTAAAACCCAGAATCCAGTGCTATGCATGGTCTTCCAACTAAATCATAAGCCTGTCTTACTTTGTGACTTGCTATTTCCATTATGTCTGAGCTTCTAGGTTCAACCAGTTCATGACTGTACGGGATTAACTTTATACTTTTAAAATATTTTTGGGCAGATGCTATTTTTCCCTTATTGGTGGTAACAAAGGTTATCTCTTTCATAAAAACTCCCTATATTTTTTATTAAAATCATAATTTTTCTATACTTTTTTCCCTTTAATAAACTTTCTCGTCTTTCCCCATAAATGCAGATAACTGTTAAACGCTTTTGCTAGCTTATACTGCCAGGTTGATTTAAGCTCTGTAAGATGTTCTGTAATCTCGCTGCAGCTCTCTTCTAAATAAATAAACTCATAGGCCGCCCCAATATTTCCATATCTGTTTTTCATGGGTCTGCAGTCTATTACATAAATTTCGCCGTCTTTTTCTATAAAGTTTGCCAGCTGTGAGTCACCGTGCAAAATTCCCTTGCTGTGCACCTTCTCTAGTGTCTTTACAACGTCTTCATAAAATTCAGTTTCTGGTTTATTTCCCGGCAGGTAGCTCATGATGATACAGGAATCTGTGATAAACATTCCTTCTCGCTTCTCCAAGGCCATTATGCCTCTAGTTGAAGGTATCCCAACAGCCTCCAGCAACTCCATATTCTTGAAGCTTCTGAGTGAATCTGAGCCCCTAAAGAAATTGACAAACCTCTGCCACTTTCGCCTGTTTTTTTCCCTAGGAACCTTATAGACCAGCTTCTCCCCTCCCAACTCTATAAGGAGTACGTAGCTCCTATCGGTGTCTTTTAAAACCCGGAGCACCTTAAAATCTTTTTCAAGTATCTTTTTTATATACTCCAAGTACTTGCTGTCCTTATAGTACACTTTCCAATTTCCATTTTTTGTAGAATTCATATCTCTCCCCGGTATTTAATATACTAGCTTTTTTTCTCTTCTCTCTTGATTTTTATAAAATTATAGTTCCCATTTATTTTCCTTTTAAATCCGTGCTTGCTTATATTAGGGAATATACCGATTCTCCTTATCTGATATAGGTCCTCGCTAATGCAAACAGGTCCTGAGTCTGTGGCCACTCCATATCTGTATCCCGCCTCTTTGACGAGCTCCTTTACTTCCTCATTTAAATCACCATATGGGTACGCAAAGCTGACCAATTCTAACCCAAGTTTTTCCTCTGTACTAAGTTTAGACTCGAATATCTCTTTCCTGGCTTCTTCATGCTCAAGTGCCGATAGTCTAGGGTGGGTTTTTGTGTGCCCGCCAAACTCTATCCCGTAATCAAGCATCTCCCTTAGCTGTAGTTCATTCATAAGTTCAAATCTTTTTTCTGGGTTTTTCGGGTTTTCTACGTCCCATTTATTGTAGTCTAGGTGGGACACCAGGTAGATCACTGCCCTGTATCCATATTTTTTCAGTACTGGAAAGGCATACCTGTAATTGTCTACATAACCGTCGTCGAAGGTCAGTATCACCTTTTTCTTTCCATCAGAAAATCTTTCCCTAAGTACAAGGTCGCTAAAAGTTATGACTTCGTAATCTAGTTTTCTAAGTATCTCCATATGATCCTCAAACTGCTTAACTGTAACATAAGTGCCGTGAACTCCACCTTCTTCTGTGCTATTTACTACTCTGTGGTACATGAGTATAGGCACTTCGTATCTTTTTTTCATAACAAGTTCCCTTTGGTAGGCTTTTTCTATCTCGCAGACGACATTTTTTATGTTGAACTCTTTTTCTATTACCTCTCTTATACGGTTTAAGTCATCTTCATCCACTGGATTGGCCAGAAAACTGTCCACCTGTTCTTTCATTTTAACCCACTCGAAACCGTCCTCCAGCTTCTCTCCTATATCCCCAAAATTTGAGGCCAGGGCATCTTCTAAATTCCCCATGTTCAATATTCCAATTGACTTTGCCTCACCAATTGCGAGCACCGGCCTCCCAACAAGCAAAGCCTCAACAGCAACTCTCCCTGCGCCTATAACTAGATCTGATTCGGCCATTTTTTCAGGTAGGTTGCTTATATAGCCCCAAAATTTAATTTTATCTTTAAATTTTTCAAATTTTTCTGGAAGCTCCTTCCCACCTATAAGCCTCACCTCGTACTTTTCTGTATCGAGTACCTTATCTATCAGGTTGTAGGCTACATCCCCTTTTGGCCCTGAGAGTCTTCCTACTATGGACACTATTTTCTTGCTGTTTTTAGGGAGCTCTTTTTTAGAATATACACCTGTATCTATACCGTTTCTAAGTACGGTAATATTCTCAACTTTTAGGTCGTTTTTCAGGTGCATCTCTATGTTTTCGCAAACAGCTATTACGTGGTCCCCAAAAGCTGGAAAAAGTTTTCTACTCAGGTGTACCGGCTGTCTGCCGTGCACAGTTGTAATAAGTGGTATCCCTGCTATCTTACAGGCTATCTGCGAACTCCATGAAGAAGCTCTTGAGTGAGCATGCACCACATCTATTTTATTCTTTTTTATGAAATCAACTAAATATTTTATCTGTTCTACTCGGTTTTTTATACTCCTTTTATTGAATTCAAGCTTTGAATAAGGGGCTTTTGTTGCTTTGGTTAGGGTATCTGATACTATATACACATTGTGTCCATTTTTGATTAGCAAGTCGCTTATTGTGGTTGCGTAGACCTCAGCCCCAGTAATTTCCAGCTGAGACAACGCCATCAATATATTCATAATACCTCCTGTTCAGTACAATTTTTCACACAATACAGTTTAACATATCTAATTTAATAAATAAACCCAAAATTTGATACAAAAATTAAAGGAGTTTCAACGATGCAAGTGTATATATTAAATAGTTTTCTGCATTTTTTTATCACTGAACTTTTGAACTTTTGACTCACAAAAAATATTATTTCAAACGCAAAATCTCTATTTCTTAAAGTTAATTCTCCTACTTTTATAGATTTGATAATTATAAATACTTAATTATTAATCTTATCTTAGTTTCGCAACACAAGTCTTTTAAAAAACTATAACTAATTTTAATTTTATGTCGGTTTTTTAACCTAACAAAACTTGATTGACAAGGCTTTTTTTTTATGGTATCTTAAAAAGTAATTTAAGTATAACCATATCTTAAAAATATTTTATCTGGTATAATTCTATTCTTTACAATTAAAAAAGGGGGTAATTTTATTATGAAAAAAATTGCATTATTTGTAGCTGCACTCAGTCTGCTTACTGCATGTACTTCTACTGATATGAAGGAAGAAGATAAAACAATGAACATGATCACTTCTCTTCAAACACAAATAGAATCATCAGAGATGAAGCTTTCTGAAATAAACGGTGTCATTTCAGAGGAAAAAATGAAAAATGAAGCTCTTTTGGATGAGCTGATAACTTTACAAAAAACTGATGAAATGATAAAAGAAAATGTGGATGGCTTAAGAGCAGAGCTCAATGCTTTGAAAGAAACTATTATGGAAAAATAGGAGGGTCTATATGAAAAAATTAGCGTTTTTTCTTGCCGCTATCTCTCTTTTAACTGCTTGTACTTCTTCAAAAGAAGCAGTGATGGATGAAACTATCAGTTCAAGACTTACAGAACTAAACGATAGAATAGTGGCCATAGAAAAAGGTATTGATTATACAAATACTGAAACTGAAAAAATACAAATTGCCAGCTTGGCCATCGAAGAGAGTATCGTAACATTAAAAGGTAATGATGCTGTCATCGGGGATGAAATCGGTGAAATAAACTCCGATATTAAAAAAATCCGCGATTTCTATGCTGTTAAGGTTCATTTTGAAAAAGCTGGGGTAGTGTTCAAAAGTCAGATGAACAAGTTTACTATAATAATGCCTTATGATGTCACTTTCGGCTTCAACCAATATGAACTTAAAACTGAGTTCAACGAACTTTTAAGCACCGTAGCTGAAGCCATAAATATGGCTCCTGAGCTAAATGTGGAAGTCATTGGCCATACAGATAATGTCGGGACTGCTAAATACAATTATAAGCTTTCTGAAAAACGTGCTGAAACAGTCGCCAATTATCTTATTTCAAATGGTGTAGATAAAGGTAGGCTTGTAGTTAAAGGGGTGGGATTTGATGAACCTATCTCCACAAATGATACTGAAGATGGAAGGTCGCAAAATAGAAGAGTTGAAATAAATATCATAAACTGATTAGTTACTGGGGCTTTTTCTTATTACCCCTAAAACTTTATACTAAAACTTAATGATTTAAATACAAATACAGCCTTTTTTTAATGAAAGGCTGTTTTTTTAATTGACATTTTTTAATATTACCCCTAACATATATACTAATTACCATTTCTTAAATTATAGAAATAAAACTAACTGTATGAAGTCAAGTATAAAATAAAGAAAATCAGCCTCTTTTTAGGTTTCTATTTATGCTAACAAAATAAAAAGCCATGGAAGCTGATTTTTTAGATAACTAGTTTACGAATTGTTTTTCAGTTTTTAATATTGATTCCCTCACTTTTGCGGAAAACAAAAAGTTAAAGAATGGAAATGCATTGCTGAAGCACCAAACAACCCTGATTATTGATATGAGGTCGCCACATAAAGGATCATTAATCTCAGAACCAAGCTTAGAAACAATTCCATAAGTCGGTAATTTACTACCCACAGAGCTTACTGCTTTGGAACATGCGATTTCTGATGAATTCTTAAAAGATCAAGGATGGTAGGCTGATGCTCATGGTAGAATAAAGAGAAAAGGGAGGCAAGTTTATAAAGCTGGATATGTGACTGCAATTAATAAAATCCTTTCGACTTATTCTAAAGAGTAGCACAGACCTATATATAATCAGATAAAAAAGCTGGTAACGAGAAAACTTCGTACCAGTTTTTTTTATTTCTTAGACAATTTTCAATTTGTAGGGCAGTATGTTTAATG
>QKCP01000077.1 GCA_003246855.1 Ilyobacter polytropus
TATAGTATAGAAATATAGCTATAGATAAACCATGGTTTATCTATAGCTATATTTCTATACTTGATACCAAAATAGGAGGATTTATAAATGGCAATAAAAATCACAGGTGCCCCTTGCAGTTGGGGAGTAGATGATCCAAAAAATCCATATTTACCGTCATGGCTAAAAGTATTGGATGAAGCAGCAGCCGCAGGTTACAAAGGGTTAGAACTTGGACCGTACGGTTATATCCCGCTTGATTTAGAACTTGTCAGCGCAGAGCTAAAGAAGAGAGAGCTAACAATTGTTGCAGGAACGATATTCGACGATCTTGTATCTGAAGCTAACCAAGAAAACATCATAAAACAAGTACACGATATTTGTGGACTTATTACAAAGTTACCCCTTGAAGAAAAAGAAGAAGGTCAACATTTCAAAACTCCATACTTGGTTGTCATTGACTGGGGACATGACGAACGTGATTATGCCGCAGGTCATGCTGATACAGCACCAAGACTTAAAGATATTGATTGGTCGAGAATGATCGAACTTATCAAGAAAGTTGCAACAATCGCATCAAAAGAATATGGAGTAAGAACAGTGGTTCATCCTCATGCAGGTGGATATATCGAATTTGCGGATGAAATCAATAAAATAGCTGAAGAAATTCCATATGAAACGGCAGGACTTTGCCTAGATACAGGTCACTTATACTTCTCTGGTATGGACCCAGTTGAGTGGTTAAAAAAATACCAAGAGCAAATTGATTATGTTCACTTCAAAGATGTTAACAAAAATGTTTACGATGAAATAATGAAAGAAAAGATAAGATTTTTTGATGCGGTGGCTAAAGGAGTCATGTGCCCTTTAGGAACAGGGAATCTGAACTATCCGGCAATATATAATACGCTTCAAGGAATGAACTACAACGGATTTATCACAATAGAGCAAGAACGTGATCCTAGAAATTCAGATACTAGTTTAAGAGATGTAAAAGCCAGTTTGGATTATTTAAAAAGTATTGGTTTTTAAAAAAAGTTTAAAATGCTAAAGAGTGAAAAGTGGAATTATATCTTTAAAGTATTGAAAATTAATATATTCTGGATAAAAAAGAGCCTCTAGAGCTCTTTTTTATTTTTAATCTTTCTATTGTTCAAGTAATGAGTTCTCCTAAAAAAGGAGGCACAAATCTATTTTATATTTTTAATTTTGATTTTTTAAAATTATCTATTAGTGCTATTTTTCGTTATTAAAATTTAATAATATTTTCGATGTTAAAACAGGGAAATTGATTTTTTTTTTGAATGTAAAAGTTAATGGTTTAAATAATTGAAATAGAAAGGAAGTAACTATGATTGGAATATCAAAATTATACTGTGATAATATTGAAGCATCAGATGTATTAAGATATCATGACAATAAATCCATACCTTCAAAATTTTTACAATTTTCTTCAGAGAAAAAGCCTATTGTTGTATGGAATGTTACAAAAAAATGTAATTTAAATTGCATTCATTGTTACTCTGAGTCAAATAAAAAAATAGATTGCAATGAGTTAACGACAAAAGAAGGGAAAAAAGTTTTGGATGACCTTGCGAATTATGGCGTCCCGGTTATTTTATTTTCAGGAGGGGAACCATTATATAGAAATGATATTTTCGAATTGATGGAATATGCAAAGAAACTTGGAATGAGAGTTGTTATTTCTACAAACGGGACCCTTATAACTAAAGAAGTAGCAAAGAAAATAAAAGAAGTTGGTGTATCTTATGTAGGTATAAGTATAGATGGATTAGGAGCTACTCATAATGAATTTAGAAATAGTTCAAATGCTTTTGAATTAGCTGTAAGAGGAATTGAGAATTGTTTAGAATACAATATTAAAGTAGGGCTTAGATTCACAATAACCAAAAAAAATCAAAAAGAGATTCCTGGAATATTTGATTTTGTAGCAGAAAAAAAAATACCAAGAATCTGTTTTTATCATCTTGTTTATTCAGGAAAAGGGAAAGAAATTATCGAAGAAGATTTAACTCATAAAGAAACAAGAGATATTGTAGATACAATAATCAATAAAACTAGAGAATTACATGAAAATAACCTTAAAACGGAAGTATTAACTGTTGATAATCACGCTGATGGAATATATTTGTATTTGAGAATGAAAAAGGAACAACAGAAAAATGCTGATAAGGTTTTAGAACTTTTAAAGCTAAATGGCGGGAATAACTCCGGTATAAGAATCGGATGTATATCTTGGAATGGAGAAGTATATGCAGACCAGTTTTGGAGAGATTATTCTTTCGGGAATGTCACAAAAAGACCTTTTAGTGAGATTTGGGATGATGAAACAGAAGCACTTATGAAAAAATTAAGAGATAGGAAACCATATCTCAAGGGAAGATGTATGCAATGTAGATGGTTGAATGTATGCAATGGGAATTTTAGGGTAAGAGCTTCTGTAAAAAACAATGATATTTGGGATGAAGACCCTGCATGCTATTTAACAAATGAGGAGATTGGCCTATGATATTTAACAACAATAACGATGAATTTATTCCGCAAATAATTGCATTTGAAGTAACGCGTTCTTGCTATTTAAATTGTAGCCATTGTAGAGCTGGAGCTTCTATGGGAAAAAATGATAATGAGTTAAGTTTTAAAGAAATATGTAAAATTTTTGATAATATATCTTTGCTCTGTAAACCTATTATTATTTTAACCGGTGGCGAACCAATGCTGAGAGAAGATATCTTTCAAATTGCATCTTACGGGAATAAATTGGGGTTCAAAATGGTTATGGCTCCTTGTGGGCACATGATAAATGAAGATTCTGTAAAAAAAATAAAAAATTCCGGAATTACCGCAATAAGCTTAAGTGTTGACGGAGCTAATGCGGAAACTCATGATAAGTTAAGAAAAAAAGAAGGTGCGTTTAAAAGAGTTATTGAAGCAGCAAAATGCGCCAAAGAAAACGGATTAGATTTTCAGGTTAATACAACAGTTCATAAAAATAATATTAATGAATTAAATGCTATTTTTGAACTATCTGTAAAGCTGGGAGCAAAAGCGTTTCATCCTTTTCTTCTTGTACCGGTTGGCAGAGGAAAAAATATGAAAGAGAATGAGATTACACCTGAGCAATATGAAGAAGTTTTGAACTGGATATATAAAAAGAAAAAAGAAAGCAAACTGTTTTTCCATCCAACATGTGCTCCAATGTTCAACAGAATAATATTACAAAATAATTCTGAAAAGCAATTAAAAAGACCATTATCTAAAGGATGTTTGGGAGGGAAAACATTTTATTTTATTTCAAACACAGGAAAAATCCAAATATGCGGTTTTATGGAAAAAGAAGCCGGAGATTTACGAAATTATGATTATGATTTTATAAAAATTTGGGAAGAATCTGATTTATTTAATGAAATCAGAAATTATAAATTATATAAAGGAAAATGTAAAAAATGTAATTATTTACTTAATTGCGGAGGATGCCGGGCCAGAGCCTTTTCTTTAAAAAATGATTATCTTGAAGAAGAACCCATGTGTAAATATGTGCCGGTAGAGGAGGTTTAATAACTTTGGACAATATTGATAAAAAGCTTATAAATCTCATTCAAAATAATTTTGAACTTATTCCAGCCCCGTATGAAAAAATTGGGATTTTACTTGGGATCAGTGAGGAAGAAGTATTAACAAGGCTGAAAAGAATGAAAAATGAAAAAATATTAAGGTACATAGGGGCAAGTATAGATTATACAAATTTAAATTTTAATGGTATTTTAGTTGCGGCGAAAGTACCTGTTGGTGAAATAGATAAATCAGCTTCAATTATCAACTCCCACCCCGGGATCACACATAATTATCTTAGAAAAGATGAGTATAATATGTGGTTTACAATATCGGAGCCAGACAGCTATGATGTAGAAAAAACCGCAAAAAAAATATTAAATTTAGCTAAATTAAAGGATTATATGCTGCTTAAATCTGAAAAGAAATATAAATTAAATTTTTCTTTAAATGCATATGCTAAAGAAAGTGATGATCTTAACTTTGAAAAAATAAAAACTAAAAAAATAGTAAAAGAAATACAGATTAATAATATAGATAGAAGAATTATTGAAGAATTAAAGCAACCGTTCCCTATTATAAATCGACCTTTTTATGAATTATCAAGGAAGCTTGAAATGAGTGAAGAAGAGCTCCTTGAGAAACTTCTATATTATAAGAATAGTGGACTAATAAGAAAAGTTGGAGCTATTATATCCCAAAAAGAATTGGGATATAACTATAATGCTCTTGTACTTTGGAATGTTGAGGAACATAAAATTGATTTTTTTGCACAGAAGCTCTCAAGTTTTAAAAACATAAGTCATTGCTATAGGAGAACCGAGTTTCCTCATTGGAAATTTTCAATTTACTCAATGATACATTGTTATGATGAAAATCATTTTGAAAAACTTATTCAGTTTCTAAATGAGGACGAAAATGTCCTTGATTATAAGATACTACAAACAGAAAAAGAGTTGAAAAAGAAAAGAATGAGCTTTTCTGACTTAGAATATGAGAAATGGCACAAATATAATCTGATAAATAAGTTAAACAGTTTTAAAAAGGAGGGAAATTATGAGCGAAAGTAAGTGTCCAGTAACAGGTAAAACAGGTAAATCTGTAATGGGCGGAACGTCTAACCGAGATTGGTGGCCAAATCAGCTGAATCTTAAAATTCTTCACCAAAATTCCGACATGATTAATCCTATGGATAAGGAATTCCACTATCGTGAAAATTTTAAAAAATTAGACTTAAATGCTATTAAGAATGATCTTTATGCGCTTATGACTGATTCACAAGACTGGTGGCCTGCAGATTACGGTCACTACGGGCCACTTTTTATTAGAATGGCTTGGCATAGTGCAGGAACATATCGTATGGGCGATGGCCGTGGAGGAGCAGGATCAGGGACACAACGTTTTGCTCCTTTAAACAGTTGGCCTGACAACGCTAATCTTGATAAAGCAAGAAGGTTATTATGGCCGATTAAAAAGAAATACGGGGCAAAGATTTCATGGGCTGACCTAATGATTCTTGCTGGAAACTGTGCTCTTGAATCAATGGGATTTAAAACTTTTGGTTTTGCTGGAGGAAGAGAGGATGTATGGGAACCGGAGGAAGATATCTATTGGGGAGCAGAGAGTGAATGGCTCGGGGATAAGCGTTATTCTGGCGAGCGTGAGCTAGAAAATCCGCTTGCTGCTGTACAAATGGGATTAATTTATGTTAATCCTGAAGGTCCAAACGGTGAGCCCGATGCTTTGGCTTCAGGAAAAGATATTAGAGAAACGTTTGCCCGTATGGCAATGAATGACGAAGAAACAGTTGCTCTTGTTGCAGGAGGTCACACATTTGGGAAATGTCACGGAGCCGGACCTGCATCTCATGTGGGACCTGAACCGGAAGCAGCTCCTATTGAAGAACAAGGTCTTGGTTGGAAGAGTAGTTTCGGAACAGGAAAAGGTGAAGATACTATAACAAGTGGAATCGAAGGTGCTTGGAACGCTACTCCAACAAAATGGGATAATAGTTACTTGGAAACTCTTTTTAAATATGATTGGAATTTGGTAAAAAGTCCTGCAGGAGCATATCAATGGATGCCAAGCGATCCTGAATCGGCAACTGTACCAGGAGCTCAGGATTCGTCTAAAAAATATAGACCTATGATGACAACTGCAGATTTGGCTCTTAGAATGGACCCTGTATATAATAAAATTGCTAAAAGATTTTTAGAAAATCATAAAGAGTTTGAAGATGCTTTCGCAAGAGCTTGGTTCAAACTTACACATAGGGATATGGGACCTCGTTCACGTTATCTTGGACCGGAAGTTCCTGAAGAAGAATTAATTTGGCAAGACCCTGTACCTACAGTGGATTACGAGTTAATAGATGCTGAAGACATAAAAGAACTTAAGAGTAAATTACTTGATTCAGGGTTATCAGTTTCTCAACTTGTTTCTACAGCTTGGGAATCGGCTTCTACATTTCGAGGATCAGATAAGCGAGGAGGAGCAAATGGTGCACGTATTCGACTTGCCCCTCAAAAAGATTGGCAGGTTAATGAGCCTGAGAAATTAGAAAAAAATATTAAAATTATAGAAAAAATTCAAAATGAATTTAATGAGTCACAATCTGGTGGAAAAAAAGTTTCTTTGGCAGATTTAATCGTACTTGGAGGTTGTGCCGCAATTGAAAAAGCTGCAAAGGATGCTGAAGTTGAAATAACAGTACCTTTTTCATCAGGAAGAACAGATGCACTGCAAGAACAAACTGACGTAGATTCTTTTTCTGTATTAGAGCCGTTTGCAGACGGATTCCGTAACTATCAAAAGAAAAAATATGCAGTTTGTGCGGAGGAATTACTTTTGGATCGAGCTCAGTTATTAACACTCACAGCTCCGGAAATGACAGTTTTAATTGGGGGAATGAGAGTATTAAATACTAATTTTGGTCAATCTAAGCACGGTGTATTTACAGATAAACCGGGCATGCTTACTAATGATTTCTTTATAAATTTACTTGATATGGGTACTATGTGGAAACCAGCTAAAGAAGATAAAGATATCTTTGAAGGACGCGACCTTAAAACCGGAGAGCTTAAATGGACTGGAACTCGTGTTGATTTAATATTCGGTTCAAACTCTCAACTTAGAGCGTTTGCTGAAGTTTATGCATCTGATGATTCAAAAGAAAAATTTATTAGAGATTTTATTTCAGCTTGGAATAAAGTTATGAATGCCGACAGATTTGACCTTATAAACAATTAAGTGAAAGAATAGATGGAATATTAAAAAAACTTGATATTGATATTGTTAGAAGATTTTTTTGATAAATTCCTATAAATTCAATATTGAAATTTTCAAAACACATACTATACTAAAATAGTATGTGTTTTGATTTATAAAAATTATAAATTAGGAGGAACAAAGTGATTTTAAATGTTAAAAGTAGCAAAAAGAATGAGTTCATCGAAATAACCGGTGATGTAAAAAAATTGATAAGAGATAACGAGTGGCGTGATGGAATTTTGGTTTTAAACATTATGCACACAACAGCTGGACTAACCATAAACGAGAATGCTGACGCAGATGTAAAAAAGGACCTTTTAAAAGCTTTAGATGCTCTGGTTCCCAATATACGTTTTGAACATTATGAGGGTAACTCCGACTCTCATTTGAAGTCCAGTCTAGTGGGGATGGATCTTACCCTTATAATAGAGGATGGTAAGCTTCAGCTTGGCACTTGGCAGGGGATTTATTTTTGTGAATTTGATGGACCTCGAAATAGAAAAGTTAAGTTAAAATTCATCGGAAATTAAATCTGATAATTTAATATAAAAAATAAATACATATCAAAAAAAACAACAAGCAAAATCGTATTATTCGACTTTGCTTGTTTAGGGTTGACGTTATGGAATTAACGTTCTTATTTTATATCATATATTCGCAAAAATGTTAAGCATTTTTTGTTAATTTTGGTTAATTTTTGACATTCGATCGGTCAAGCTGTATCTATTCAAAACACCCCCCTGGACTTCTATATACATGGGGGGTGTTTTGAAAGTATTATTATTTCTTTTCAGAATTTAGGGCTATTCTTAAGCAGTAAGCAAAGCCTCCCCAAAGGATAGAGGCACTGATAATAGCACATATTATAGCGCTAGCACTCATCTACATTACCTCCTTTACTTTACTGCTGATAGAGTGATAAGTAGATTCCACTTTAAGCATTATTACTGCGATTACAAACGATCCCAATACAAAGAAACCTCCATATTTTGCTATTGCTTCAATTGAGTATCCTTCATAAGGGATTTTAAGATCAGTTCTTATATTTAGTATAGTCATTATACCTAATAAAGCTGGAGTTATATATTTTAAGCATATATTCCACCATTTTCCAACTTGGAAATCGGATAGTGGATTAACATATGATCTTATGCTTTCTAAATTAAAGAACCAAGCAAGCATAACTATCTCTATAAGTCCTGCAAGAGCCACACCGTAGTTATTTATATAATGGTCGACTATATCCAAGATATAAAGCCCTGCTCCTGTAGCAAAAATCATAGAAACCAAATACCCGATGCCACAGCTTATGCTAAGTGCTTTAATACGGCTCATATTAAATCTGTCTGCGATACTTGATGAAAAAGTTTCTACAAGTGAAATGCTAGAAGATATACCTGCGAAAACAAGTGAACCGAAGAACATAACTGCAAATAGGCTGTTCATTCCAGGCAGGGCGTTTATTGCCTTAGGGAATACTATAAAAGCTAACCCTACTCCTGCACTTGCCACTTCTTGTACAGGAACCCCCTGTGATTTGGCCATATATCCTAATATGCTGAATACTGCTATTCCTGATAATAAGCTAAAGCTACAGTTACCGAAACCGGTGATGAATGCGTTGTTTACTATATCAGATTCTTTAGGTAGGTAGCTTGAGTAAGCAAGCATTATTCCAAATGCTATGCTAAGTGAATAGAATACTTGACCGTAAGCAGCCAACCACACTCTTCCATCGGCTAATTTACTGAAATCAGGTTTGAAGTAGTAGTCCAATCCATCAATAGCTCCAGGTAAGGTAAGTCCTCTTACTACCATTATTAATAGCGATACCACAAGCATCGGCATAAGTATTTTATTGGCTTTTTCAATTCCATTTTTCACTCCAAGTACAGGCACTATATAGTTTACAGCCCATACTATGCTTAGTGGTATGGCGACTTTAAAATTAAGTCCTCCTAATGACATTGGAGAGTCTGTTAACTTTAAAAAATCTCCAAACAGGAACCCTTTGGGGTCGCTTCCCCATCCTAAGTTAAAGGAAAATAGGAAGTAACTCATAGCCCATGCTATTACTACTACATAATAAGTTGTTATTACGAAAGAAATCGCTGCCTGCCACCATCCAAACACTTGCCATTTTTTGTTTAAAGATCCGAATACACCAGGAGCGCTATTTCTTATTTTATGCCCAAGACCAAATTCCAATATCAAAATCGGAATTCCTGCTGTTAAAAGGGCTACTAAATAAGGTATTAAAAAAGCTCCTCCTCCGTTACTGGCTACCGTGTAAGGGAATCTCCATATATTTCCAAGCCCTATTGCTGATCCGATGGCCGCCATTATAAATCCTATACGCGAGCCCCATTCACCTCTGTTTTTACTCATATGTTTCACCTCTTTTTTATATTTCATTTATTCATTTAATTTAGTAAAAGATTAAAAAAAAACGAGTTTTTTTAATCTTTTACTAATAAATATATGCTGTTATATATGGGCATAATGATGTGAAAACCTTTTAAAACAAGGTTTAATTTATTAGTTCGCTTATTATATCATTTTAATATATTTTAAGTCAATACCATATTCTTAAATTTTTATTAAATAAGTGCTAATTTTATAGACAATTATATACGTAATTTATAGTCGGAACATAATTTTGAATACATAAGAAAAAAAATGATTCTTAACTTTTCAAACTTCCGTATATTTTCACTAATGATCTATAAACCTTGTAAATAAAGCTATACAATATTTTTTGGCTTCGAAGAAAATTAAAGTGAATTTATTTTTATTTTGTTTCTATTAAGTAAAGTCTAAAAGTACAAACTAGGATGAGATTAAAAAAACTAATCCGTATATTAAAAAATAAATATTTTTTTAATATATAAAATTCAGAAATCCTTTCCCTTCTTATTTCAAATGTAAGCACAGGTTTTACTCATTATGCATGCGCTAATACCCCCAAAAGCCTATATCTCGATATAGGCTTTTGGGGGTATTAGCAATTTTCAAACTTCAAACATATCTCACTCACAAATTCACATGAGTAATAAAAAAATGTGCAATTTAAAAAAGATTATTAACAAATTATAGCATCTACAATTTGTTGATAATCGAAAAATATCTAAAACAAAACTTAGTATAAAACCTATTATTCTAAGTTTTATTTAGAATTAATAATATATTTTGTGTATTATAGTCAAAATATCATTTAAAATATAATAAATAATTGATTCTGATCCACGCTCAAATAAAAATTAACGTGTAGGTTTATGGGTTGTTAGATGATAATTTTAAAAGATGGTATGTCATGTCTATTTTCCAAAAAAATTCTGTAGCTTTGAAATAACCTGATATTTTGCTGAAATCTATTTTCTTTTTTAAGTCTTATAAGGGATATATTCTCCCTTTAACCTCTAATTACAATGGAATGATAGCGGTTGAATTTATCTCTTAGATAATTCTTGTGCTTTGAATTTCGATACATTTTATACTAAGATTATTATAAAATTTCATAGAGGTCTTTTTATTTTAAGCGGCGCACTTGTTTCAATAATACACTAAATAAAAAAACCGAGAAATTAATCTCGGCTTTACTCTGGCTTTTTAAATTCTTACAGGATATATTAAAATGATGGTGGTGTACAAACCCATAAAATTTTAGCAGGCGCCCTTCCTGCATTTGATATATAATGGTTGTACTTGGGCTTATAATAGAAACTTTCACCTTTTTTGGCTTTATATTTTTTATTTCCTATGTGCACATATACGCTTCCTGTCAATACATAACCAAACTCCTCACCTTCGTGGGCAAGCTCTTCCTTGTATCTACCTTCATTTTCAAGTGTAAGTAAAATAGGTTCCATCTGGTTTTTCTGTGCGTTAGGGATTATCCAATCTATTTTATATTTGTATTCCTCATCACTCACTTCATAGGCATCTTCTTTAGAAAAAACTATTTTTTCTTCCTCATCTTCATTAAAAAAATCCTTAAGATTTGTACCTAACACCTCTAATATATCTATAAGAGTGGCAATTGAAGGCGAAGTTAGATCTCTTTCAAGTTGAGAAATAAACCCTTTTGATAGTTCACACCTACTAGCCAGCTCGTCTTGAGTTAATAATTTTTCTTGTCTAAGTCGTCTTATCTTCTTACCAATTTCCACATCATCATCTCCAATTTAAATCGCCTAACTATACAAATAACGCATTTTAAATTTAAAAATTAGAATAAAAGAGACCAAAAGGTCTCTTTTAGTTATCCAAGTAATGCTTTTATTTCTTCAACCTTATTTGTTCTCTCCCAAGGGAAATCAAAATCTGATCTTCCAAAGTGACCGTATGCAGCTGTTTTCTTGAATATTGGTTTTCTAAGTTCAAGATCTCTTATTATTGCTCCAGGTCTTAAATCGAATACTTTATTTACTATTTCAACTATTTTTTCATCTTCTATTTTCCCTGTCCCAAAAGTATCCACAGCTATTGAAGTAGGATGCGCTACCCCTATAGCATATGAAAATTGTACCTCACATCTGTCTGCAAGTCCAGCTGAAACTATATTCTTAGCAACCCATCTTGCTGCGTATGTAGCTGATCTGTCAACTTTTGTTGAGTCTTTTCCGGAAAAAGCTCCTCCGCCGTGTCTACCCATTCCACCATATGTATCAACTATGATTTTTCTTCCTGTAAGACCAGCATCTCCGTGTGGTCCTCCTATTACAAATCTTCCAGTTGGATTAATAAAGTATCTTGTTTTTTCATCAAGAAGTTCTTTAGGAACTATATGGTTTACAACATATTCTTTCATATCATGCTCTATTCTTTCATGTTCCACTTCTGAGTCATGTTGAGTAGAGATTACTATAGTGTCCACCCTAACAGGCTTCCCGTCTAAATACTCAACAGTGACTTGAGTTTTTCCATCAGGTCTAAGGTAATCTAATGTCCCGTCTTTTCTAACTTCAGATAGTCTTTTGGCAAGCTTATGTGCCAATGTTATAGGAAGAGGCATTAGCTCTTTAGTTTCATTTACTGCATAACCAAACATGATTCCTTGGTCCCCAGCTCCTAGAGATTCAACATCGTCATGAATATCTTCTTGCTTACTTTCCAGTGACTCGTCTACACCCATGGCAATGTCCGGAGACTGCCCGTGAACTGCTGAAAGCACCGAACAAGTTTCGTAATCGAATCCGTATTTTGCCCTTGTATATCCGATCTCTTTTATAGCTTCTCTAACAACACTTTGGAAATCTACATAACAAGTAGTAGTTATTTCCCCAGCTAGCATAACCATCCCAGTTGTAAGCATAGTTTCGCACGCCACCCTAGCTTTCGGATCCTCTGCCAATATTGCATCCAATATAGCGTCGGAGATTTGGTCTGCCATTTTATCTGGATGCCCCTCCGTTACTGATTCTGAAGTAAAAAATACTCTTCCTTTATCTATCATCTGTATACCCCTTTCTATTTTACCATTGTCAATACAAGTTCTCTCAAGGTTTTACAAGCAACTGCTGTAGATACACCTGTTGTATCATAATGAGGCGATAGTTCTACAACATCCGCTCCAACAATATTTAGTTTTTGAAATTCTTTCATTGCCGACATCATTTCATTAAAAGTTATCCCGCCAGGTTCAGGTGTTCCTGTTCCTGGAAAAATTGAAGGATCGAAAACATCCAAATCGATAGTAATATAAACCGGCTTATCTCCTATCATTTTTACAGCATCTTCTAATCCGTTCAAATTAAATTTATTTAAACTGGTATGTTCTTTGCTCCATTCAAATTCGTACTTTTCACCGGATCTTATTCCGAACTGGAATATCTTTCCGTCCCCTACTAAATCCCACACCCTTCTTATAACCGTAGCATGCGAAAGTTCTTCTCCCATGTAGTCGGTTCTTAGGTCTGTGTGTGCATCTAAATGTATTACGTATAGTTCAGGGTGTTTTTCATGGACTGCTTTTATAGCAGGGAAGCTTACAAGATGTTCTCCTCCTATCATTAGGGGCAGTTTGTTATCTTCCACCACTCTTTTTGAAAAATCATATATCTCATCCAGCACCCTTTGTACGTTTCCAAAAGGCAGGTCAAGGTCTCCAGCATCAAAAAGTTGATAATCATTCATATCTTTGTCTAAATATGGGCTGTAAGATTCAAGTCCGTAAGACTCCATCCTCATAAATTCAGAGGCGAATCTAGTTCCAGGTCTAAAAGAAGTTGTCCCGTCAAACGGGGCTCCAAACGCAACCACTTTTGATCTATCATATTCACCATAAAAACCCATAAAAGTCGATATGTTTTTATTCATCTTCACTTTCTAGCAACTCCTTAACATAATTAGGGAGAGCAAAGGCTGCCACATGAAGATCGGTATTGTAGTATTTTGTTTTTAATCCCAAAGCATTCCATTTGTCAGCATCAAGATCTTTAATAGGATCTAAAGATTTAGATGCAAAACCAAATAACCAGTGCCCAGAAGGGTATGTAGGTATATGGAATTGGTATACTTGGCTTATAGGGAAGATTTTCTTTATCTTGCTGTGAGCCCTTCTCATCTCTCTTGATTCTTTTTCATAATAAGGACTTTCGTGTTGGTTTACAAGAATTCCATTCTCTGTAAGTGCCTTAAAGCAATTTTGGTAAAATTCTGTAGTGAATAGTCCTTCTCCCGGACCTATCGGGTCTGTGGAATCTACAAGTATCAAATCATATTCGTTTTCTACTTTTGAAATAAACTTTATCCCGTCTTCGAAATAAAGGTTGATTCTTTTATCTTCTTCTAATCTACAGGCTGTTTTAGGAAGGTACTTTTGGCATGCCCTTACAACCATCTCGTCTATTTCTACCATGTCAATTCTTTCGATATTTTTATATCTGCTGACTTCTCTTGCCGTTCCTCCGTCACCTCCACCTATTATCAAAACTTTTTTAATTTCAGGGTTGGTGGCTATTGCAACGTGAGTTATCATATCATGATAAATAAATTCATCCTTTTCATTTGCCATCATGATTCCGTCAAGAGTGAAAAAAGTTCCAAATTCTTTAGATTCAAAAAAATCTATTTGCTGAAAAGGACTCTTAGCAGAATAAATATGTTTTTTAACTTTTATAGAAAATCTTACTGTATCAGTATGATTTTCTGTATACCATAAATCTAGCATTATTACCTCCAATTTTAAATTTAATACTATAAATTATCGGGTTTAAACTTGATTTCTCCAAAATCATTCCCGTTTGGATGGAACTTCTTTATTTTTTCTGTCATCCCTCTTGGAACCTCTATCGACTCGCTTCTGCTAGCTTTAAACATCTCTTCTAAGTAGTCAAAAGCTATCCATGGATTTATTTTATCCCCGCAAGTGAATACATCTACAGCAGCATAACCATATTCAGGCCAAGTGTGTATAGCTAGGTGAGATTCTGATATGATAACTGCTCCGCTTACACCGTATGGATTGAAGTGATGGAAAACTGAATTAACTATAGTTGCGTTTGCGATTCTAGCCGCTTCGTTCATATATTTTTCAATAAGCTCCGGGCTCTTCATTACCTCTTCGTCGCAGTTGTAATATTCAATCAATATGTGTCTTCCTAAAGTTTCTAATTTCAATTCTATCCCTCCTTAAATCTCCTTATATATATAAATTATCTTTGATTTCATATTAAACTATTTAAATTTTTCTGACTTTATTCATTATTAGACTTTTCATGCTTTTATTTACCATAAAAATATACATATAGTTAAAACGCTACAGCTGTCATTTATATCCAATGAAACCCACATCAGCTTGCAACTTGAAAAATCTCAACGTCTTATTTTAAATTAATAATTTACTTCTACTAAACTTTTTAACTCAAAAAAACCAAACCGAGAATCAGTAGGGTTATACTAAAAATTTATCAATACTAAACATTTATTCATAAAAAATAGGATTTAAAATTATATAAATCCTAGCGCACTTCGTATGATAGTAGCATGGTTTTCACAGTCTCCGCTTGCGTACACTGTATTCGTTATATTTTCACTCATTAAATACATAAAAAAATGTTTAGTCTTACTAAATTTATTCCTCAAAATTAAGCGACTAGTCTATTATACTTCTTTTTTGTTTTTTGTCAATTAGATTTTACAGTTTTTCATCAGATTATCTATATAAAATTTATATCGTATTATTCGGATTGTTTCAAATCTTTTTTAGTTTTAAAATGGTTTAAGCTCATTTTTTACAGTTTTTCAAATATACTAATTCAAAAGGGGTTTTATTGTGAAAAAAACTACGGAAACTAAAAAAGGCAGGAGGGGTCCTGCCTTTTTTAGATGTTTAATAATATATATTTATATGGGTTGTAAGCTTTTTTAAGGAACTTTTTGTTCTGTTTACATTCTCATTATATACTTTAAGAACAACTTTGTCAAGAGTTATTCTAAAATATTTAAATTAATTTTTTTGCCTATACTTACCAGTGCTTCCGATAGTAGTTTGACCTCTTTTTCCATATCCTCAAAACTTGCCACCTCAACAGGCGAATGCATATATCTGACAGGCAGAGACAGCAGTGCCACAGGAACACCTTTGCCTGTCGTTCGTATTTTATCTGCGTCTGTTCCTGTGTTCCTAGGCGTAATTTCATACTGCAAGCTTATCCCGAGCTGTTTAGCAGTTTTCTCAAGTAAAAAATTAATTTTGTGGTTCACAGGTGCTCCCTTTGCTAAAACCGGACCGCCATTTAGCTTTACGGCTCCATATTTACTCTGGTCAACTCCAGGATAGTCAGTTGCAAACGTGACATCACAAACTATGGACATATCCGGCTCTATTCTAGATCCTGCAAAATAAGCGCCTCCCATATTTGTTTCCTCATTCACTGTACTCACAGCATAGACTCCTATTTTCACACTTTTTTTAGCTAAGTTTTTAAGTACTTCCGCTAACATAAACATACCGGTTTTATTGTCAAGCCCTCTGGAACTTATCAAGCCGTTTTCTAAAAGTTCAACTTCAGTTTTATATACTAAAGGGTCTCCAATTTGGACAAATTTTTTAGCTTCATCATCTGAAGTAAATCCACAGTCTATATGCAGTTGCTCTACCTCAACGTCATCAGGGACGCCGCCATGATGTTCAGCATTTACTCCAACTATTCCATTTATTTTCTTATTGTAGCCGAATACTTCTACCTTTCTCCCTACTGCTAGTTTTGGATTTATAGCCCCTAGCTTAGTAAAATATAGATAACCATCCGAGTCTATTCTAGTCACCAAAAAACCTATTTCATCTGAATGTGCTGCCAAAAGCACCTTGAATTCGGCTTCTGGATTCAAAATAGCATAAACATTTCCTGCATTATCCGTCTTTACTTCATGGGCAAATTTTTCAACATACGCTTTCCATTTTTTCTGTATATCCATTTCCCAACCGGAAGGTGAAGATGTTGCTAATAATTCCTTTAAAAAATCCTTATCCATTTATTCCCCCATAACTATATTTCAAAATTTTATCTACTTTTAAAGTTTTACACTTTTATATTACTTTCTTTTCCAAGATATGTCAAAATTTTTATTTACTTAATTTTAGATTTTAACATCAATTCTATTTTTAATCTTCTAGGCATGCTCTTTATTTCGCACTCCCTCTTCATCGCATCACTTTTTGTCTCGTACACCTCAAAATGTACCAGTTCAACCGGCAACCTGGCCCGGGTATATCTGGCACCCTTACCGCTGTTGTGCTCTTTCAGTCTCCTTTCAATATTCGTTGTCCAGCCAGTGTAAAAACTTCCATCCGAACATTTTAGAATATAAGTGTAATTCACGGCACCTCCATCGAATATTCATATGTAACACGCTTAATTGGCCACTAGCACGATATCGAATTTTTACAAATCAAACATCATTATACTATATTCTCTTTAAACAGAAAAGAGGCAATATATTATCATCCCCCTTAAAATCAAAACAGCCTGCCCGAAGGCCGGCTGCTCTATTAGTCAAAGGCTGCTTTTAATACATCTGCAAAATAATCTACGTAATTTACCTTCATCCCTTCTTTTATGTAATCAGGAAGTCTATTGAAATCATTTTTATTGTCTTTTGGGATGATAAGCTCATATATTCCGACTCTTCTGGCCGCTATCACCTTCTCCCTTACCCCACCTATCGGAAGAACTTTCCCGGTTAATGTGAGTTCGCCTGTCATTGCAACTCCCTTTTTTACCGGCTTATTTTTAGATAGGGAGTAAAGTGCAAGCGCCATTGTTATCCCCGCAGATGGCCCGTCCTTTGGCGTAGCACCTGCCGGAACGTGCAGGTGGACCAGATGGTTCTCGAAATAATCTTTTTCAGCTTCACTTATATCTTCTTTACACAGTAAGGCTCTTACGTAAGAATATGCTATTTCGGAGGATTCCTTCATAACATCTCCTAACTGTCCTGTTTGCTTAAATCCTTTGGACTTTTCGCTGATGGCTGTGGCCTCTATATAGAGTGTGGCCCCTCCGAGCGATGTCCAAGCTAGACCAAGTGTAACACCTGGCACCTGTTTTTGATAGAGTTCTTCTGTAACGAACACAGGTTTCCCTAAAAATTCTTCCAAGTTTTGTTTGGTGACTACTATCTTATTTTCTTCTCCTTCGGCCAGTTTAAGAGTAGTCATTCTCATTATTTTCTTTATGGACTTTTCAAGATTTCTTACCCCGGCTTCCCTGGCATACTTATCTATTATATCGCTCAAGGCTCCCGTAGTTATGCTCACCTCATCCTTATTCAGCCCATGAGTTTCCATCTGATTTGGTATTAGGTATTTTTTTGCTATTTTTACCTTTTCCTCCAGGATGTACCCTGGGAGCTGCACTACCTCCATCCTATCAAGCAGCGGCCTAGGTATGGTATCTAGCTGGTTGGCGGTGGTTATGAAAAGTATCTTTGACAGGTCGAATCTTACATCCAGATAGTGATCTAAGAAATCCTTGTTTTGTTCCGGATCTAGGGCTTCTAGCAGTGCAGATGCTGGATCCCCCCTGAAACTTGTCCCTATTTTATCAATCTCATCTAGCATAATTACTGGGTTAGCGCTTTCTACCCTCTTTAAAGCCTGTATTATTTTTCCAGGCATTGCGCCTATATAAGTTCTCCTGTGCCCTTTTATCTCGGCTTCATCGTGCATCCCGCCAACAGAAAATCTATAAAATTTCCTGTTTAGTGCGCCAGCAATCGATTTTCCTACAGAGGTTTTCCCCACTCCAGGAGGACCTACAAGGCAGAGTATGGATCCGCTTACATTCCCTGTTTTAATTATAGTTCCTATGAATTCCAATATTATCTTTTTTACATCCTGAAGTCCATAATGATCTCTGTCCAGTATTGCACGGGCTTTTTTTATATCACGCCTATCCCGTGTAAATTTATTCCACGGGAGCTCCACTATAGAGTTCAGATAAGTCCTGGTTACATGGAACTCTGGGGAATTCGAATCTAGCAGACTGAGCTTCTCTATCTCCTCTTGAATGACTTTTGAAGCCTCCTCAGATAACTTCAACCCTTTCATTTTTTCTTGGATTTTTTCTATTTCAGAAGTCTTGTCGTCTTTTTCTATTCCGAGTTCCTGTTTTATAAGCTTCAGCTGTTCCCTCAAGAAATATTCTTTTTGTTGTTTGCTCACCTTTTCCTCTATCTGCTTTTGAATCTTCTTCTGAAGTTGGGCTATCTCTAACTCTTTCTTTAAAAGAGTTAAGAGGGTTTTGCACCTTTCTTCTATGTCAAAAGTCTCCAAAAGTTCTTGAAGATATTTATTTTCTATCTTAAGCATAGAGGCTATGAGGTCAATAAGCACCCCGGGTTTATCATATGAAACTTGGGACATTAAGAGTTTTAATTCCTCTTGCAGCATAGGGTTCAGATTGAAAATATCCTTTAACGAGCTCATTATTGCAAGCATATAGGCTTTTATTTCGTCACTGGATACCTCTTCGCTATCCTTATGGTACTGCACATTCCACCTTATAAAATCTCCTACCTCCAGAGTCCTCTTGTACTCAAACCTGTTTAAGCCCTGCGCTACTACCTGTATAGTATCTGCTGAAACCGTATTTATCTTGTGTATTTTAACTACCGTCCCCACTCTGTACAGCTTTGACTTGAACAGGTCGATATCATTTTTTTCCTTTATATACACAAGCCCTATGAATTTATTCTCCTTATCATAAGCCCTTCTTATACTTTCCAAAAATTTATGTCCCGTAAAAGTTATCGGGATCATTATATTTGGAAATATAGGTCGGCTAAGAATAGGGACTATTGTCAACTCATCAGGCAGCAGACTGTCTACACTGACTAATCCAGAAATTTCTCCATTTTCGAAATCATTATCAGCCATTTTCTACACCTCGCTTCTCGGTTAATGTTCATAGTAATACAGTTAATTATTCTAAACATCTCCACATTTCCTGCTGGTATTTGAAAAAATTTCAGTACAGATACTAACTTAACATGTAAAAAACTTTTTAAAAACAAAAAAAACAGCCTAAGCTGTCTACTGTATTTTAAATAAATTTATTTTTAAAGTGGTGCCGCTTACCGGAGTCGAACCAGTCACCTGCTGATTACAAGTCAGCTGCTCTACCAGATGAGCTAAAGCGGCAATGTTTTAGTCAGAAATAATAGTACCAAATTACAATTCAAATGTCAAGTATTTTTATGTACAATACATCCTTAGCCAAAAATAGTCCTTAGTAGATCCGAAATCTGTTTTTACAATATTATATTTTTTAGAGCTCTCTATTATTTTCTCTTCAAACTCCTCTATTGTTTTAGATCTTATTATCACTATTTTGTTTATATCTTTTTTTTGATATGAATCTATACTACTCATACTCTCACTTCCCTAAATATTAGATAACAAAGCGTCATATATCATTGTTTCATACTTCAAAAGACTTTTATCCCTCAGCTCCCTTTTAGACTTTTCAATATGAATATCTATTCTGTTTACAATCTTTGTCGGCGGATTAGACAAGACATATACCCTGTCCGCCATAAGCAAAGCCTCATCCACGTCATGACTTACAGATATTATAGTTTTTTTCTCCAATTCAAATATTTCCAGTATTTTTTTTATAACATTTTGCTTTAGAAGGATATCCAAACCTTTTAAAGCTTCATCCATCAATATCACTTTGCTCGGATAAAAAAACGCCCTGCCGATGGCTACCCTCCTGCGCTCACCGCCACTTAAGTTCCTTACAGCAGTATGCTTTTTCTCATTAAGCCCCATTATCCTTAATATATTTTCCATTCTTTCTTCAAAAGCGGTATCCATATTATTCACAACAAATTTCAAATTTCCTTCAATATTTTTCCAATCAAGGAGCCTATCTTCTTGGAATACGTAACTTACCTCTCCAGGTAAACCCTGTATACTACCGCTAAACTTCTTATCTAACCCTGAAATCATATTTAAAATAGTGGTTTTCCCACTCCCGGAAGGTCCTAATATCACAGTAAATTTATCCTCTTCAAACTCACAGTTTAACCCTCGGAATATCTCAAAATTTTCATAAAATTTACTTATATTTTCAAGTTTAAGCATAGAGCTTCACCAGAAATTTTTCCATATTTGAAATCACAACCTTTTCTAAGATATAACTCAGAGCCACTACTACTAAGCTCCAGGCAAGTATTTCAGATGTTTCTATATTTATCCAAGCCCAGTTTATCTTAGAACCTATCCCCTTGTCCGTTCTCGCTATAACCTCCGCCATTACAACGACCTTATACGAAGAGGCCAAAACCGACTTCAAAGAACCTGTAAAATTAGAAATAATACAAGGTATATAGAGATCTAACACCAAGCGTTTCCTATCAACTTTATAAAGTTTTGCCATCTCTATAAGTTTTTTATCTATACCCTTTATTCCCTCATAAACAGAAAAAGATATTGCGGATATGCCGTTTACTATTAATATAAAAATAGGGATTATATCAGGAACAAACCATATAAGAGCTAGCAGTATCCAGGATATAACCGGAATTGACTGTAAAAATACCACCATGGGATGCAGGATATTTTTCATAAATTTACTGGCTGCCATCCACAAACCTATTAAAAAACCAGCAAAAACAGCGAAAAAAAGTCCTAAAATAAGTTTTATGCTGCTGTAAAAAATAGAACTATATAGTTCACCACTTTTAAATATGTATAACATGGATTTACCTACATCCATAACGGATGGAAGTATTAGAGGGTCATAAAATTTAGATGCTATCTGCCATGCGGTTAATATAAAGAGAAGGCTAATTAATCTTGCTTTCATAAAATTCCTCCCGAGGCAGTTCATTTAGAACATTCTCCTCCATTTCAATAAGAGCTTCAAAATATTTTATAAGATCTTCTTTAGAATTTTTAGAGTCTATATACACCAGATTCATATATGGTATCGAGATACTCAGTGCATCTGGTTCAAAATTTAGATTCATTTTTTCTATGCCAATTTTAGCAGCATTGTATGGATTCTCGTTTGTCCAGGCAACTGCCCTCTCTAGACTACGGAGAAGCTTTTCTATTTGTGGTTTTTCTTTTTCTATAAAAGATTGGCTTGCGAAAAGTCCAACTTGAGGTATAGAATCTACTCCATTTATCTTTCTCCACTCCTCTTTTAACACGAAGAGCCTTTTAAGAGAACTATTTTTTAATAGCGCCATAGTTGCTAGAGGCTCAGGAAGTACGGCGAATTCTAACTTTTTAGAGACAGCTAGTTTAAATATCTCTTCTGATGAACGGTATATTATATTAGGCTGTGTTTTGTGCCTCGAAAGGATATACCTGGTTATTACATCAGGTGATGAACCTTGAGCTCCTATATAGAGTTTTTTACCCTCCAATCCACTAATCTTTCCCATTTCTTCAATTCCCACAACTGACAAAAGTCCTGTACTCAAGACACTTAAAAGTCTTATATCATTAACTTTTAAAGAAAGTTTTGCAGCCAGATTTGTCGGAATTAGATATAGATAATCTTCATTTTTTATTATTTTAGGGATTATTTGTGTATTCACAGATGTGTAATACTCTATGTCCATATCTGCACTATCCTGCATAGCTTTTATAACGGGTATAGTAGGCGGAGATTTGGGAACAAGTACCGTAATTGCATTTATATTAGTGTATATCAATACACAGATCAGTGTAGCGATTAACTTCTTCATAACTCCTCCTAAATTATAACATTACTAAGACAATTATATCCCGTTTATACAAAATTCTTATTAAAAAAAATTAAAAAAATAATCAGAACCTTATAATTCAACTCTAACTATTTTGTGCCTATATTTTTAAACTTCATATTATGAAGTTTTAGTTTTTAATTATTAAATAATTATTTTATTGTTGTGTGTATATAAATAAAATTTCTTATTCTATATTATAGGACTTTATTAGAATTCAAGAAATTGTCCAATTCCGGTTTAGGTACTGCACCTGGAAGCTTTGCCACTTGCTTACCGTCTTTATATAAAAACAGATTTGGGACACCCCTAATCTGATATTTGCTGGCTAACTCTATGTCATGCGCCGTATTGACTTTGGCCACCCTTAAAATGCCTGCTCTTTCCCTTGCAATACTATCTAAAGCCGGCATGAGGTTTCTGCAATGTGGACAGGTATCAGAATAGAATACCAAAAGTACATATCCAGGCATATTTAGCACTTCTTTTTCATATGATAAACTGTTTATATTTATTGGCTCATTTATAGCTTTGAAAACATTTTTGCAATGCCCACACCTAAGTTTTGCTCCAGCTTTATCCCTGTCTATGCTGTTTTTCCCACCGCAATACGGACAAATAAGTATAGTTTTGCTCATTTTTCCTTCCCCCTTTATTGCATGTTTTTATATTATTATAGCTGAGTTTTTACAAAAAAACAAAAAAGAGGGCTAAGCCCTCTTTTATAATTATAATTTGAACAGCATATCTTCGTAAGTAGGGAATGGCCATAGAGCTTTTTCAACAAGTAACTCTAAAGCGTCTCCGTAAGTTCTTAGTGTAGACATAGCTGGAAGAACTTTTTGTCTGAATGCAAGAGCTAATTCTCCAGCATCTTCGATATCTTTAGTTTCTTTTAGTGTAGTTCTAAGTTTTTGAGCGGCTTCTTTCAACCCTTTAGCATTTTCTAGTACTTCTACTAGGTGAGCTTTTTGAGTTTCCATAAGTTCAGTTTCACCAAGACTAGCTTTTACTTCGTTTAAAGTTTTAGCTAAGTCTGCTACGTATTTGTTTGCAGCTGGGTAGATTTCTTGAGTAGCCATTTTAAGCATAACGTTTGCTTCAATGTTGATTAAGTTTACATACTCTTCAGCATAAATGTTGTATCTAGAATCTAACTCAGCTTTTACAAGTACATTATGTTTTTCAAATACTGCAACAGTTTCAGGTGCATTGTAATATTTCAACGCTTCAGCTGTTGATTTAAGGTTTGGAAGTCCTCTTCTTTCAGCTTCTTTTACCCACTCTTTTGAGTATCCGTTACCATTGAAGATTACTCTTCCGTGTTCTTTATATGTAGCTGCAACTATTTCTTTGATAGCTTCGTTTATGTCAGATGAAGCTTCTAATTTGTCAGCAAATTGGCTAAGTACTTCTGCAACAACTGTGTTTAGAATGATGTTGCATGATGAAATAGAAGCGCTAGATCCTACCATTCTGAATTCGAATTTGTTTCCAGTGAATGCGAATGGAGAAGTTCTGTTTCTATCTGTGATATCTCTAGGTAATTTTGGTAGTGAGTCTACACCGATTTCTAGGTGTTTAGCACCTTCAGAAGCAACTCCTTTGAATACTCCTTCTAGCTCGTCACCTAAGAAGATAGAGATGATTGCAGGCGGAGCTTCGTGTCCTCCAAGTCTGTGGTCATTTCCTGCACTTCCAGCTGAAAGTCTTAATTGTGGAGCATATGTATCTACAGCTTTAACTACTGCAGAAAGGAATAATAGGAATTGAGCGTTGTCATGTGGGTTGTCCCCAGGCTCTAATAGGTTTATTCCATCGTCAGTTGAAAGTGACCAGTTGTTGTGTTTTCCTGATCCGTTTACTGCCGCGAATGGTTTTTCGTGTAGTAGAGCTACTAGTCCGTGTCTGCTTGCTACTTTGTTTATAGTATCCATAGTTACGTGGTTTCTGTCTGTAGCTACGTTTGCAGTGTCAAATATTGGAGCGATCTCGAATTGGTTAGGGGCAACTTCGTTATGTTTAGTTTTTGAAGAAACTCCAAGTTTCCATAATTCGAAGTCTAACTCTCTCATGAAATCCGCTACTCTTTCTTTGATAGTTCCGAAGTAGTGGTCGTTTAATTCTTGTCCTTTAGCTGTTTCCGCACCGAATAAAGTTCTTCCAGCTTGTAGTAAGTCAAGTCTTTGTTCGAAGAAGTCTTTTTCGATTAGGAAGTATTCTTGTTCTGCACCAACAGTTGCAGATATTTTTTGGCTTGTTTCGTTTCCAAGAACTCTAAGAACTCTTAAAGCTTGTTTTTCAACAGCTTCCATAGATCTTAATAGTGGAACTTTTTTATCTAGAGCTTCCCCAGTGTACGAAACGAACGCTGTTGGGATATATAGTGTAGTTCCTGTATTGTCATCTTTTAAAAATGCAGGAGAAGTTGTATCCCATGCAGTGTATCCTCTAGCTTCAAAAGTAGCTCTTAGACCTCCACTTGGGAATGACGATGCATCAGGTTCTCCTTTTATTAGTTCTTTTCCAGAGAATTTCATCATTACGTCTCCCTCAGCTGTAGGGTCGATGAATGAGTCATGTTTCTCAGCAGTGCTTCCTGTTAGTGGTTGGAACCAGTGAGTGAAGTGAGTTGCACCTTTTTCAATAGCCCAGTCTTTCATTGCGTTTGCAATAACTTCTGCCACCTCTAAAGTTAACTCTTGCTTACCTGCTTGAACTTTTTTGAATTCCTTGAAGATGCTTTTTGGAACTCTTGTTTTAATAGTTTTTTCGTCAAAACAATTTTCCCCGTAAATGCTCACTAGAGGAGTTGCTTTAAAATCGATTTCTTTTACTTTCACAAATTTCCCTCCCTTGAAATGTAGTTTGAAATTTAAATAAAAAACGGGACAAGATTATCAGAGATTCTTACCCCGTTTTAATTTGATATTTTTGAAGACACTTTGTCCATTGAAGATACTGAAGAAGACGATAAAACTAGTGATTTTTCAAGACAAAAATCCCAGGCAGTTTTTTCGATGATGTTAAAGAAAATAGCCGTATGAGAAACTTTTTTTAGCATTTAAAAAAACCTCCTGTGAATAGTTTAGAATCTACTAGTCTCTATCATTTCTTTAAAAATCTGTTAAAGAATATATTGTTAATTTTAGAACAAAATCTTTACAGAACAACATCTTGAAATATTTTGAAACTATTTTGCAATAACTCGAAACCACAAAATATTATATAAATATTTTTATTTATTTTCCTTTAAATTATTTTGAATTTTTTTCAGAATCTCGGAAAACTTTTAGGTGAGTTATAAAATGGCATCAAAGTTTTTCAGACGGATAATAATTTCAGGCTAAACGTTCTTAACCTCAGGTAGGAGTTTACCATAGAAAGATTATTTTTTGATTAAAATTCAGAAAAATTTTACAAAGGTTTTTTCATGTTTTGTTGAGTGCAAATATATTAAAAACACAATATATTTATTGAAAAGCCAAACAAATTACAATTTCTTGTTCTGTATCCGATAACGTGTAAAATCAGCATAAACATAGATAATTTTAATTTATATTGTTTCACTGAGAAAAAATCCCAAATAAAAAGAAAATTAGAGTTGGCTCTGATATTAAATTTGAGAATCTATAAAATTTTATGCATTTTACATTCACATTCAACTTTGCCTATAAAAACGAATTTTCAATCTGGTTTGACTTTTTTACCGTGTTAAGCGTCAAAATAGCGTTATGAACTAAAAAACATATGTATAAAGGAGGTCTTAATGAGAAAAATATGTTCCTTGATTCTTGCAATGCTGTTTTGCTCACTTAGCTTTGCTTCAAATTTCAGGTCAGCAAGTTGGGGCGACAGTATCGAAAAAATAAAAAGACAGGAAAAAGGTAAAGCCTTTATCGAAAGGACAGTAGTAGATAAAAAAATAATAAAGGATAACAGCTATGAGTGGGAAACCAACCTTTACTCTTTTAAAGAGAATATTGCTCAGCTGGGAGAGTTCGATGTATCTTACACACTACTTAAAAATAGGCTGATTTCCGGAGAATATTCCCAAGATATTAAAGGTGGAGATGATAAAACCTTCAACAGATTAAAAGAGATACTTACCCAAAAATATGGTGCTGCCACCTACTCCAACAAAAATACATCTTATATTAAAAGTAAAGGAAGAGCTCAGATAAACTACGAGAGATCTTCCACCTGGGTATTAGACGATACCATCATCCTACTAAATAGCCTAGACAACAGGAAACTTCAACTTGAATACCGCGCAAACAGCAAGGAGATGCTTCAATTTATAGAAAAAAATGGCCTTAATAATTCAAACAAGAAAAAAAAGAAATGGAAAAAACAAAACAAACACCTAATGGAAAAATTTTAAATTTTTAAAAACTTAAATTATCACTAAAATATATAAAAAAGCCTTCGGCATGCTGAAGGCTTTTTTATATGTTATTTTTAAGACATATTAAATTTGTTCACACTGAATTTTAATAACATTTATTCATAATCACTGTATATACTCATTATAATTTTCTGAAGTAACAAGTTTAAATGGTATCCAAGTTTGTTTTGGTACAGCTTCTCTGTTTGCTACTTTAAAAGCTATATTCAAGGCACCCTGACCTAGCTTTTTAGAATCTTGGAAAACTGTGGCTTCTAGTTTGCCAACTTTTATTTCATTAATAGCCTCTCTTGTGGCATCTACCCCAGCAACTACAACTTCGTCTAACTTCTGATATTTTTCAAGCGCTCTTATTGCACCTATAGCCATCTCGTCATTATTCGAGGCAATGGCATCAAATTTTTTCCCTGAAAGAATCCACTCTTCTACTATACTCTCCGCCAAAGGAGTTATCCATTTTCCAGACTCCTTTTCTACTATGTTGATATTTGGATATTTTTCCGCTACCTTTTCTACCCCCTCTGTTCTCATAAAAGCAGCATTGTCTCCAAGATCTCCCATCAAGATTGCTACATCCCCTTTTCCATTTAGCAGCTTAGCTAGGTATTCCATCTGCATAACTCCAGATGTCGTCTCATCTGAGCCGATGTAATATATTCCTGCAGGCTGCTCATCTCTTAACTCATCGGGAAATTTACTCATATATATCCCTGGTATATCTGCACGCGTCAACAATTTAGTTATTTCACTTGTTGCACCGGTATCTACAGGTAGCACTATGACAGCGTCCATACCCTGTTCTATAAAATAATTTACTTGTTCCTTTTGTTTTTGTGTGTCCTCTAGAGCATCCAAATAGAATACATCTATCCTACCGTCAAAACTTTTTTCGTGCTCCTTCATTTGAGCTAATATATAACTTATGAATTTGTCTTCAAAATTTGATATCGTAATTCCTACTCTAACCACTTTTTTTTCTGTTTTTTTAGAACAAGAGCTTGTTAGTATACTCATAGCAATAACTTGAATAAGAACATAAATAAAAATAAATCTTCTAGGTTTCATCTTCATAATTTTATCCTCCTAAAGTAAATCTTAAACACAATTTACCAAACTATTACAAAGTATCCTCCCTCATTAATATAAAATCTACTTAATTATCTTATAAGTAGAGTCCCCTAAATAAATAATATGATAAATTTAAATTGATTTACCTGAATATCTTCAAAAACATGAATAGCAGATACAATTTAAATAAGTTATTTGATGGAGAATTATACAAAATAAGTGAAATCGTAATTTTATAATTAAATATCACCAACATTAAAACA